>NZ_LN831302.1:313825-627651 GCF_001488575.1 Halobacterium hubeiense
GCCCGCGCTCCGGGCGCTCCGTGACGCCGATGGCGAGCACGTGCCCCGCCGCCGTCGACACCTCCACGCCCGGAATCCCCACCAGCCCGTACTCCGGCGCCAGCTCCGCCGCCCGCAGCGACTCCTCGATCTCGTCGTGGTCCGTTATCACGACCCCGTCCAGCTCGATGTCGCTGGCGTGCTCCAGGATGAGCTCCACGGGCTCGTTGGCGTCGTACGACCCCTCCGAGTGGACGTGCGGGTCGATTGCCAGCACCGGCCGGTCCTCGCTCATACCACCCCCGTACTCGGTCCACCGCTAAGAACTTCGTGCCCGGAACGTCCGGACGGCGATTCGAACCGGGAGAGTCGTTCCGGTTCGCCTCGCGTCGCACGGCTGTACGGGCTGCGACTCTCCTGCTCAAATCGCCTTGACGTTATCACGCGGTTACGCCGTGAGCGACACGGGCGTCGCTCACGGGCGTAGTGTGAAGAGAGAGCGTCCGGACGGCGATTTGAACGCCGGTCCCTGGCTCCGCAAGCCAAGAGGATAGTCCACTACCCTATCCGGACTCACTCTGTCGTAGCCCGGACTTACGTAAAGCGGTTACGATTCGGGGTGCGCGCGGAGTCCGTAGATTCAAACCGGAGCGGGCGCCACCCCGTCGCGTGCCATCGATGACCGACAGACGGAGACGGCGTAATTCGGCAAGGACAACGCTTATGCGCGGCTCGCGTCTGGAGTGAACTACGATTATGGGCGACGACATCGAGGACGTCTACGGGGACCTCGACACCGACGTGTCCCTCGAGGAGTTCCGGGACGCCGTCGAGTCGAAGGTCGAACAGATGGGCGGACTGGCCGACGAGGAGACGGCCGCTATGCTCATCGCCCACGAGCTCGAGGACGGCGAGGTCAACGGCGTCGCCGACGTCGAACCGGAGATGGACGAGGTGAAGTTCATCGCGAAGGTGACCAGCATCGGCGACGTCCGCACGTTCGAGCGCGAGGACGACGACGAGAACCCGGAGGGCCGCGTGGTGAACGTCGACGTCGCCGACGAGACCGGCAGCGTCCGGCTGTCGCTGTGGGACGAGCAGGCCGAGGGCGCCAAAGAGGAACTGGAGGTCGGCGACGTGCTCCGCGTGAAGGGCCGGCCGAAGGACGGCTACAACGGCATCGAGGTCAGCGCCGACCAGGTCGAGGTGGACAACGAGGAGGACGTCGACGTGCAGGTGCAGGACGAGTACCGCGTCGAGGACCTCTCGCTGGGCATCTCGGACGTGAACCTCACGGGCGAAGTGCTGGGCACGGAGGACGTGCGGACGTTCGACCGCGACGACGGCAGCGAGGGGCAGGTGTCGAACGTCGTGCTCGGCGACGAGACCGGGCGCGTGCGCGTCACGCTCTGGGACGAGCAGGCCGAGACCGCGACCGAACTCTCGCAGGGCGAGGTCGTCGAAGTCGTGGACGGCTACGTGCGCGAGCGCGACGGCAGCCTCGAACTCCACGTCGGCGACCGCGGCGCGGTCGAACCCGTGGACGCGGATGTCGCGTTTGTGCCGGACACCACGGCCATCGAGGACCTCGAACTCGACGACGTGGCGGACATCGCGGGCGTGATTCGCTCCGCGGACCCCAAGCGGACGTTCGACCGCGACGACGGCAGCGAGGGCCAAGTCCGGAACGTGCGCGTGCAGGACGACACGGGCGACATCCGCGTGGCGCTGTGGGGCGACAAGGCCGACCTCGACGTCGGGCCGGGCGACGAGGTGGCGTTCGTGGACGTCGAGATTCAGGACGGCTGGCAGGACGACATCGAGGCCTCCGCGGGCTGGCAGTCGTCGGTCATCCCGCTCGCCGACGGTGCGACCACCGGCGAGGACGGCGACGATTCGGGCAGCGGCCCGACCGGGCTGTCGGCGTTCGAGGACGGCAACGACCCGAGCAGCGACACCGACGACAGTTCGCCGAGCGACGACGACGCGGACGACGGCGAGGAAGTCGAGTTCACGGGCGTCGTCGTGCAGGCCCAGAACCCCGTGATTCTGGACGACGGCGAGGAGACCGTGAGCGTCGAGACGGACGCGGACGTCACGCTCGGCCAGGAAGTGACCGTCCGGGGGCTGCTCCGGGACGGTCGCCTCCGCGCCAAGGAACTGCACTGACTCGGTTTCGCCGCCTGCCGGCCGCGTTCGCGTTTCATCCCCGACTTCTCGCCGTCGTGGTGGCGGATTCCGTCCCAACGGAAACAGTTAAGCGTGCAACAGCCACGCATTGACGCATGAGCGTCGAACTCCCGTTCGCGCCGGTCGACACCATCATCCGGCGACACGCGGGTGACTTGCGGGTGAGCGCTGACGCGGCCGAGGAACTCGCGCGGCGCATCCAGCGCCGCGGCGCGTCGCTCGCGCAGGACGCCGCCGAACGAGCCGCCGCCGACGGCCGGAAGACCCTGATGGCGGCAGACTTCGGCGTCGAGACGGTGCCCGACGCCGACGACCTCACGCTGCCGGTCGCGCCCGTCGACCGCATCGCGCGCCTCGACCTCGACGACCGGTTCCGCGTCTCCAAGGACGCCCGCGTCGCGCTTGCGGACCTCCTGGAGTCGTACGCCTCCGACGCCGCCGAGGGCGCCGCCGTGCTCGCCGAGCACGCGGGACGACGCACCGTACAGGCCGAGGACGTCCAGACGTACTTCCAGCTCGTGGAATGAGATTCGGGTTCAGCGAGACGTGTCTCGCGCACGACCCGGGGCCGCGCCACCCCGAGAGCCCGGACCGCCTGCGCGCCATCAAGCGCGGGCTCGCGAAGCGCCACAGCGTCTCCTACGAGGGCGCGACGCCCGCCACCGAGGCCGACGCCGCGGCGGTCCACGACCCCGACTACGTCGCCGAGATTCGGGAGTTCTGCGAGTCCGGCGGCGGCGACTGGGACCCCGACACGACCGCCTCCGAGGAGACGTGGCCCGCCGCGCTCGCCAGCGCGGGCCTCGCGAAGGACGCCACGCGCGCGGCAGTCAACGGCGCGGCCGGCCGGAACACGCCGTTCGCGCTCGGCCGGCCGCCGGGCCACCACGCCGTCTACGACGACGCGATGGGGTTCTGTTTCCTGAACAACGCCGCCGTCGCCGCCCAGTACGCCCTCGACGACCTCGGCGCGGACCGCGTCGCCATCTTCGACTGGGACGTCCACCACGGCAACGGCACGCAGGACATCTTCTACGACCGCGGCGACGTCTTCTACGCCTCGATTCACGAGGACGGCCTCTACCCGGGCACGGGCGACGCAGACGAGCACGGCGAGGGCGACGGCGCCGGAGCGACGCTGAACGCGCCGTTCCCCGCCGGCTCCGGGGACGCGGACTTCTGTGCGGCGTTCGACGAACTGCTCGAACCCGCCATCACCGACTTCGACCCCGACGTGTTCCTCGTGAGCGCGGGCTTCGACGCCCACCGTCACGACCCCATCTCGCGGATGCACGTCACCACCGAAGGCTACGGCCTGCTCGCCGATCGCGTCCGGACGCTGGCGGACGCGACGGACGCGGCGCTGGCGTTCATTCTGGAGGGCGGCTACAGCCTCGACACGCTCGCCGACGGCATCGGCATGGTCCACGAGACGTTCGACGGCCGCGAGCCCGTCGGCCCCGACGACGACGTCAGCGACGACGTCCGCGACCTGCTCGACGGCATTCGCGCCTCCCACCCCGCGTTCTGACTCGGCCGAACCCCGGCCTCAGACGGTCGGTTCGAAGTATTCTGCGAGTTCCGTCCCGAAGCCGTCGGCGAGCGCCGCGACCTCGTCGCCGGCGAGCACGTCGTAGTCGCCGGCTTCCACGATGGACTCGACGTGCGCGCCGAGCGCGACTTCCCCCAGTTGGTCCCGGACGAACTCCTCGGCGGTCGTGACCTCGCGCTCGCGCTCGACGACGTACCGGTCGCCGTCGAGGAACGGGCCGGCGGCGTCCCCGTCCGCGTACTTCTCGTAGAACCCCTGCGCGTGCCCGCCGACGTGGACCGGCGGCCCCTCGTGGCGTTCGACCGCCGGGAGTTCGCTCACTGACAGCTCCGCGAACAGGACCGCGCGGTCGTCGGCCCACGTCGCCGCGCGCAACACCTCGAACCCCTCGATTTCGAGGCCGCGCACGAGCCCGTCACGGGACCGATACAACTGCGGGTAGAGTTGGTCCTCCACGAGATCCGGAGCCTCGAAGACGACTGCTAGCGGCGTCGTTCCGCGCGCTTCGACGTGCTCGCGGACGGCTTCCTCGCTCAGTGGTTCGGGGGTCGTCGGCTCGAACACCGACTCGTCGGGGTCGGCGAGGAACTCGCGGGCGTGGTGCTGGACGCGCGCGACGTTCTCCGCGGAGACGACCGCGGCGACGTTGCGCTCGGGGTCTGTCGGGTCCACGACCACGAGCGGGTCGTCGAACTCCGCTTCGGCGTGGTCCTCGGGGTCGAGGACGACCGGCGGCGCCCAGTCCCGGATGGCTTCCAGCGTCTCGCGGAACCCGCCGTACTCCAGCACGAGTAGTTCCGTGAGGTAGCCCGAGAACCCCTGCGTCCGGAGGTCGCTGCCGTACGCGCCGATACCTTTCAGGAACTGCTTGAACAGCCGCACGTCGCCGGCGTCCGCGTCACTCAGGCGCTGTTCGAGGTACGCGTTGTGGAACGGCGTGCGGTCGACCGCCGACTGGATGTCGGTGGCGTCCTCCAGCCGGTAACAGGGCACGAGGTCAACGTCGTACCCCTCGAAGGACCCCTTCACGTAGGGGTGTTCGGCGTACTCCTCGCGGCCCGCCGGCAGCACCTCGTTGCCGACTTCGAGCCCGTACTCCTGCAGTTGCTCGCGCGGCAGGTCCGCGGGGAACCGCACGAACAGGTCGATGTCGCGGTCGCCCGCCACCCACGTTCCCCGGGCCGTGCTCCCGACCTGCAGCACGTCCGCCTCGACCGGCAACTCCGCGATGGCCTCGCGCGCGCGGTCGGCCAGCCGTTCCGCGGCCTCGGCGAGCGCGCGCCGCTCGTCGGGCGTCGGGTCAACGCGCTCGCGGACGGCGTCGAGAACCCCCTCGAAGTCGCTCATGCGGTCGAATTCGCGCGGCCGCGCCTAAGCCGTGTCGATGCCCGAGCCTGCTGGCGAAACGAAAGCCATTTCAAAACGCACCGGGTAGAAACGGGTGCGAGCCGCCATAGCTCAGTTGGTAGAGCACCTGGTTGTTACCCAGGTTGTCCCAGGTTCGAGCCCTGGTGGCGGCGTCCTTCTACTGTACTTACTCTCGTAGTCTTGGCTTCGCTGTCGTGGAATCCCGACAGGCTAAAGGTTCGGCCACGGGAAGCGGTGTGCGAGGGGCCTTAGCTTAGTCTGGTTCAAAGCCCCCGGCTCATATCGGCGTCCGTCCGCGTGGCGGGTGTCGTGGGACACCGGGTGAGCGGTGGTTCAAATCCGCCAGGCCCCACTTCTCTGTAACGCCGACCGCCGAGCGCTGTCTGCGCGAGGCGTCGGCAGGAAGTGAATGCGGGCAGCGGATTTGAACCCGGGAGCGCGAGCGTCAGCGAGCGCTCACACGGTTCAAATCCGCCAGGCCCTACGTCGCGAGAGACGGCGAATCCGCCAGCCGCTCTAGAGGTCGCTCTCCCGCATGATGCGGCGGCCGGATGCTTCGAGGCGGTCGAGGTGGTTCTGCGCGGTGGGGTTGTGAATCAGCCCGTTGCGCTTGACGACGTTGCCGTCCACGAGGACGGTGTCGACGTTCTCGATGCCGGACTGGAAGACGACCGTCTCGACGGGGTTGTGGGAGGCGGCGGTGTTGAGGTCGTCCGTGTCGATGACGGTGATGTCCGCGCGCTTGCCGGGCGTGAGACTCCCGATTTCGTCGTCGAGGCCGAGCGCTCGCGCGCCCTCGATGGTCGCGAATTCGAGCGCGCGGTGGGCGGTCAGCGAGACGTCCTGAATCTGTTCGTTCGCCTCGACGGTGGGCTGGTTGTCGAGGCCGCGCTGGACCTGCAGCGCCATCCGGTTCTGCGTGAACATGTCGTCGCTGACGTTCGAGACGATGTCCACGCCGACGGAGGGAATCGCGCCGGCGTCGATGGCGTCGCCGAGCGCGGGCATCCCCATGCCCATCTGGAGTTCGACTTCGGGCGTCGTGGAGACGGAGCCGCCGGACTCGCCGATGAGCTGGAACTCCTCTTCGGTGAGGCGGTTGGCGTGGACGTAGTTGAGGTCGTCGCCGAGCAGGCCGAGTTCGTCGAGCTTGCTGACGCCGCCCGGGCCGAGGGACCCGATGTGCATGGAGGCGGGAATCCCGATTTCGCGCGCGAGTTCGATGTCCTGCGTGACGACTTCGTCCGTCGAGTAGTCGGGGCCGCGAATCCCCATGCCGAGCGTGAGCAGGCCGTCCTCGCTGGGGAAGCGCTCCTCGTGGAGCCGGCGGATGTCGTCGGGGTGGGGTTCGTCGCTGTTGCTCCACCACGTCGCGCTGTCGTCGCCGGGCGGCCCGTGGACGAACAGCGAGCGGATGCCGGCGTCCGCGAGGCCGTCGATGGCGCGGTCGGTGTGGTCGGGCGTGTTCGCGATGTGGAACCAGTCCAGGACGGTCGTCGTCCCGGCGTTGAGCTGCTGGACGGCGCCGAAGAGGTTGCCGAGGTAGGCGTCCTCGGGCCGGTAGTGGCTGCTGATTTCGCCGAGCATCTTCTCGAGGTACTCGAGGAACGTCCAGTTGCCGGCGACGCCGCGGACGCCGGACTCCCACGTGTGGAGGTGGGCGTTGACGAACCCGGGGACGACGATGGAGTCGCTGGCGTCCACGACGTCCGCCGCGGGCGCGTCGATGTCGCTCCCGATGGCGTCGATTTCGCCGTCCCGCACGAGGATGTCCGCCTCGTCGAGGACGCCGCGCTCGGGGTCCACGGTGACGACCGTGCCGTCCTGAATGAGGACCGTGTTGCTCGCCTGCGCGCCCTCGTCGCCGTCGTCGCTGCCGCGGTCCATCACGGCGCTCCCGACGGACGCGAACGAGACGCCCGCGAGCGTCGCGCCGCCGAGCTTGAGGTAGTTGCGTCGCGAGACTTCCGTGCCGTCTGCGTCGTTCGCCATTACGGTGTCTCGTAGCGGCCGGACGCGCAAAGCGCCTCGTTCGGTACATTCCGAACGCGTCCCCGCGCTCGCGCCTGATTAGTCGGAGCTACTCACCAGCGGCGCGGGGTTCGACGGCGGCGTGCCGTCCCGGAGGTACGCCTTCGCGAGCCACGCCTCGGCCTGCGTGATGCGGTACTGCAGCGTGGACGTTGGGATGTCCTCGGCGCTCGCAATCTCCTGGAGGGACGCCTGCCGGGGCTGCTCGTAGTAGCCGTACTCGACGGCGAGCTCGACGGCTTCGCGCTGCTCGGCCGGCAGGTCGGTCGGGGTCGGGTCGCGGTCGGGCCACTCGGGGGCGTGCTCGACGCGGTCGAGTTCGAGCGTGAGGCCGTCGCGGAGGTTGCGTTCGAGCTCCTCGTAGACCTCGCTCATCGCGGCGTCGTCGGCGGCGAGAATCTGCCAGCGGTACGCGTCCCCGCGCTGTTTCGCGTGCAACAGGAGGCCGTCGCCGAGGTACTCCGCGGCGAGGTAGGGGATGGAGCGACACCCCTCGCCCTCGGATTGCCGGGAGTAGATGACGCGGCCGTTCGGCTGGGACTCCAGCGTCTCGTACTCGAAGTCCATCTCGCAGCCGCCGATGCCCCGCAGGCTCGAACACCGCGAGAGCCGGTCGAGCGCGCGGTCGTACTCCGCCAGCGCCTCCTGCGGCCCCGAGACGTTGTCCACGCGCCACATCGTGTTCCCGGTCACGTGACACGACCGCGTGTACGATGACAGCCCCGGATTCCGGATGAACACGTCGACGAGGTCGTCGACGTCCTCCTCGTAGGTGACGGTGAACGCGAACTCGCGCATACGTCGCCTCCGGTCGCGGGCGGGATGAGTGCTCGGTTGTAATGTGCCAACTCCGCGGGGCGGCGGTCCCGCCGGGAGTGGCGTCTCCAGGTTTGGATCACCGTATCAGCCGTCGGGCGTACGCGGAGATGCCCTCGCTGGCGAGCACGACGGCGAGGATGACCAGCAGTATCGTGGAGACGGACTGCCACGCGAAGGCGTTGACGGCGCGGAAGAGCTGGACGCCGATGCCGCCCGCGCCGACGAACCCGAGGATGGTGGAGTCGCGGACGTTGATGTCCCAGCGGTACACCGACAGCCCGACGAGCGCGGGCTTGACCTGCGGGAGGATGCCGTAGAGCAGGACCTGCGCGGCGGAGGCGCCGCTGGCCCGCACGGCGTCGACCTGCCCGAGGTCGATCTCCTCGATCTCCTCGCCGAGCAGCTTCCCGAGGAAGCCGACCGACCGGAACGCGATGGCGACGGCGCCGGCCAGCGGCCCGCTCCCGAAGACGACGACGAAAATCAGCGCCCAGACGATGGTGTTCACCGACCGGCTCGTCGTCACGACGATCTTCCCCAGCCAGTAGGTCGCCCGGTTCGGCGTGGTGTTCTCGGCGGCGAGCAGCGCGACCGGCACCGCGAGCACGAGCGCGCCGGCGGTGCCGAGCCCGGCGATGTGCAGCGTCTCGACGAGTGGGTCCACGATCTCGGGCGCGTACGCGACGTCCGGCGGGTACATCCGCGAGAGCAGGTCGTTGACCTCCCGCGGCACCGTCTCCGCGGCGACGAGGTCCACGTCGAGGAACCGCCACGAGCCGACGAGCACGACCAGCGCGAGCAGCCAGCCGGCGAACCGGCCGAGGCGTCGGCGACGGTCGAACCGCCGCCACGCCCGGGTCTCGCTGGACATCACTGGTACCTCCGTCGGACGACCGCGCTCGTCCCCTCCGCGACGAGCACGACCGCGATTATCGCGACCAGAATCGCTGCGACGTACTGGTAGTCGTAGCGGTTGAACGCCGTCAGCAGGACAGAGCCGATGCCGCCGGCGCCGACGATGCCGACGATGGTCGACGTGCGGATGTTGATGTCCCAGCGGTACACCGACAGGCCGGCGAACCGCGGGATAATCTGGGGGACGACGCCGTACAGCAGCGTCTGGACCGGACCGGCGCCGCTCGCGCGGACGGCGTCGACGCTGCCCATGTCGATGTCCTCTAAGTCCTCGGCGAGCAGCTTCGAGAAGAACCCGACGGTCTTGAACGTGATCGTGATGATGCCGGCCAGCGGCCCGAGGCCGACCGCCTTCACCACGAGGATGGCGACGATGATGGCGTTGAACGCCCGCGAGACGGAGATGAACCCGCGGTTGAGGTAGTACAGCGGCTTCGGCGAGAGGTTCTCGGCGGCCATGAACGCGATGGGGACGCTGAGCGCGATGCCGGTCGCCGTCGAGACCATCGCCATCGCGACGCTCTCGAACATCTTGTCGACGATTCGCCGGGTCTGACGGGGCGTGGCGTCCGGCGGGAAGAAGTCCCCGAGCAGGGTCGCGCCGCGGCCGACGCCGTCGACGACTCGCGGGACGTTCAGGCCGACGCCCCACGCGGACCACGCGAAGAAGGCGACGACGGCGACGTAGACGCTCCACTTGACTTCGCGGCGACCGAACACGGTCGGCCGCTCCCACGTTCGCTCGCTGGCCGCCATCTCACGTCCCTCCGGGGAGCGAGCGGTCGGGCTCTTCGAGCACGCCGGCGTCGCGGCCGTCCCGGGTCTGCTCGGGCGTCTCGACGCCGTCCGCGTCGCCGGCGCCCCGGTAGATTCTGTCGAGGACGCGGTCGTCGACGTCCGCGGGGACGCCCTCGAAGACAACGTCGCCGTCGTGGAGGCCGACGACGCGGTCCGCGTAGTCGAGCGCGAGGTCCACCTCGTGGATGTTGATGAGCACGGGGACGTCGCGCTCGGCCGCGATGTCCGTGAGCAGCCCCATCACGGTGTTCGACGTCTCGGGGTCGAGGCTGGACGTCGGCTCGTCGACGAGCAGGATCTTCGGCTGCTGGATGACCGCGCGCGCGATGCCGACGCGCTGGCGCTGGCCGCCCGAGAGCTCGTCGACGCGCTTGTCCTCCATCCCGTCGAGCCCGACGCGGTCGAGTATCTCGTAGGCGCGCTCGACGTCCTTGGGCGGGAAGTCCCGGCGGAACGCGCGCCACGTCGAGACGTAGCCGAGCCGTCCCGTGAGGACGTTCTCCATCACGGTGAGCCGCTCGACGAGGTCGTACTCCTGGAATATCATCCCGATGTCCCGTCGGGCAGACCGGAGCTCGTCGTCGCCGAGCGCCGTCAGCTCCGTGCCGTCCAGCTCGACGGTCCCCGAGGTCGGCTCCGTGAGCCGATTGATACACCGGACGAACGTGCTCTTGCCCGCGCCGCTGGGCCCGATCATGGCGACGGTCTCGCTGCCCTCGATGGAGAGGTCGACGCCGGTCAGCGCCTCGTCGCCGGAGGCGTACGTCTTTGACAGGTCGGTCACGTCCAGCGTCATTCGCTCAGTGCGGTCTCCGTGTACTCGACCCCGTTGTACCGCTGGATGACCATGATGTTGTACCAGTGCTTGCGGTACTCGATGGGGACGTACTCGCTGTAGCCGGTGCGCTCGGCGTACGCGGTGTCCGAGAAGTCGCTGTCCAGCCACGCGGCCTCGATGCCCTCGACGATGTCGGGGTGGAGGTTGTACCGGTAGGCGACGGGGCCGTTCGGGAACGGGTCCGACGCCCAGACGACCTTGAAGTCCTCGAAGCTGAGGTTGCTGTCGCCCTCGACGGTGTCCTTGAAGCAGGTCGAACAGATGGGGCCGGCGTCGTAGTCGCCGGCGGCGATGCCACGGGTCGTCTGGGAGTGGCCGCCGGAGAAGTTCACCTCGTAGTCCTCGCCGGCGGTCACGTCGAACTGCTGGTCGAACAGCGCCGACGGCGCCTGGTGGCCGGAGTTCGACGCGGGTTCGGCGTGCGCGATTCTCACGTCGTCGTCGGCGAAGTCCTCGATGCTCTGGACGTCGCCGGCGTCCGCGCGGGTCGTCGCGAACAGCCGGTAGCCGAACGCGCCGTCGGGCGCGATGCCGGCGGTGAACGGGACGGCGCCGGCGAGGTTGACCGCGAACGCCGTCGTCCCCGTCGAGAAGTTCGCGATGTGCGCGCGCTCCGAGCGCATCGCCTCGACGGACGCCGCGTAGCTGTTCACGCGGTTGTACTCGACGGGCTTGCCGGTCTCCTCCTCGATGCGGTCGAACACCGCTCGGAAGTCCTCCTCGTAGCGCCCCTCGACGTCCTCGCTGGGGCTCTCCGTGAACACGAGCGTGTCCGGGTCGAGGTACTCGCTGTCGTCCTCCGGGGGCTCCCGGACGGGGTCGCCGTGCGGGACCTCCTCGACGTCCCGGTTCCCCATCCGCTCGAGGTCCGCCTGCGTGCCGCGCTCGAACCCCGACTCGATGAGCGGCGCCGACAGGTAGTTGTTCTCGCTCCAGTTCGGCGCCTCGGGGTCGAAGGCGCTGTCGTCGGCCAGCAGCGGGTCCTCCCCCGAACTGCCGCCACCGCCCCCGCCGCCGGTGATGTCGTTCGTGATTCCCGTGCAGCCGGCCAGTCCGGCCGCGAGCGCGGTCGCAGACCCTTTCAGGAAAATCCGTCGACTGCCGTTGGTGTCCTCGGGCATCGCGTAGTGCGAGGCCGAACCACCACTTGTACTATTATAATATTGATATTTCCGCGGTCGTTCGCCTCTACACCGGGGCCGTGGGGAACTGACCGCTCGATAGGGCTCGTAGCGGTACGGTCGCCTATGTAGCCGCACCGAGCGCTCATAGCGAACGGTTTCCGCGGGCCGTCCGTTCCCGACGCCAGCATGGGTCGCTCGCTCTCGGCCGCCGTCGACGCGCTCCGGGCGCCGGCGTACACCGGACGGAACCGCTGTCGCCCCTGCACTGCCCTCAATCTCGCGCTCGTGGCCGCTGCGGCGGGACTGGCCGCGTTGCGAACGCTCGCCGCCGGCGTCCTCGTCGCTGCCGTCGGCGTCGCTGCCGTCTGGCTCCGTGGCTACGTCGTCCCCGGGACGCCGCGGCTCACGCGGCGCTACCTTCCCGACAGCGTGCTGGCAGTGCTCGGGAAGCGCCAGCGCGACCGCGGCCTCGAGAGCGCAGCGGGCGCCGCCGCCCTTGACGCGACCGACCCGACGGCGTCGCTCGTCGAACTCGGCGTCCTCGAAGACGCCGACCCGCCGTCACTCGCGCCGTCGTTCCGCTCGCGGTGGGCGGCGACCGCCGCGTCGCTGTCGGCGTCCCCCGCGGCGGTGCGGCGCGCCGTCGCCGACACGCTGTCGGCCAGCGCCGACTCGGTCGCGGTGTCGTCCCGCGAGCGCGGTGTCGCCGTCACCGTCGACGGCGACTGGGCCGGCGAGTTGCCGTCCCGGACGGCGCTCGTCGCGGACCTCGCGACCGAGCGCGTGCTCGCGGCGACGGCGTGGACCGAACTCGACCGCGTGCAGCGGGCGAGCCTAGCCGCGAGGGTCCGGGCGGTCGCCGAGCGTTGCCCCGTCTGCGGCGGCGCGACGAAGGTCGCCGAGGACACCGTCGAGTCGTGCTGCCGCGAGGCCGACGTCGTCGCCGTCACGTGTCCCGCCTGCGAGGCGCGGCTCGCGGAGTTCGAACCGTCGCGGGACGCGTTCGCCCCGGGGCGGTGACGCGGCGAGACTCCCGACCACCACGAAGACCAATATAGCACTCCTAGCAGACTTCTATACGAGCGGCGTCGAAACCGCGCTCATGCCACAGTCTGTCTCTCGGGGGCACGGGACCGCCGCGACCACCGGCTTCGAGGAGTGTATTCCCGACGCGCGCCGCGCGCTCCGCCGCGAACGCCGTATCCTCCGCGCGGAAGCGGACGCGCTCGGGACGTTCTGCCGCCGCCTCGACGCCATCGACCCGGACGCCGCGGCCGCCGAGTCGGCGCCCGCCCGGAACGCCGCCGGGACGCTCGCCGACCGCGGGCGCGCCGAGCGAGCGGAGAGCCCCGCCAGCGCCGCGATTCGGGACGCGTACGTCGAGACGGTCATGGACACGCCCCACTACGACAGCGAGTACGGGGACGGCTACTGGGAGAGCGTCGCGTCGGAGTTCGGCGCGGAGCTGGCGGTGGCGCTCCGGCAGGCCGCGCGCGTCACGCCGCTGCTGCGCGACCAACTGCTGGCCGCGGCCCGCGAGTCCAAGCGCAGCCGCAAGCACCTGCTCGCGGACCTCGCCGACGAGGCCGACGCGCTCGACGACGGCGAGCGCGCGCTGTCCGCCGTCCACGAGGACCTCGCGGCGATTCGGTCGCGGCCGTTCTACGGCTGTCCGCCGCGCGAACTCCGCCGGCTGCTCGCGGACCTGGACGCCCTCGAAGCAGAGTGCAAGGACCTCGCGGTCCGCCGGCAGGCCGGCGACCTCGAACCGGAGACCGTCCGCGTCCCCGGCGGGTCGGCCGCCCCGGTCAACGAGTACCTCTACCAGTCGCTGTCCTCCTCGCACCCGCTGTTGAGCGCAGTCGGGCGCGTCAGCGACGACGTCGTCACCACGGCCCGGCGAATCCGTCGCGTGCTCTCCGCAAACTCGGAAACAGCCGAATACGACGGATAGGGAAACGCTCCCGGGAGTTAGGCCGTCCCTACCGCCCGCGCTCCGACCTGACAAGACATTTACCGAGGGAGTCGGTATGAGCCACTGCCGGGTAGGGGTACCCGTAGTTCTTTCGTCGCCGCGCCCGCCAGCGGCAGCGCCGTCCGACGAGTAAACGCTTACCCGCGCGCGCGCCGTCACCTCCGGTATGACCGGGCTGAATCTCGATCCGGTGCAGCTCGACCGCTACTCGCGGCACATCATCATGGACGACGTCGGCGCCGAGGGGCAGAAGCGCCTGCTCGACGGCGACGTGCTCGTGGTGGGCGCGGGCGGTCTGGGCGCGCCGGTCATCCAGTATCTCGCGGCGGCGGGCGTCGGCCGGCTCCGCATCGTCGACCACGACGACGTCGAGCGGTCGAACCTCCAGCGCCAAATCATCCACGCGGACGCCGACGTCGGCCGCGCGAAGGCCGAGAGCGCCCGCGAGTACGTCGAGGACCTCAACCCCGACGTGGACGTAGACGCACACGTCACCCGGCTCGACCAGGACAACGTCGCGGAGTTCCTCGACGGCGTCGACTACGTGGTGGACTGTTCGGACAACTTCGCGACGCGCTACCTCGTCAACGACGCCTGCGTGCTCCGCGGGATTCCGTTCAGTCACGCCGCCATCTATCGCTTCGAGGGACAGGCCATCACGTACGAACCCGGGAGCGCGTGCTACCGGTGTCTGTTCCCGGAAGCCCCGCCCGAGGGGACGATTCCGGACTGCGCGACCGCGGGCGTCCTCGGCATCCTGCCCGGGACGATGGGCTGC
Organism: Halobacterium hubeiense; assembly: GCF_001488575.1. Classification (NCBI taxonomy): domain Archaea; kingdom Methanobacteriati; phylum Methanobacteriota; class Halobacteria; order Halobacteriales; family Halobacteriaceae; genus Halobacterium; species Halobacterium hubeiense. Next base: position 328,193 of record NZ_LN831302.1, read on the forward strand.
ATTCAGGCGATCGAGTGCGTGAAGGGCCTGCTCGACTACGGCGAGCGCCTGACCGGCCGCCTGCTGTTCTACGACGCCGGCGACATGTCCTTCGAGACGGTGCCGGTCGCGAAGAACCCCGACTGCCCCGTCTGCGGCGACGACCCTGCCATCGACTCCGTCGCGGACGTCGAGTACGTCGAGGGCTGTACCGTCCCGTCGTAACTCAGTCGCCGCTCACGCCTCGGTTTCGGCCGCCCAGCCGTAGACGTCGCGCGCCTCCTCGACGATTGGCCGGAAGTGGCCGGCGTTTTCGTAGACCGCGAGGTCGGCGTCCGGCACCGCGCTGGCGACGCGCTCGCCGGCCGCCAGCGGGACGTTCGCGTCCTCGCGGCCGTGGAACACGCGCGTCGGCACGGTGACGTCCGCGAGGTCGAAGTCCCAGTCGCCGTAGAGCACGCTGTAGTCGGTCGCCAGCGGCGTCGTCCCCTGACGCAGTCCCTCGCGGAAGTCCGCCAAGAGGACGCGCCCGCTCTCGCCGCGCCGCGGGTCCGCGAGGTCGGCGTCGGCGTCACCGACCACGTCCGTGAACGAGTCCGCGCTCGCGACGGCGCGCGCCATCAGCCAGACGAGCGGCCGTCCGAACTGCGGGGACACTTTGGATGCGGACGCCAGCGCGCGCCCGAACCCGAGGTCGCCGCGCTCGCTGCCGGGCGGCCCGACCCCGGAGACGACCGCGCACCGCGACACGCGCCCGGGCGTGTGGGCGGCGCACGCTAGCGCGTACGGCCCGCCGCCGGAGAAGCCGACGACGCCGTACTCCTCGACGCCGAGTTCGTCGGTCAGCGCCGCCACGTCGCCCGCCCAGTCCGCGAACGTCCGGCCGGGCTGGCGGTCCGACGCGCCGAAGCCCGGGCGGTCCGGCGCGATTACTCGCACGCCCGCCTCGGCGGTCGCGTCCGCTCCGAGTTGGCCGGAGATTCGGGACCCCGGCGTGCCGTGGCAGAAGACGACCGGCGCGCCGTCGGGGTCGCCGTACGTCGCGTACGCCAGCGTGCGGCCGTCGGGCAACTCTACCTCGTCGGTCGGCGCGTCCTCGCGGGAGTCGGGGACCATCCCGTTCGGGTGGTTCTCGCCCGCCGAGAAAAGCGTTGTCTCAGTACTCGTTGAGCTCCACGAGCCGGCCGGCGATGCGGTGGGCGCCCCGGGCGGCTGCGGTCGCCGGGTCGTCGGCCGTCGTCGCGGTCACGTCGCGTTCGAGCTCCTCGCTGAGGCGCTGCTCGAACTCGTCGACGACGCCCGGGATGCAGGCCATCCCGCCCGTGAGCACCACGGGGTTGTCGAGGGCCTGCTGGTAGATTTTCATGTAGTCGTTGGCGAGTTCGGGCATGAAGACGTTCGCCACCTCGTCGACGGCGTCGTCGACGTACTCGTCGACGGCGTCCATCACGCTCTCCTCGATGGTGAACTCGTAGGTGCCGCCGCCGGGCTGCTGGATGATGTCGCTGAACGGCTCGTAGTCCAGGAAGTCGGCGTGCTCCTCCTTGTACTCGCGGGCGGTCGTGAGGTCGATGTTCACGCGGCCCTGCGTCTCCTCCTCGACGTAGTTCGCGATGCGGCGGTCTACCTCGGTGCCCGTGATGGCGCCCGTCGAGAACGGCGCGAGCTGCTCGCCGCGGCGGTACGCGCACGCTTCGAGGTTCGTCGAACCCATGTTCACAGCGACGAACGTCTCCTCGATTGCTTCGAGGCCGTCGCCGAGCGCGGGCACCGCGCCACAGAGCGACTCGGGGTACGACCGCACCAGCCGCTCGCCGATGGGGCCGTCCTCGATGATTTCCGAGAGTCGCTCCAGCCCGACGTCGTTGTCGATGGTCGGGATGGCGTACACGACCACGGAGTCCTCGGGGAGGCCGTTCGAGCGCGCGAACTCCTCGAGGAAGGTCTTCGCGAGGTCGGTGGTCTCCTCGTCCTCGGGGAGCCCCGACCGGAGCATATAGCGCACGCGGTCGGGGTACTCCGTGGCGGCTTCCTCGCCGTAGAGGACGTGTTCCTCGCCGGTGAGCGCGTCCTCGTAGGTCGCCAGGCACGTCAGCGTGCGGACGACGTTCGGGTCGTTGGCGTCCCCCGCGGAGACGACCGTGCGGGTGCTGCCGACCTTCACCCCGAGGGCGGCGGGCTGTTCGTCGAACTCGGCGCCATCGCTCTCTGACTCGGACATGTGTCACCGTTCCAACGGAGCACCTATAACTCTTGTAGGCCCGTCCTCCCGGGAGGTGGGAACGCCGCCCGTAACTTTTTGCCGGTCGTGGCGACACCTCACGTATGGGCAACGAAAGCGACCTCGACGAGGAGTTCGTCAACGAGCTCGTCAGCGTCTGCCGGACCGCGGTCGGCGACCGCCTCCGCAGCATCACGTACTTCGACACCGCCCACGAGGAACAGCTGTACCTCCGTGACGACCTCGAATCCGGCGCGAACATCGTCGGGTTCGCGAACGCCGAGCGCAACGGCTTCACCTCCAAGCGCGTCTACGAGGACACCGAACTCGGCGACTACCAGTTCACGATTCGCGCCTTCGAGGACGGCTACCTCACGCGGGTCATCCACGGCTACCACGGCGCGTTCGTCACCACGGACCGCCTGCCGACCGAGCGCTTCGAGGACCTCGCCAGCGCCGTCGACAGCGTGCTCGCGGAGTACGACACCGCGTGGTTGCGCCCCGACTGACTACAACTGGCCGGCGGTCTCCCGGAACAGCCCGTCGAGAATCTCGGGGGTCGTCGGGTGGTACGCGCGGTCCGGGAGCTCCCGGACGTCCATCTCCGCCTCCAGCACCACCTGCATCGTCTTCGCCATCGCGTCCGCGTCGTAGTGGAGGCCGTGGTAGCCGAGCACGGTGCCGTCGTCGGCGTCCACGACCAGCCGCGCGGTGCCGCGGGAGGCGACTTTCGCCCTGAACACGCCGTCGTCGCTGGCGTCCCGCTGGGCGGTCACGATCTCGTGGCCCTTGGCGCGCGCCTGTTCGGCGGTCAGGCCGAGTGACGCGAACGGGTAGACGCCCGCGCCCGAGAACATCACCTTGTGCGCGAGCGGGTCGTACTCCTCCAGCGGCTCGCCGGTTTCGCGGTGGGAAATATTCCGGCCCGCGAGGTATCCCTCCTCTTTGGCCGTGTGGAGGAGCATTCGGTCGCCGACGGCGTCCCCGACGACGAACACGCGGTCGTCGTCGACGGCCTGCATCGTGTCGCCGACCCAGCCCTGCTCCGTGGAGAGCGCGGTTCGCTCGACGCCATCGGGGAACGACGGCTCGCGCCCCGTGAACAGGAACAACTGGTCGCCCTCCGCGACGGAGCCGTCGTCGAGGTGGACGCGCACGCCATTCTCCGCGGATTCGACGCGCTCCTCGCGGACCTCCGTGCGGACCTCGACGCCGAACTCCTCGCGGTACATCTCTAGGAGTTCCTCGCCGAACGACGGGTGGTAGTCGTCCAGCGGCCGGTCGTCGTGCTCGACGACTGTGATGTCCATCCCCGCCGCCTCCGTGAGGTACGGGACGAGTTCGAGGCCGACGTAGCCGAAGCCCATCACCACGCCGGAGTCCGGGAACTCGGTTGCGTCCAGCACGTCCCGGCTGCCCATCCAGTCCACGTCGCTGATGCCCGGGAGGTCGGGAACGTTTAGCCGCGACCCGGTCGCCAGCACGACGTAGTCGGCCTCGATGCGCTCGCCGCCGACGTCCAGCACGCGGTCGCCGACGAACTCCGCGGTCTCGTGGTGGAAGGTGACGTTGTCGCGCTCCGCGAGGTCGTGGACCGCGCCCCGGCGGTGCTCGGCGTACCCGAGGACGTTGTCGTCTTTCCGCTCGACGACCCTCGACAGGTCCACGTCCGGGAGCTCGCCGACCAGCCGGTCGTCGTGGCGGGCCTGATAGCGGTGCGCGGCCGCCGACAGCACCTCCTTCGACGGCATGCAGCCGCGGAGGATGCAGAGCCCGCCGCCCGGCTCGCCGTCGTCGACGAGTGTCAGTTCCACGTCCGCCGCGGCCAACTGCTCGGCAGCCGCGACGCCCGCGCTCCCGTACGCCCCGACGACGACTACGTGTGGTCGCGCCATGGTCGAGTCGTCGTGCGCCCGCGAGAAAGAGCTTCGGCCCGCCGCGGCGCGTGCCGCGTTACTCGTACTCGCCGGTCGCCTCCACGTCCATGCTGTTGGGGACGTACTGCTCGTTGCCCTCGTCGTCGGTCTCGGTCTCGTGGACGACACCCAGCGTGTCGAGGATAGACTGCGTGTTCCGGGAGTTCGAGGACGCGGCGACGCGCTCGAAGCTGTAGACGACGTCCGCCGCGGTCACCTCCTGACCGTCGTTGTACGTCACGCCCTCCTTCAGCTGGAACGTCAGCACGCGGCCGTCCTCCGAGGTCTCGTAGTCGGTCGCGAGCTGGGTCTCGGCGTTCGTCTGCCCGTTCGGGTACGTCACCAGCCCGTCGAAGACGTTCGTGATGTACGTGCCCGAGGCCGTGTCGGTCGCCGCCACGGGGTCGAAGGTAGTCGCCGTCCCCACCATCACGCCGCGGTAGCGCTTCCCGCCGTCCTGCTCGGTGCCGTCGCCGGTCGTTTCGGTGTCGTCGCTCGTGTTGCCGTCGTTCCCGCTGCCGGTGCAGCCCGCCGTCGCGGCCGCGACCGCGGCGGCGCCGGTGCCTTCGAGGAACTGGCGACGAGAGAGAGACTGTCAGTTTCTGTCACGGTAGTGTGTCCCCACGTATCCGACGGTCCGGTTTTAGGATGCCACCGAGTATATCCGGGTTGCGGTCTGTTCCCGGCGCTCTCGCAAGCGTTGCCGGTTGCGGCAAAGTGCTCAAACGTAAATTCCCCGGCGCCCTTCGACGGCGTGATGCGAGAAATCACGCTCCGGGTGCGGCACCGCGGCGAGCCCGAGAGCGACGTCAGCGCCGACTACCCCGACGTGACGGTGCGCAGCGTCTCCTCGCTGTCCGGCAGCGCCGCCGAGCGCAAGCGCATCGTCGAACTCAGCGGTCCGAGAGCGGCCATCGAGGGCTTCCTCGACGACTTCGCCGCCGCCGACCCCGTCCTCGACGTGGAGGCCCTGTCGTCGCTGGACAGCGACCGCGTGTTCGTCGCGGTCACCTACGACAGCTACCAGTGGGACAGCATCGCCCAGCGGCTCACCGACCACGGCGTCCACTACCGCGCGGGCACCACCATCCGCGCCGGCTGGGAGCACTGGACGCTGTACCTCGACGGCGACGACGACCTCGCGGCCATCGTGGACTCGCTGGAGAGCGCCGGCAACGACACCGAACTCGTGCGGGATGTCGCCCTCGACGAGCTGGACGACGAGGAACACCTCGCGTTCTCCCGCATCGTGGAGTCGCTGACAGAGCGCCAACTGGAGGTGTTGTCGCTGGCGACCGACGCCGGCTACTACGACGAGGGCTCCGACGTCCGCGTCGAGGACATCGCCGACGAACTCGGGCTCGCGCAGACGACGACGTGGGAGCACCTCTCGCGGGCCGAGGAGAAGGTGATGGCCGAGGTCGGCGAGTACATCGGCGCGCGCGGCCGGTAGCGCGGGGCGGACATATTCGGTCCCACCCTTTCCCGTGGGTGCGGCCAGCCTACGTGCATGGACTCACCGGACCTCGACCGGTTCTCGTCGCGGCGCTCGACCGTCTACGGGCAGCGCGGCGTCGTCGCCACGAGCCAGCCGCTCGCGGCGCAGGCCGGCGTCTCCGTGCTCGAAGACGGCGGGAACGCCTTCGACGCGGCGGTCGCCACCGCGGCCGCGCTGAACGTCGTCGAACCCACCTCCACGGGGCTGGGCGGCGACGTGTTCGCGTGCTACCGGACCGCCGACGGCGACGTCGGCGCGATGCGCTCGTGCGGCCCCGCGCCCGCGGACGCCACCATCGAGAACGTCCGCGAGGCCGTCGCCGACGAGCAGGACGTCGCGCCCGAGGACGCCGAGATGCCGATGACTGGCGCGCACACCGTCACCGTCCCCGGCACCGCCCGCGGCTGGGAGGCGACCGCCGAGAAGTTCGGTCGGAAGGACCTCGGCGACCTCCTCCAGCCCGCCATCCGGTACGCCACGGAGGGCTACCCGGTCTCGGAGGGCATCGCGTCGGCGTGGACGCACGGCGAACAGCTCTTCGAGGACGACAACGCCCGCGACGCCTACCTCTTCGACGGCGAGTCACCGGACGTCGGTCAGACGGTGACGCTCCCGGAACTCGGACAGACCCTCCAGCGCATCGCCGACGAGGGCGCGGACGTCGTCTACGAGGGCGACATCGGGGAAGCCATCGCCGCGGAAGTCCAGTCCCACGGCTGCTTCCTCACCATGGAGGACCTCGCGGCCTTCGTGCCCGAGTTCCCCGAGCCGGTCTCTACGACGTACAACGGCGCCGAGGTCTACGAGCTCCCGCCGAACAATCAGGGGCTGGTGGCGCTGGAAGCGCTCAACATCGCCGAAGAGTTGGGCGCCGGCGACTACCCGCTTGACTCCCCGGAGCGCGCGCACTACTTCGCGGAGGCGACGAAGCTCGCGTTCCACGACGGCCACCACTACATCACCGACCCCGAGTACGAGGACCACCCGCCGCTCGCCTCGAAGGAGTGGGCCGCAAAGCGCGCCGCGGAAGTCGGGGAGACGTGCAACGACGACGTGTCGTTCGGCGTTCCCGACGCGAACGCCGAGGACGCCGACACCGTGTTGCTCTGCGTCGCCGACGACGAGGGCAACGTCGTCTCGTTCATCAACTCCCGGTTCGCGGGCTTCGGCTCCGGGCTGGTCGCCGGCGACACCGGCATCGCGCTCCAGAACCGCGGGTCGTCGTTCTCGCTGGACCCCGAGCACCCGAACCGCCTCGAACCCGGCAAGCGGCCGTTCCACACGCTGATTCCCGCCGCCGCGAAGCTCGACGAGGACGACTGGGCGGCGTTCGGCGTGATGGGCGGCTACATGCAGCCGCAGGGCCACGTACAGGTAATCTCGAATCTCGTGGACTACGACCTCCCGCTGCAGGCCGCGCTCGACCGGCCGCGCTGGCGCTACCGCGAGAACGGCTCGCTCGCGGTCGAACCGCACTTCGATTCGGGGGTCGCCGCGAAGCTCTCCCGGAAGGAACACGACGTCGAACTGCTCACCAGCGAGCTGTTCGGCGGCGCGCAAATCGTCAGAAACGACGGCGGCACGCTGTCGGCCGCCACGGAACCGCGCAAGGACGGCAATGCGCAGGGCTACTAGCGGTTGATGGCGGCGCCGTCGCCCGCCAGCACGTCCTCGACTTCTTCGCGGGTGACCAGCGCCGTGTCGCCGGGCATCGTGCGCTTCAGCGCCGCGGTCGCCGCGCCCCACGCGAGGGCGTCGGGCACGTCGCCGCCCTCGACGCGGCGCGCGAGGAACCCGCCGACGAACGCGTCCCCGGTCCCGATTGCGTCGTGCGTGTCGGCCTCGAACGCCGGCTGCTCGTAGACCTCCTCGTCGTGGACCGCGAGCGCGCCCTCCGCGCCGCGCGTCACGACGACCGTCTCGAAGCCGAACTCCGCCGCGAGGTCGCGCCCGATTTCGCCGGCGCTCCCTTCGCGGGCGAGCACGTGTTCGGCGTCGCGCTCCGCGGTCACGAGCACGTCCACGTCCGGGAACAGCGTCTCCAGCACGTCGCGGGCCTCCTCGTGCTCCCAGAGCTTCGCGCGGTAGTTCACGTCCAGCGCCGTCGTCGTCCCCGCCTCGGTCGCGCGCTCCAGCAGTTCGGCGGTCGTCGCCGCGAGCGTCTCCGAGAGCGCGGGCGTGATGCCGCTCGTGTAGAAGTAGTCGGCTTCGTCGATTCGGCCGGTCGCAAGCTCGTCGGGCGTCGCGGTCGTCACCGCGGCGTCCGCGCGGTCGTAGACGACGTTCGTCCCGCGGGGCTCGCCTGCGTGTTCGAGGTAGTACGTGCCCTGTCGCCCGGCCTCGCTCCACGCCACGTCGGGCTCCGTGCCCTGCGCGCGTAGCGTCGCGGTCACCTTCCGCCCGAGCGGCGAGTCGGGGAGCTTCGACAGCCACGCGGTGTCGGCGCCGAGCCGGCCGGCGTTCACCGCGACGTTGCTCTCCGCGCCCGCCGCGCGGAACTCTAACTCGGTCGCGCGCTCCAGTCGCTCCTGTCCGGGCGGCGAGAGCCGGAGCAGGGTCTCGCCGAACGTCACGAGGTCCATACCCCGCGGTACGACGCCCGGGGTTTAGTTCCCGCCGTCTTCGCGGCGCCGCCCGCCGTGCCCGGGGTAGTCCCGTTCGAAGCGCTCGGCGAGCTCGTCGGCGTCCACGCGAATCAGCGTCGGCCGGCCGTGCGGGCACGCGTAGGGATTCTCGCAGCCATCCAGCGCGTCCAGCAGCGCCACTACCGACCCCTCCGTCAGCGACGTGTTCCCCGTCACCGCGGGCCGGCACGCAAGGTCCGCCAGCAGGTCGTCAGCGGCGTCGCTCACGGGGTCGCCGCCCGCGTCCGCGAGGAAGTCCGCGAGCACGTCCCGCGCCAACTCGGGGTCGAGGGCGTCCGCCAGCACCGCCGGCACCGCCGTCATGCGCGCCGTCCGCCCCGAAAGCTCCGCGTCGAATCCGAGCGCGCGCAAGTCGTCGATTGCCGCGTCGAACACCGCCGCCTCGCCCGCCGTCAACTCCAGTTCCACCGGCGAGACCAGCGCCTGCGACGCGCCGCCGACCTGCTCCTGCAGGCGCTCGTAGTGGACGCGCTCGTCCGCAGCGTGCTGGTCGACGAGCACGAGGCCGTCGTCGGTCTCCGCGACCACGTACGTCTCCGCCAACTGGCCGAGCACGCGCATCTCGGGCAGCGAGTCGAAGCCATCGCCCTCGTCGGCTCCGTCGCCGGCCGGCGCCGCGAGCCGCGCGTTCTCCGTCGGCGCGTCGAACGACGAACTGGTGCTCGCGCGCTCGCCGGCGCTGTCGCTCGTCGTCGTGTCCGCGGCCGGCTCACTCGTGCTCGGCTCCCGCTCCGCGCCGCTCGGCTTCCGCTCGGTCGACTCGGATTCGGTGTCCGCCAGCGAGTCCGTCACGCGGCTCTGACGCTCCGCGCTCTCCACGGCGACGTCCGCGGACGCGCTGGACGTGTCGGCCTCGCGCGTCGCTCCTTCTGCGGAAGCCTCGTTCTCGCCGCGCTCGCCCGCCGGCGAAATCGTCGCGTCCCCGGGCTTGGACGCGCCCCGCGGCGCCTGCGAGCGCACGATACCGGCGTCCAACAGCGCGTCTCGCACGGCGTCCTCGACGGCCGCCTGCACGCGGTCCTCCTGCTCGAAGCGGACCTCCATTTTCCGCGGGTGGACGTTGGCGTCCACGCCCTCTGTCTCCACGAACAGCACCGTGAACGGGTAGCGGTCGCTCGCGAGCTGGCCGCCGTAGGCGTCGAGGACGGCCTCGCGGAGCACCGAGTCGCGGACCGACCGGCCGTTCACGTACGTCGCGAGGTACTCGCGGGTCGAGCGCGTCGTCTCCGGCTCCGAGACGTAGCCGTGGACGCGCTCCACCGGGCCGTCGGGCGTCGCGTCCACCGGGACGAGCGACTGCGCGACCTCGCGGCCGTACACCGACAGCGCCGCGTCCCGCACGTCCCCGGTTCCGGTCGTCGCGAACACCTCGCGGCCGTCGTGGGTCAGCGAGACGGCGACTTCGGGGTTCGCCAGCGCGTACCGCGTCACCGCGCGGTTGACGTGCGCGAACTCCGTCGCCGGGCGCTTGAGGTACTTCCGGCGCGCCGGCGTCTCCGCGAACAGGTCCGCGACCTCCACCGTGGTTCCGGCCGGCCGGCCAGCCGGCCGCACGTCCCCGACGTCGCCGTGTTCGACGGTCAGCGTCGCCCCGGAGTCGCCCGCGTCCCGGGCGCGCGTCGTCACCGTCATCCGCGAGACGGAGCCGATGGTGTAGAGGGCTTCGCCCCGGAAGCCCAGCGTCGCCACCGCGTCCAGCTCGCTGGCGTCGCTGAGCTTGCTCGTCGTGTGCTGGCGGACCGCCGCCTGCAGGTCCTCGCCGGTCATCCCGTGGCCGTCGTCGGCGACCACGATTCGGTCGCGGCCGCCGCTCTCTACGGTGACGTCGATGCTCGCGGCGCCCGCGTCGAGGCTGTTCTCCACGAGCTCCTTGACCACGCTCGCGGGCCGCTCGACGACCTCGCCCGCCGCAATCTGGGCCACCGTCGCGTCGTCCAGCTCCCGCACGCGGTCGCCGTCGGTCATACTCGCCGGCAGGCGGCCCGCGCGTATCAATCCCGCGCTGCTACTCGTCCAGCCGCCGCTGCCACTCCTGCACGCGCGAGAGCAGTTCCACCGGCGGCGTCTCGTTCACGTCCACGTCCCGGAGGTCGTCCAGCACCTCGCGGGCCTCGGAACCGAGGCCGTCTGCCTCGCCGCCGTCGGCCGCGCTCTCCGTCCCGGTCGCCGGCTGCGATTCCGCGCCCGTCTTGACTTCGCCCGATTCGAGGTCGAACACCGCCTGCACCGGCTCGCTTGCGGAACCCCGGGCTTCGACGGCTTTCTCGTCTCGGAGGCGGTCCAGCACCTCCCGCGAGCGGTCCACCACGGGGTCGGGGACGCCCGCGAGGTCCGCGACGTGGACGCCGTACGAGCGGTCGGTCGCGCCGTCTCTGACGGTTCGCAGGAACGTCACGTCCCCATCCCGTTCTTCCGCCGCTACGTGGACGTTCGCGACGTCGGCGAGGTGGTCCGCGAGCGCCGTGAGTTCGTGGTAGTGGGTCGCGAACAGGGTCTTCGCGCGCACCTCGTTGTGCAGGTACTCTGTGGCTGCCCACGCAATCGAGATGCCGTCGTAGGTCGCGGTCCCGCGCCCGACCTCGTCCAGAATCACCAGCGAGCGCTCGGTCGCGGCGTGGAGGATGCGGCTCAGTTCCTGCATCTCCACCATGAACGTCGAGCGGCCCTGCGCGAGTTCGTCCAGCGCGCCGACGCGGGTGTAGATGCCGTCTACGACCCCGATTCGGGCGCTGTCTGCGGGCACGTAGCTCCCGACCTGCGCGAGCAGGACGATGAGCGCGACCTGTCGCATGTACGTGGACTTCCCGCTCATGTTCGGCCCCGTGACGACGAGGAACCGCCGGCCGTCGCCGAATCGGGCGTCGTTGGGCACGAACTCGGTGGTCTGCTCGACCACGGGGTGGCGCCCGCCCTCGATTTCGAGGTCGTCGCCGTCCACGAGGTCCGGGCGCACCCAGCGGTTCGCGGCGGCGTGCTCGGCGAGGCTCGCGAGCGCGTCCAGTTCCGCGAGCGCGCGGCCGACGCGCTGGAGGGCTTCCGCGCGCTCGCCGACCCACTCGCGGAGGTCGTCGAACAGTTCGTACTCCAAGTCGCCGCGCTCCTCCTCGACGCGCAGAATCCGACGCTCGCGCTCCTCTAACTCCTCGGTGGTGTACCGTGTGGAGTTCTTCAGCGACTTCACCTCCCGATACTCGTCGGGCACCGCGTCGGTCTCTGACTTCCCGACCTGTACGTAGTAGCCGTCGGTCTTGTTCCGGTCGACCTGCAGGTGCGTGATGCCGAGTCGGTCCTTCTCGCGGGACGCCAGCCCGTCCAGCCACTCCTCGTGCTCGCGGGCTTCTCGGAGCAGTTCGTCCAGTTCGTCGTCGTAGCCCTCGCGCAGGAGGCCGCCCTCGCGGAGCGTCTTCGGCGGGTCCGCCGCGAGCGCGGCGTCCAACTCGGCGCGCACCCCCTCGGCCGCCTCGCGGTCCACGCCGTCCAGTACCTCGCTCACGGGCGAGGCCGCGAGGTCCGGGTCGGATTCGAGCGCGTCCGCGGCCTCCGGGAGCGTCGCCAGCGTCTCCCGGATTCGGAGCAGGTCAGTCGCGTCCGCGCGGCCGCCGGCCGCCCGGCTCGCGAGCCGTTCGAGGTCGTAGACGTCGCCGAGCACGTCTCGGAGCGCGTCCCGCGCGAGCGGCGCGTCAGCGAGCGCGCCCACGGCGGCTTGCCGACGTTCCAGTTCCGCGCGGTCCCGGAGTGGACGCGTCAGCCACGCCTGCAGCCGCCGACCGCCAGCAGCGGACACTGTGTGGTCGAGCGTCGCGAACAGCGAGCCCTCTCCATCTCCGCCCATCGTCGCCGTGAGTTCGAGGTTGCGCTGGGTCGTTGCGTCCAACTCCACGTGGTCGTCCGCGCGGTACGGCTGGAGCCGCGTCAGCGACGCCAGCACGCCCGCGTCCGTCGCCGCGACGTAGTCGATTGCCGCGCCCGCTGCTCGCGCTGCCGGACTGTCACTCGCGACGCCGAGGCTGTCGAGCGCTCCGTCGCCGAACTGCTCGCGCACGCTGTGGGCGGCCTTCCCGGGCGCGAACGACGCCGCCTCGTGGAGCGTCAGCGTCGCGTCCGCGCGCTCCCGGAGTGCCCCGAGGAAGTCGTCGTCGCTGCGCAACTCGGGACCGGGAAGCACTTCCTCGGGGCTGAAGCGGTGCAGTTCCGTCAGCGCGTCCGTCTCCGTCTCGGCGTCCGCGACGTGGAACTGGCCGGTCGTCACGTCCACGAACGCCAGCCCCCACGTCTCGTCGCGCACGACCGCCGCGAGGTAGCGGGCGTCCGCACCGGTCACGTCAACGAACGTTCCCGGGGTCGCGACCCGGGTGATTTCGCGCTCGATGTCGTCGGCGCCGTCCTCGATTTGGTCGGCGACGGCGACCCGGTAGCCGCGCTCGACGAGTGTCGCGACGTACGGCGTCAGGTCGTCGACAGGCACGCCCGCCATCGGGTACGACGACCCGTGCGCGGACTTCTCGGAGACCTGCAGGTCGAGGACGTCCGCGACCGTGCGCGCGTCCTCCGCGAAGAACTCGTAGAAGTCCCCGACCTGCATCGCCAGCAGGTCGGCGTCCGTCTCCTCCTTGAGGTCGAGGAACTCCTCGACTATGCCCATGGCTGGTTCCTCGCTCGCATCGTCGGAACCTCGCCGCGCGCCGCAAAGAACCCTCCGGACGCCGCCCGCCTACTCACCCCAGAATCGCTCGCGGCCGGTCTCGTAGGCGCCCCACAGCGGGTCGGATTCGGGTTCCGCGAGCGGGGCGCCGTCCACGGTGACGCGCTCGTTGTCCGCCGCCCCGACTTCCCCGACCTCCGCGGCCGGAATGCCCTCGCTTTCGAGCGCCGCCAGCACCGCGTCCACGCTGTCGGGCGCGACGGTCGCGACGACGGTGCCCTCGCTGGAGGTCGTCCACGGGTCGATGCCGAAGTAGTCGCAGACCTCGCGCACGCCCGGGATCACGGGGACGCGCTCGCGCTCGACTGCCAGCGAGACGCCGCTGGCGGCCGCGAGCTCGTGGAACGCGTTCGCAAGCCCGCGCTCGGTCGCGTCGTGCATCGCCGTCACCTCGCCGGCGGCCGCCGCGGTGAGCGCGTCCCGGACGGGGCTGACGTCCTCGAAGCGCTCGCGGGCGGCCGCCGCGGCGTCGGCGTCGATTGGGAGGTCGTCGCCGAACAGCACGCCGAGCACGCCCGTCGATTCGATTGCCGGCCCCTTCGTGACGACGACGCGGTCGCCGGGTCGTGCGCCCGTCGGCACCACGAGGTCGTCGGGGTCGCCGATAGAGAGCGCGGTTGCGCCGCCGACCGTCGGGAACGAACACCCCTCGTAGGTGCCCGTGTGGCCGGTCGTCAGGCTCGCGCCCAGCTTCTCGGCTTCCCGGTCGAAGACGTCCCAGATGGCGTCGAACGTCTCCGTGCTCGTGTCCGGCGGGAGGTTGAAGTCCACCGCGAGGTGCGCGGGCGGCAGGCCGGAGAGTGCGACGTCGCTGACGCAGATGTGGAACGCGAACCACGCCGCCCGCTCGATGCCGAGGTCGCGCAGCACGAACACGGGGTCGGTCGCCATCGCGACGACGCGGTCGCCGACGTCTACGACGCCGAAGTCCGCGCCGTACGTCGGGCCGAGCCGCACGTCCTCGCGCTCGGCGCCCGTCCGCCCCGCGACGTGCTCCTCGAAGAACCGCCGGCTCGCCTTCCCGGAGTCCATACTCGTTGCTCGCCGCCCCGCCACAAGTACCCCGGCGGTTCTGGTGCCGCTCGGCACCCCCTGCCGAAAGTCAAAGCCCTTTACGTGAGCGCGGCTTACATTTGGTCAACGAAGACAATGCAGGGTCAGAACCAACAGCAGGCCTACGACCGCGGTATCACGATCTTCTCGCCGGACGGCCGCCTCTACCAGGTGGAGTACGCGCGGGAAGCGGTCAAGCGAGGCACCGCCAGCATCGGCGTCCGCACCGAGGACGGCGTCGTCCTCGTCGTGGACAAGCGCACCCGCTCGCCGCTCCTGGAGGGCTCCAGCGTCGAGAAGCTCCACAAGGTCGACGACCACGTCGGCGCGGCCAGCGCCGGCCACGTCGCCGACGCGCGGAAGCTCGTCGACCACGCGCGCCAGCAGTCCCAGGTCGAGCGCGTGCGCTACGACGAACCCATCGGCGTCCGCACGCTGACGAAGGAGGTCACCGACCACATCCAGCAGTACACGCAGGTCGGGGGCGCGCGCCCGTTCGGCGTCGCCCTCCTCGTCGCGGGCGTCTCCGACGGCGAACCCCGCCTCTTCGAGACGGACCCCTCCGGCACCTCCAACGAGTGGAAGGCCGTCGCCATCGGCTCGGACCGCTCCGCGATTCAGGAGTTCCTCGAAGACGAGTACGCCGAGGACCTCACGCTCGACGAGGGCGTGGACCTCGCGCTCCGCGCGCTCAGCGAGGGCCGCGACGACGAACTCTCCGCGGAGGGCGTCGGCGTCGCCACCGTGGACGCCGACTCCGCGCTGTTCCGCGAACTCGAGACCGAGGAGACCGCCGAGTACCTCGACGCCCTCGAATAAGCTGCCCGGCGGGCGTCGGCGAACGGCGCCCCCGCAGCAGTCCTTTTCCGCGCTCGCACCCTACATTTCTGCATGAGCACACAGTCACGACCGAACGCACAGAAGCCGATTCGCGTCGTGGACGGCGAACAACTCCGCGACGTCCTCGACAGCCACGACCGCGTGCTCGTGGACTTCTACACGAAGGGCTGCTCGCTCTGTCAAGCCATCGAGCCAGTGCTGGGCAACGTCGCGAAAGCCACGGGCATCACGGTCGCGATGGTCAACCCCGGCGACGACATCTCGCTCGTGGAGGAGTGGGACATCACGAGCGCGCCGACACTCGTGCTCGTCGAGGACGGAGAAGAAGTCGGGCGGCTCGCAGAGGGATTCAAGGGTGGCGACGACATCGAGGCGTTCCTCGACGAGCACCTCGACTAGTCGTCGCTGGCTGCCTCCTCGGGGACGTCGCGTTCGGTGACGTCCGGGAGGTGGGGGTCGCGGTTCGGGTTCCGGCCGAACGCCGGCAGCCCGTCGTCTAACTGTTCTTTCAGCACGCGGCGCAGCCGATTCAGGCTCGTCTTGTCGAGGCCGTGGCGCTCGGCGAGCGCCGCGAACGCGGGCTCGTCGGTGACGTCGTGGCTGCGGTACCGCTCGTAGAGGTCGTTCATGCGCTCCTGGGAGAGGTCCGCGGGGTCGAGGTCGTCGATGCCGAAGTACCGGCGCCGGTCGACGTCGACGACGTGGCGGATGACCACGAGCGCGACCTTCTCGATGGCGCGCTGGCTGCCGAACTCCGTGAGGTCGATTTCCCCCATCACGCCGAGCGCGACGTCGCGCTGCCACGGCGTCACGTCCACGGCGTTACACAGCGCCTGCGTGGTGCGCAGGCGGTCGAGGTAGTGGGTGCGGCGGCTGTGGCCCTCGGTCGCGGTGTGGCGCTCCTCGTGGAGCCGCCGGACGCTCTCCGAGAGGTCCGCGTCCGGGGACTCCGCGCGCCCGATGACGGTCGCGCTCGGGGAGACGACGCCCCACTTGCGGACCGTCGTGTCGCGCTGGGCTTCCGCCCGCGAGAGCGCGCCCGAGCCCGGCCGGTGTTCGACGCGGCGCTCCTCGCGCGTCTCCCAGCGAATCTGGTCGCCGCCGTCGGCACTCATTAGCGGTACCTGTGGCCTCCCGCGGTTTAAACTCTCGGCTGGCGGCGCCGTCGCTGTCGAACGTAACTCCCCGAGAAGTCCTTCGTATCTAGCTCTTGTCGCCAGAAGCACTTAAACGAACGACGCGCTGGTCGCTCGGCGGAGTGTCGAGCAGTCACGACGGCGCCGCGGCTACGAGGCGTAGCGCGCTGAGAAGCTGTTCGTATCTACGCCTTGTCGCCAGAGACACTTAAAGAGAATCTGCACGGCTCGCCGCTCGCGAGTCGGAGTTGGACTCCGCAGACAGCCGCGACTGGTCGGCGAAGTGCTCGGGAGAAGTCCTTCGTATCTATCCCTTGTCGCCAGAGATACTTAAATCAGGTTCGCGCGTCGGCTGACTGCCGACAGCCCGCTCGCGCTTACGTGCCTTCGACGAGCCGGCGGAGCTGGGACGGCGGGACGGCGCCGCGCGCGCCGTAGCCGTCGTACGCGAACGTCGGCACGCCGCTGATGCCCTGCTGTTGGGCCTCGCGGAACTTCGCGCGGAGTTCGTCGTGGTACTGCTCGGTTTCGACGACCTCCCGAATCTCG
Source organism: Halobacterium hubeiense (assembly GCF_001488575.1). NCBI lineage: Archaea > Methanobacteriati > Methanobacteriota > Halobacteria > Halobacteriales > Halobacteriaceae > Halobacterium > Halobacterium hubeiense. The sequence continues at coordinate 344,732 of NZ_LN831302.1, forward strand.
TCGGGGTCGAGGCCGACGTCCTCGGCGAGGTCCGCGAGCACGTCCACGTCGCCGATGTCGCGACCCTCCTCCCAGAGTGCCTCGAAGATGGCGACGTCGAAGTCCAGCCACTGCTCGGGGTGCTCGTCGCTGACGTACAGGGAGGCGGCCTGCGCGTCCAGCGAGTCGACCTCCCCCGAGAAGTCCATCTGCATCTCGTCGGCGCCGTACTCCTCCTTGAGGCGCTGGACGTTCTCGCGGGCCTTCTCGAAGTACTCGTCGTCCTTGCCGTCGTCGACGCTGTGGTCGATTTCGCCGTCCGGCCCGCGCTTCTGCGCGCGCAGGTCGAAGGGCTGCCAGTCGATGTCGAGTTCCTCCTCGCGCTCTGCCTGGTACTCCGACAGCGACTGCCGCCCGAGGTAGCAGAACGGGCAGACGTAGTCGGAGTACACCGTGATTTCGTCGGCGTCGCTCATCGCCGTCCGGTAGGACGCGCACGCCGAAAAGACCCCTGCTGGCGGGGGTTCCCGCTGGGGCCGCGACGACTGACGAGCCGTCGGCTCCGCGGTCGGTGTCGCCGAGAAGTCCTTCGTATCTATCCCTTGTCGCCAGAGACACTTAAACGAGGTCCGCGCTCGCCGCGCCGCCGACCGCTCGCGGGAACGACGGCGCCACGGCTACGAGGCGTAGCGCGCTGAGAAGCGCTTCGTATCTGTCCCTTGTCGCCAGAGGCACTTAAAGCGAGAGCGCGCTGCCGCCCGCGGAGAAGATGTTCGGCGAAACGGCTTCCGTTCACCGCCAGCACCGACTACGTGCGCGGCTGGTGTCCCCTCGTGGCGGGTCCGCCGCGACGGCCAGCCCGCAGTGGTCTAACGTCCGATGGCGAGTCTTCGATTCTCGCGCGCCGGCCGGTGGTGCCGGTCGGCGCGCTTCTCCGACGCGGCCAGCCCGCGTGACACGCTCGTCCTCGCCGGCGAGCGCGGGTGACAGGCAGCCACGTGCTTTTTGCCGGTGGCGGTCGCGGGTTCGCCCGTGACGGACTTCGACCTCGACCTCGCGGCGGCCGGCGACGAGATTCGGTCGTTCCTCGCGAGCTACCTCGACGCCGCGCCCGCGGACGGCTACGTCGTCGGCGTCAGCGGCGGGCTCGACTCCGTGCTCGCCGCGCACCTGCTCGCGGACGCCGTCGGCCCCGAGCGCGTCACGGGCCTCCTGCTGCCTGCCGACCCCAGCGACCCCGAGAACGTCGAAGACGCCCGTGCGGTCTGCGAGCGACTCGGGGTGGCCTACCGCGAACACGACATCCAGCCCGTCGTGGACGACGTCACCGCCGCGCGCGACGACCTCTCGAAGACCGCTGTGGGGAACGTGCAGGCGCGCGTCCGGATGGTCCTGCTCTATCAGGCCGCCAACGACGCGAACGCGCTCGTCGTCGGCCCGAACAACCGCTCGGAACTCCTGCTGGGTTACTTCACGAAGTACGGCGACGGCGCCGCCGACGTCGCGCCGCTCGCTGACGTCTACAAGACCGAGGCGTACGACCTCGCCCGCGAGGTCGGCGTCAGCGATGACGTCGTCGCGAAGACGCCCACGGCGGAACTCTGGGAGGGGCAGACCGACCCCGACGAACTCGGCGCACCTTACGAGGTCATCGACCCGATTCTGCACGCGTACGTCGACGAGGACCGAACAATCGAGGAGACCGTGGAGGCGACCGGCGCGGACCGCGAGACGGTCACCGAATTCGTCGAGCGCTACGAGGCCTCCACGCACAAGCGCGAGCGCCCGCCCTCGCCCGGCGTCCGGTAGCGTCGCATCCGCGCGCTTTTTCCCGTCCGTTGCCTACTCGCTGCCGTGACCCGCGCGCTCTCAGCCCCCGACGCCGACCGCGCCGCCGCCTTCGCCGCGGACGCCCGCGGCGACGGCCTCGCGGTCTCGCTCGTCGGCGAGTGCGCCACCGAGTTCGAGGGGCGCGCCGAGCGCAGCCTCCCTGCGGGCGTTCGGAGCGTCCTCTGGAAGCCCGACGACACCGTGCTCGTCCACGGCGCGACCGGCCGCGACCCCGACGCGTGGGCGACCGGCGGTAGTGTCGCCGTCGAAGCAACTGACGGTCGTCTCGAACTCCGCTGCGGCGACGGCGACGCCGCGGACGCGCTCACCGTCCGGTTCGACTCGGTTCAGCACGCCGCCGCATTCGACCCCGCGGATGCCGACGCCGAGGTTTCCGGCACCGAGTCCGACCTCAAGGAGCGCGTGCTCGCCGACCCCGACCTCGTCGAACCCGGCTTCCAGCCGCGCAGCACGGAGCGCGAGACGCCCGCCGGCCCCGTGGACGTCTACGGCCGCGGCCGCGACGGCGCCGTGGTCGCCGTCGAACTCAAGGCCCGCCGCGTCGGCCCTGCCGCGGCCTCACAGCTGGAACGCTACGTGAACGCGCTCCGCCGCGACCTCCACGCCGACGCCGACGTGCGCGGCGTGCTCGTCGCACCCGAAATCACGGAGAAGGCTCGCCGCCTGCTCGCGGAGAACGGGCTCTCCTTCTCGCCCGTCGAGTAGTCAGTCGAGGTCGCGCTTGAGGTCGTTCAGGACGTTCAGCGCCTCCACGGGCGTGAGTTCCGCGACGTTCACGTCACGCAGCGTCTCTTCGACGGCCGACTCGTCGTGGTCGCCGCTGTCTGCCGTCCGCGCCGGCTCCGTCTGCTCCTCGCTCGCGTCCGCGTCCACGTCTGCCGCGTCGAGGAGTTCGCGGGCGCGCTCGACGACTGCCTCGGGGACGCCCGCAGTTTGGGCGACCTCGACGCCGTAGGAGGCCGTCGCCGGCCCCTCCCGCACTTCGTGTTGGAAGGTCACGCCCTCCTCGTTCCGGGTTGCGCCGAAGTGGAGGTTCACGGCGTCCGCGAGGCGCTCTGCGTCCGCCGTGAGTTCGTGGTGATGGGTCGCGAACAGCGTTGTCGCGCCGAGTTCGTCGTGGACGTACTCGGTGACGGCGCGCGCGATGGCCAGGCCGTCCGTCGTGGAAGTCCCTCTGCCGACCTCGTCCAGCAACACCAGCGAGTCCTCGGTCGCGGCGCGCAGAATCGAGGAGAGTTCGGTCATCTCCACCATGAACGTCGAGCGCCCGCCCGCGATGTCGTCGCTGGCGCCGACGCGCGTGAAGATGCGGTCGACCACGCGGAGGCGCGCGCGCTCGGCGGGGACGAAGCTCCCCGCCTGCGCGAGCAACACGATCAGGGCGACCTGGCGCATGTACGTGGACTTCCCGCTCATGTTCGGGCCCGTGACGACCGCGACCCGGCGTTCGGGCGTGAGGTCGGTGTCGTTCGGCACGAACCCGGCCTCCGTGCGCTCCACGACGGGATGGCGGCCGCCCTCGACGTGGATGCCGTCGCCGCCCACCTCGGGGCGCGCGTAGTCGTGGCTCGCGGCGACTGTCGCGAACGACGCCAGCGCGTCCACGGCCGCGACTGCTGCCGCGGTCGCCTGCACGCGCTCGGCCTCCTCGGCGACCCGATTGCGGACCTCGCGGAACAGCTCGTACTCGAGGTCCTGGGAGCGCTGTTCGGCGCGCACGATGTCGTCCTCGCGCTCCTTCAGCTCGGGCGTGACGAACCGCTCGGAGTTCTTCAGCGTCTGCCGGCGCTGGTAGTTCGCCGGCACCGAGTCGAGGTTCGGGTTCGTCACCTCGATGTAGTAGCCGTGGACCGCGTTGTGCCCGACCTTCAGCGAGTCGATGCCCGTGCGCTCGCGCTCCTGTTCCTCCAAGTCATCTATCCACCGCTTCCCGGAGCGCTCGGTCTCCCGGAGGTCGTCCAGCGTCTCGTCGTAGCCGTCGCGGATGACCCCGCCCTCCGTGAGTTCCTGGGGCGGGTCCGGGACGATGGCCCGCGAGAGCAGGTCCCGAATCTCGGGGAGGTCGTCGAGACTCGCGCGCAGGTCGCGGAGCTTCTTGCTGTCCGCGTCCGCCAGCAGGCCGCGAATTTCGGGCACCACGTCGAGCGTGTCCTTCAGCGCGCGTAGGTCCCGGGCGTTCGCGCGGCCCCGCGACACCCGCGAAATCAGGCGCTCGACGTCGTAGACGTCCCGCAGGTGCTCGTGCAGTTCCTCCCGCGTCAGCGGGTCCGCGAGCAGTTCGCCGACCGCCTCGTGGCGCGCCTCGATTTCCTCGGCGTCGGTCAGCGGCCGGCGCAGCCAGTCCGTGAGCGTCCGCCGGCCGAGCGCGCACGCCGTCTCGTCGAGCACGTCCACGAGCGCGGTGCCTTCCGCGCCGTGGACGCTGCGCTGCTCGAACACCTCCAGACTCCGCAGCGCCACGGCGTCCATCTGGAGGTACTCGCGGGGGTCGTACCGCGTCAGGTGGTTCAGGTAGTCCAACCGGTCGCCGTCCTCCCCACCTCGGGTGTACTCGGCGTAATCGAGGAGCGCGCCACACGCCGCGACTTCGGCGTCGCCGGCGAGCGCGTCCACGCTCCCGAAGTACGCCGCCACGGTCTCCGCGGCGCGCTCGCCGTCGAACGCCGCGTCCTCGTACTCCGCGACGAACGTGCCATCCTCGAAGCGCTCCGCCGCCACGCCCGGTCCGGTGACAAGTTCTGCGGGCGCGAACCGCCCCAGTTCGTCCCGTACGCGCGCCGCGTTCGGGAGGCTCGTCGCGTAGAAGTCGCCGGTCGAGACGTCCAACAGCGCGAGGCCGAAGCCGCCGTCGTCGTCGGCCGCGACCGCCGCGACGAAGTTGTTGTCGTCGCCCCCGAGCAGTTCGTCCTCGGTCAGCGTCCCGGGCGTGACGACCCGGGTGACAGCGCGCTCGACGACCCCGGTGACCTCGTCTGGGTCCTCGACTTGGTCGGCGACCGCGACCCGGTAGCCCGCGTCAAGCAGGTCGTCGATGTACGGCTCCGCGTTGTCGATTGGCACGCCCGCCATCGGGTACTCGCCCGTGGAGTCCTCGCGGGCGGTCAGCGTAATCTCGCAGATGCGGGCGGCCGCCTCCGCGGCCTCGCAGAACAGCTCGTAGAAGTCCCCGACCTGGAAGAGCACGAGCGCGTCCTCGTAGCGCCGCGTGAGCTCGAAGTACTGGCTCATCATCGGCGTCAGGTCACCCTCGCTTTCGGCCATCTTCTCGGGTGGGCCGAGCGCCGCGTCCATGCACGAAGGCAACGGGGTGGCGGCTGTTATGCTCGTCGGTCAGCGCTCCGCTTTCGGTCAGAGCAGGCCGGCGAGCACGAGCAGTGCGACGCTTACGACGGCCGCGGCACCGAACCACGGCGTCGCGTCGTCGGCTGCCGACTGGACGTCGTGGCCGGCGGTGAGGCGACTCGTCGCGACGTGCGCCAGCCCTGCCAGCACCAACCAGAGCCCGGTCATCCCCACGACGAGATGGCCCCGCGAGGAGTTCGCGAGCGCCTCGAACGTGTAGAGGTTGCCGGCGAGGTGGCCGCCGGTCAACAGCATCGCGGCGACGCTGGCGACGCTGAGCTTCGTGAATCGGTCGGCAATCCACTCCACGGGCGCGGCGTCCAGCACGCCGCGGCGCGCGGCGGGCACGACGAACAGTGCGACGGCGAGCGTGCTCCCGGTCCACGCCGCGCCGAAGACGACGTGGACGACGCGGGCGGCGGCGATGTCGAAGTCCATCGTCTACGGGTTCGCACACGACCGGAAATAACGCGTCGGTCTCCTGACGGCACCGTCCCGACCGAGTCTGCCGGGGCCTAAGTGCCAGTAGCGCGTCGGCGGACGCGTGCGCACTGACCGCATCCTCGTCGCCGGCGAGACGCTCGTCGACCTGTTCCCCTCGGGTGCCGGCGACCTCGCGACCGTGGAGGGCTTCGTCCACCGCGCGGGCGGCGCACCAGCGAACGTCGCGGCCGGGCTCGCGCGCCTCGACAGCCCGCCCGAACTCTGGACGCGCCTCGGTGACGACGCGTTCGGCGCGTACCTCCGGGATGCGCTCGCCGACCGCGGCCTCGACGGCGAGTTCGTCGTCGCAGGCGACGCCGCCACCGCGCTCGCGGTCGTCAGCCCGACGCCCGACGGCGACCGCTCGTTCACCTTCTACGAGAGCGACACCGCCACGCTCGCGTTCGAGGCCGGGACTGTCTCCGACAGCGCACTCGCCGACTTCGGCTGCGTCCACGCCGGCGGCGTCGCGCTCGCGAACGACGCGGGCTGCACCGCCACGCTCGACTTGCTGGAGCGCGCCCGCGACGCGGATTGTCTGGTCTCGTTCGACCCGAACGCGCGCCCCGACCTCTGGGACGAGCCGGACGCCGCCGGCGACGCCGTCCGCGAGGCGCTCGACCTCGCAGACCTCCTGTTCTGTAGCCCCGACGACCTCCGGCCGCTCGGCCTCGCTGAGCGCGTTCGGAGCGAGCCAGCGGCCGTCGCCGCCGACCTGCTCGACTACGGCCCCGAGACGGTGTTCCTCACGCGCGGCGGCGACGGCGCGACGGCTGTCGCCGAGTCGGCGGACGGCGAGCAAGTGACGCGCTCCGCTCCCGCGTTCGACGTGGACGTCGTGGACACGACGGGCGCCGGCGACGCGTTCACGGCCGGCGCGCTCGCGGCGTACGAGCCCGGAATGGGCGGCGACGCGCTCGGCGACGCGCTCCGGTACGCGAACGCGACCGCGGCGCTCACGACCACCGAGACCGGCGGGATGGCCGCGCTCCCCGACGACGCCGCGGTCCGTGCGTTGGTCGAGTGTGCGTCGGAATCCACGTAACGCTTTACCCACGCGGTCGCCCACTCGCAGGTATGCGATTAGAGGAGTTCTGGGGGGTCGGCCCGAAGACCGCCGACAAGCTGGAGACCGAGCTCGGCGTCCCCGACGCAATCGACGCCATCGAATCCGCGAACGTCCGCGCGCTCGTGGACGCCGGCATCTCGCGGGGACGGGCGACGCGCATCCTGCGCCGGGCGAACGGCGGCGAGGGGATGGACGCGCTCGCGACCGACGACGCCCGCGCCGTCTACAAGGAACTGGTCGCGCTCGCCGCCGACTACGCCGTCACGCCCGGCGCCGCGGACCGGATCCGCGTGCGGACGCCGCTGACCGACCGGGACGCGATGCGCGAGCGCCTCGACGACGTGGAGGCCGCGCGGGAGACGTGGGCGCGCCTCGACGGCGAGACCCAGCAGGCCGTTCTCGACACGTTCGACGCGCACGACGACGCCGGGGACACCCAGCGCGCGGCCGTCGAGACGGCGCTCGCCCTGCAGGACGCCGTCAGCGAGGACTCGGGCGTGTTCGCGTCGGTCACGACGCTCGACCGCGACGCGCTCGAAGACGCCGCAGAGGCGCTGCGCTACCTCACCGGCGACGGCGTGGCGGCGGGCGCGGACGCCAAACTCGACCGGCTCCGGGAGCGCGCCGGCGACCTCGAACGCCTCGAACGCGACACCTTCGACGTGCTCGAAGACGTGCGCTCGCAGGGCGTCGAGGGCACCGACGAGTTCCGGGAGGCGTTCGTCCAGTACGTCGCCAGCGAGGCCGGCGTCGAACCGCGCCGCGTGCGGTCGGCGATGGCCGCCGACGCCGCCGACGCCGCGGACTTCGTGAGCACGACGCTGCGCGCGCTCGCCGACGACGTCCGCGAGGACGAACAGGACCGCGAGGACGAGGTGGCCGCCGACCTCCGCGGCGCTATCTCGACCGCCCGCGAGGAAGTGGACGCCGCAGTCACAGCCGTCAGCGACCTCGCGGTCGACGTCTCGCTGGCGCGGTTCGCGGAGGCCCACGACCTCACGCGCCCCGAGTTCGTGGACGCGGACGCCATCGCCGTCGAGAACGCGCGCAACCTCTCGCTGGCCGCCGAGGCCGGCGACGTCCAGCCGGTGACGTACGCGGTCGGCGACCACTCGCTGGACCCGCCGAACGGCGACCGCGTCGCCGTGCTCACGGGCGCGAACTCCGGCGGGAAGACGACGCTGCTGGAGACGCTCTGTCAGGTCGCCGTGCTCGCCGCGATGGGGCTGCCCGTCCCCGCCGACCGCGCCGAACTCGGGCCCGTGGACGCCATCGTCTTCCACCGGCGGCACGCGTCGTTCAACGCGGGCGTCCTCGAAGCCACGCTGAACTCCGTCGTGCCGCCGCTGGCCGAGGGCGACCGCACGCTGATGCTCGTCGACGAGTTCGAAGCCATCACCGAGCCCGGGAGCGCCGCCGACCTCCTCCACGGTCTCGTCACGCTCACGGTCGACGAGCAGGCGCTGGGCGTGTTCGTCACCCACCTCGCCGAGGACCTCGAACCCCTGCCGGACGTCGCGCGCACCGACGGCATCTTCGCGGAGGGCCTCAGTCAGGACCTCGACCTGCTCGTGGACTACCAGCCGCGCTTCGGCACCGTCGGGAAGTCCACGCCGGAGTTCATCGTCTCCCGGCTGGTCGCGGACGCCGGGGACCGCGCCGAGCGCGCCGGCTACGAGACGCTCGCGCGCGCCGTCGGCGAGGAGGCCGTCCAGCGCACGCTCGCGGACGCCGAGTGGTCCGAGTAGTCAGACTCTGCCGGCCAGCGGCCCCACGTCGGCGTACTCGGCCTGCCAGTACCAGATGAGCGGGACGCCGACCGCCGTCGGCCACAGCCACGCGACGACGTCGGGGACCATCCCGAGGTTGACCACCGAGACCGCGGTGACCGTCGCGATGTACCCGCCGACCATCCGCGAGAGGTGGCCGACCAGCCACGAGCGGTCCGCGCCCCGCCAGTACGCCCGCAGGTCGCTGGCGCCGAGCGCGCCGCCGATGCCGCCGAATACGGCCATCACGACGCCCAGCGAGTCCCCGGCAGCGACGAGCGTGACGCCCCACGCGCCGAGCGCGACGCACGCAGCGACGACCGCGACTGCCGCCGCCCAGTCCACCGCCGCGGGGTCGTCGCTCGGCCGTTTGCGAGCGAGCTCGCGGTACCCCGAGAACGCGAAGTAGCCGCTGAACACCGCGACCAGCAGGAGGAACGCGCGGAAGAACGTCGGGTCGAGCGCGAACAGCGGGAGCACCGTCGCGACGACCACTGCCATCGCCGCGACGTAGACGCGGCCCGCCTGCCGGTGGCGGCGCCCGCCCTTCTCGGTCGCGAGCGCGACGCCGCCGGCGACCAGCGCAGCGACGCCCGCGGCGACGTGCGTCCAGAGCGCCGCCGTCTCGACTGTCATCGCGTAGACCGTTCTCCCGCCGGTGCATAAGCGTTCCCGCACCAACGCCTTAGTGGCTGGTCGCCCTCGCCGGTCTCATGGCACTGGACCTCTCCGTACTCCCGTCGCTGGCCGCGGTCGCCGTCCTGCTGGCGGTGTCGGCGTACTTCTCCAGCACGGAAATCGCGCTGTTCTCGCTCACCGACGAACGAATCGCCGCCCTCGCGGGCGAGGACGAACGCGGGCCCGAGCTGAAGCGGCTCCGCGACGACCCACACCGGCTGCTCGTGACGATTCTCGTCGGGAACAACGTCGTCAACATCGCCGTCTCCAGCATCCTCACCGTGCTGCTCGTGACCTACCTCCCGCCCGAGCTGGCGGTCGTCGGGACGACGCTGGTCGCCACGTCGCTGGTGCTCGTCTGCGGGGAGATTCTCCCCAAGTCCTGGGGGCTGGCCAACGCCGAGTCGTGGGCGCTCACCACCGCCCGCCCGCTGAAGTACATCGCGCTCGCGCTGTGGCCGCTGGTCGCGTTCTTCGACGCGATTACGCGGCGGCTCGCCGGCGCGACCGGCGGCAGCCCCCACATCGAGCAGGAACTGTTAGAGGAGGAGTGACGGCGCCGCCGCTGGGCACCGAGAAAGAACGGAAAAGTTGCGACGTTACGACTTCCGGCGCTTGCCGGCGTTCGTGCTCGGGCGGAGGTGTTCCGCGCCCTTGCCGCGGGTCTGCAGGCCGCGAGCGCGCTGCCCGGCGCTGGTCTTCCCGTGGAAGACGCGACCCTGCTGGCTCTCGTCGCAGATCCAGTTGAGGTCGTCGTCGTTCTCGATTGCGCCGTGCTCGGGGTCCAGCAGAATCACTTCGAACCACTTCTGCGAGCCGTCCTCGCCGACCCAGTAGGAGTTCAGCACGCGGAGGTTGACGTACTTCTTGGAGGCACGCTCCTCGGCGATGCTCTGGAGGTTCTTCGCGCGACCGATGCGGTTGACGCCCTGCCGCTTCGTGCGGCGCCCAGCCTTGAACCGGGACTTCCGGGCGGTACCCTTCCGGACGCTGACCCGCGCCACGACGACGCCCTGCTTGGCCTTGTAGCCGAGTTCGCGGGCCTTGTCGAGGCGGGTCGGGTGATCAACGCGGACGATGGCGCCCTGCTTGCGCCAGTCCTGCTTGCGCTGCCACTGGAGCTCGGCGAGCTTCCCGTCGTCGGGGTCCCGCCAGGCTTCCTTGATGTGGGAGTAGAAGCTTCGTGTCATGTGTTGTCCGCGGGCGTTGGGTGGTTCAACTCTCGGTCGCCCGAGAATCACATTCCGTCCCGACTCGCGTCAGGAGCCCGCTGGAGCCCGCTCGCCAGCGAGTTACCCGACGTTCGTCGCGGCGGGGGTTAAGAACTTCGAATCCTACTCCACGTCGAAGTCGAGGTCCGCGCGTTGGAAGCGCAGCCCGGGGCCGTCAGCGCGCTCGACGAGCGTCGCCCCGTCGAACTCCGCCGGCACCGAGAACACCACGACTAGCCGGCCGGACTCCCCGGGCGCTGCGGTCACCGCCGCGCGCTGCTGCTGGAACTGCTGGCTCGCGTTCTCGAAGCGCTGGTAGCCGTAGTTCGTCCCGTTCACCACCAGCGCGAAGTTCTGCTGCCTGACGACGACCTGCGAGTCGCCCGCGGTCACGTTCAACTGCACGACGACGAACGTCTCGCCCTCCGGCGGCTCGTAGGTATTGGCGTCCGTCTGAATCTCGTCCTGCACGCTGACGTCCCACTCCGCGCTCGCGGTCGTGTTCTCGTCGGCGGCCATCGAGAACGCCGTGAACGCGGGCCCGGCGTCGCCCCCGCCACCGCCGCCGACGAACGGCACGAACCCCAACAGCGTGGGGCCCGCGAACACGGCCGCGAGCACGACGACGACCGCGACCACGATGGGGACGACCGGGACGCCGCTGGGCACGCCGCCCGGAATCGGCGGGCTCGGGACGTTGTCCAGCAGGGACCCGCCGTCGCCGTCCGTGAACTGCTCGACGAGGCCCTCGGCGCCCTCGTCGCGGACCGACGACGCCAGCTCGTTCGGGTCGAGGAGGTGGACGTCGCCCGCGTCCGCGGCGCTCCGCGCGCCGGTCGTGAACCGGCCGCGGGTCGCCATCACGCGCACGTCCACGCCCTTCTTGTCGCAGAACGCCGCGAAGTCCTCGACTTCGGAGGCGCCGATCTCGGTGTCCTCGCTCGGCCGGACGCCGATGAGCCCGCGCTTGCCGTTGTCCTTGTCGCCGCCGACGAGGTACGTGCCGTCGTCGTTCTCCGTTACGGACGTCGACCAGCCCTTCTCCTCCCAGAACGCCGCGAGGAACCGCGGGAACTCCGACGCCGGCATCTCCTCGAACATCACGCACCCCTCGCGGTCGGACGCGTACTCTGTCTCGTCATGCAGTCCCCAGGTGTATCGTAATCACCACGGCGCCCCCTCATAAACGGTCGGGTCCGCGGCGCGCCGCCAACAGCAATCCCGCGACGACCGCGAGCAGCGTCGTCGCCGGCGACAGCGGCACGAAGCCGCCCGACGACCCGTTGTTGTTCGCGACCGGCGCCAGCGGCTCCTCGTCGTTCACGCGCAACTCGGGCTGTGTCGTTGCCGCCGTCGTCGCGACGGTCGTCGTGTTGTTCTCCGGCGGCTCTGTCGTGGTCGCCGTCACGGCGGGCGAGATGACCGCGGTGTCCGCGACGGGCGACGACTCGTTCCCGTAGTTGGGGTCGGTGTCGTCCAGCACGCCGTTGCCGTTGGCGTCCGCAATCGCGGTCGCGGTCACGTTCGTCGGCCCGTCCAGCGACCCGTTCAGCGCGACGTCCACGCTCCCGTTGGTCGTCTGCGGGAACGGCCCCGCGGTGCCGACGGTCGTGTCGTTCGCGGTCAGCCGCAGGAACCCGCCCCGCGAGAGCGTCACGTGCTCGACCGTCACCGAGCCGTTGGACACCGTCTGCGAGGGGAACAGCAGTGACGCGTTCGCCGCGGTCAATCGCACTATGTGGCTGCTCTGATCTTCGTAGTTGCGCACCCACAGCGGGAACTCCGTCGGTCGGTCGGCGTCCGAGAAGTTCAGCGTCGTCCCGAAGGTTCCGTTCTGTGCGACCTCGACGTTGTTCTGCCAGAGCCGGGGTTCCGGGGGCTCTTGGAGCGCGCGCACGTTCAACGTCGTCCCCGGAAGTAGGTTCGTTCGCCCCGAAATCTGAATCTCGTCGCCGTCCCACGGCGCGAGCGTGTACCCCGGCTCGGCGTCGAGCGTGAACGACGGCTCCACGATTGTCACCTGTTCGGCCGCTAACGTTCGGTCCTCAGAGAACAGCGCGTTGTCGCTTGCGTCGACGCGCAACTCGAACCCGTACGTGTGGTTCGACCCGACGCCGAGCTCCACCCTGCTGGTGTCCCAGAGCAGGGCGAATTTTCCGGTCCCCTCTCCGAACTGTGCGGCGACACGCAGTTCCGACCCGGTGTACGTCTCCGCGTCCGTGTTCGGCTCGGGATCGAGTTCCCCGACGCGTACCTCGACCCCCTCCTCGGCCAGCCCGTCGACAGTCACGTTGCTCTCGAACGGGGCGTCGTACCCGGTCCCGTTCGTCTCGAGGACGAGTGCCGCGTAGTCGCCGACGACGATGTCTTGGTTCCCGCGCCCGATCTCCTCGTGAGTCTGGACGTCGCCGAGGGCGTTATCGGTATCGTTGCCCCCGAAGTAGTCCCCGGGAAGCCCGCCGGTCTCGGCTGCGAGTTCGGTGTTCTCCCTGACGACGAGTTCGCCGTACGCCCACGTATCGCCCTCGATGGAGACCTCCAGCGTGTACGTCCCCGGTTGGATGGCTTCCTCAAGCGGGGGGTCGTTCATTCTTGCCGCTCCACCGGAGATAAACTCGCCTGCCCGTCGATTAGTGGGTGCGTGTCGAGCTCGACCGTACTCGACCCGCTGCCGTTCAGGGCAACATCGACTTCGAAGCCACCCCCGGAGATGGTGGGGTTCGCGGGCGACGAATGCTCGACCGCTATCGAGGCTGTTTCCCCTCTTGTTATCGTGTAATCCCCGACGGACGCCGACTCCTGTGTGTGGTTGCCGAGACTGCTGTCGCTCCCGCGAGTGCAGTGGCGAGGACAACGAGGGTGGTGACGACGGGGGCGAGGCGTGTGCGGTCCATGCCGATTGCAGTTCGCTCAACCCTTTCCCGCGGTCGTATAAATACCGTTGGATGTAGAGTTAGATACCGGACACGTTCGTGCGCCGCGAGGAACTTTCGCCGCGCTAGAACAGGATTCTATATCGCCAAATAAGATTTACTGGCGTCACGCGGGGAAGTACAGCCGCTGGGGAATCTGTGCGCGAGCGACGCGAACGCGTCAGAATTCGGTGACGGAGCCGAACGAGCCGTCCGCGACCGCGTCCGCGACCGCTGACTCCTCGACTTCGGGGACGTCGCTGGGGTACTTCTGCTGGAAGTAGCCGACGATGTTTCCGACGTCGCGGTCGAGGAGTTCGCGCGCGTTCTCGTGGTCGCTCGGGGTGGCCTGCGGCCAGTCGAACAGCGTCACGCCGTCCTCGCTGACGAAGACGTTGTACTCGCTGATGTCCGCGTGCACGTAGCCCGCCTCGTAGGCGGTCGCCATCTCCCGGAGCACCAGGTCGAGGACGCCGCTGGCCTGCTCGGGCTCCAGTTCCGCGCGCGAGAGCTCCACGCCGTCGATGCGTTCCATCACGATGGCGTGGCGGTTCTGGTCGACCGGCCGCGGGACGTTCACGTCCGGGTACAGCGTCTCCAGGGCGTCGTACTCGCGCTCGGCGGCCTTCCGTGCGGTGTACTGCCAGGACGTGTGCTCCTTGTCGCTGGTGTAGTCGCGACCGCGGTGGACTTCCCGGAACTGCGTGTAGCCCTCGCGGTGGAACTTCAGCGCCATCGGGCGGAACGACTGCACCTCGTAGACGTCGCTCTCCTTGCCGACGCCCAGCGGCGACCCGAACCCCTCGACGGTGTCTCGCTCCGCGAACGCGTGCAACGCGAGGGCGTCGTAGCCCGCGAACGTGAGCTGGACGCCCTCGTACTGGATGGTCTTCCGTTCGAGGAACTCCAGATCGAGCATGCGGTCCAGCCGGTAGTCGACCTCCTCCTGTGTCAGCCGGGAGAACTCCGGGAGCTTCTCGCGGCTGACCCACTCGGAGAACCGCATTCCGTGTTCGACCCCGGAGAGCAGGTGGAAGTCCTCCGGGTCGAGGTCCGCCATCTCGGCGGCGACGTTCCGAACCATTCACCGGAGATAGCGGGCCGGCAGGTAAAAGCTACGCGCCGTGCGGCGAACGCCGCTTCACCGGAGTTGTCGTCCCAGTAGCGTGGTGCGTCCCGCGAGAATTTTGGTGGAAAGAAGCGATTCGGCGACTCTGTGGCCTTCTCTGGATGGTATTCTGTGTTCTGCGAAAATGCAGTCATACGCACGATAAATCATATACCACGATATAGAAGATTCCCGGTGCGGCCGTTCGCGCCACGAGTTCGGCCACAGATTGCCGCGTCGCTCGGTGCGCTCGATGGACACACCGGGCGACCTCCCAGACGCACGGCTTTTTGCCGGCGGCCGCGAACCGCGTGGTATGACGCTGGCCGACCGCGAGTGGCGACTGATTCCCGAGGAGGCCCGCGACGGCCCGATGCAGATGGCCTTAGAGGAGGTCGCCGCGGAGACGGCCGCCGACGGCGGGCCGCGCACGGTCCGCGCGTACCAGTGGTCGCCGTCCACGCTGTCGATGGGGTACCGGCAGGACGCCGCTTCCGTCGATTGGGACTTCGCCGATCGGGAGGGAATCACCGTGACGCGTCGGCAGACCGGCGGCGGCGGCATCTACCACGACGAGTTCGCGGACATCTCTTACAGCATCGTCGCGCCCGCGGACGAACTCCCCGGCGACCTGATGGACTGCTACGAGGTGCTCTGCGAGCCGATTCTGTCGGCGTTCCACGCGATGGGCGTCGACGCCGCGTTCGTCCCCGAGGAACACCCCGCGATTCACGAGCCGGCGTGCTACCTGCGCGCGCTCCACCCCGCCCACGACATCGCCGTGGACGGCCGGAAAATCAGCGGGAACGCCCAGTACCGCACCCGGGACGCGGTCATCCAGCACGGGTCGCTGTCCTACGACCTCGCGCCCGACGCCCACCTCGGCGTGTTCGCCGACCCGGGCGTTGGGAAGACGACAGCGTCGTCTTCCCCAGCCCATCAGAACACGGAGTATTCTGAGGACATCGACGCCGACCGGTTCCGCGAGCGCGTGACGAGTATCCGCGAGGAAGCCGGCATCAGCCGCGAGGAAGCGGTGTCGGCGCTAGAGGACGCGCTCGCCGAGTGGTGCGATGCGGCAGTCGGCGAGTGGACCGACGACGAACTCGAAGCGGCGCGCGAACTCGCCGACGAGAAGTACGCGACCGACGAGTGGACGCGCGAGCGGACCGCTTAGCTGAACCCGAACGTCTCTGTCTCGCCGCCGACGTGTTCCTCGACGGCCTCCCGAATCTCGGCCAGCGGCGGCTGGTCGCGGGTCGGGTCCAGCGGGTGCTCGCCGATCCAGCGGTACCGGACGACGCCGTCGGTGTCCACGAGGAACACCGAGCGCTTCGAGCGCGGCAGCAGCTTCAGCGCGCGGTACGTGACGCCGAACGCGTCCGAGACGGCGAGGTCGGTGTCGGCGTACAGCGGGAAGTCGATGTCGAGGTAGTCGATGAACCGCCGGTGGGTCGCCACGCGGGACTTGCTCGCGCCGACCACGCGCACGTCCTCCGTGGACGTGAACCAGCCGTAGTCGCGGAACGAACACCACTCGTTCACGCAGTCCGGGCTGAAGTCGTTCGTGTAGAAGACGACTAGCACGGGCCGGTCGGCGTAGAGTTCCGACAGCGCTGTCTGTTCGACGCTGTCGTCCGGCTGAACGAGTGGTGCCGCCACGTCGGGCACCTCGTCCCCGACGCCGAGCGCGTCCCCCCGAGTCATACGGTGACAGGAGCGCTCCCGCAGCAAAGGTGTTGCGACGCTTCGAAGCCTCTTTGCCTCCCGGCGCGAACGACAGCGTATGCGAGTAGGCGCACACGTCTCTATCGCGGGCGGCGTCGACAACGCCGTCGAGAACGAACTGGACGTCGGCGGGAACTGCGGGCAAATCTTCACGCACTCGCCGCAGGTCTGGCAGGACCCGAACGTCGGCGACGACGAAGCCGCCGCGTTCCGGGAGGGCACTGACGAACACCTCGACAGCCCGTGGGTCATCCACTCGTCGTACCTCGTGAACCTCTGCACGCCCAAGGACGACCTCCGCGAGAAGTCCGTGGACAGCATGCAGAAGGAGGTCGACGCCGCCGCCAAGCTCGACATCGAGTACGTCAACGTCCACCTCGGCGCGCACACTGGCGCGGGCGTCCAGCAGGGCCTGGACAACGCCGTCAGCGCGCTCGACGAACTCGATATTCCCGACGGGGTCACCGTGCTCGTGGAGAGCGACGCGGGCTCGGGCACGAAGCTCGGCGGCGACTTCGAGCACCTCGCGTACGTGCTGGAGGAGTCCGCCCATGACCTCGGCGTCTGCGTCGACACCGCGCACGCGTTCGCCGCAGGCTACGACCTCTCGACGCCCGAGGCGGTCGCGGAGACGCTCGCGGAGTTCGACGACGTCGTCGGCTTCGAGCACCTCCACTGCGTCCACCTCAACGACTCGAAACACGACTGCGGCACGAACAAGGACGAACACGCCCACATCGGCGAAGGCCTCATCGGCGAGGAAGGGATGGACGCATTCGTCAACCACGACGCCATCACCGACGTGCCGCTCGTGCTGGAGACGCCCCACGAGGACGGCCGCGGGTTCGCGTGGAACATCGAGAAGGTCAGAGAGCTGCGGAACAACTGAGTTCGGCTTGCAGGAGGACCCCGCCGCTTTTGCCGACCCCGGTTTTCAGTGGAGGTGTGCGCCGATTCAGCGCCGACTACCTCGAGGAGACGCGCCGCGGGATGTGGGCCGAGCGCGACGCGCTGGACGCGCTCCGGCTGGGCAGCCGCGAGCGGATTCTCGACGTGGGCTGTGGGACGGGCGAACTCACGGCCGTGTTCCGCGAGGAGTCCGACGCCGAGGTGCTCGCGCTGGACGCTGACGCCGACCTAATCGGGCACGTCGCCGCCGACGAACGCCTCCTCGGGGACGCGACGCGGCTGCCGCTCAGCGGGGGCGTCTGCGACCTCGTCGCGTGTCAGGCGCTGCTCATCAACCTCTCGGACCCCGTGGCCGCGGTGCGGGAGTTCGCGCGCGTCTCCTCGGACCTCGTGGCGGCCGTCGAACCGAACAACGCCGCCGTCACCGTCGAGTCCACGGTCGCGAGCGAGCCGCCGCTGGCGGCGCGCGCCCGCGACGCGTATATCGAGGGCGTGGACACGAACGTCTCGCTGGGCGCGGACGCCGCGGACTGCTTCGAGGAAGCGGGACTGGTGGACGTCTCCACGACGCAGTACGAGCACGTGCAGGCCGTCCAGCCCCCGTACGGCGAGGCTGCGCTGGAGGCCGCCGCGCGCAAGGCGACCGGCGAGCGGCTCGCCGAGCAGCAGCCGACGCTCGCCGCGGGTGGACTCTCCTCGGACGCCTACGACGCGCTGCGCGCGGAGTGGCGCGAGATGGGGCGGGAGGTCGTCGCACAGATGCGCGAGAACGACTACGAGCGCGTCGAGACCGTGCCGTTCTACGTGACCGTCGGCCGCGTCCCCGAGTAACTGCGGTGGGTTTCCGGTTCTCCGAGCTTTATTCGCGTCGGGGATGATTTCGCCGTATGGACGACAGAGTCCGCCGCCACGCCGAGATTCTCGTCGACGACTGCGCCGACGTCCAGCCCGGCGACATGGTCCAGATTCGCGCGTCGAAGGAAGCCGAAGACCTCGTCGTCGCGCTCTACGAGCGGCTCGGCGAGGTCGGCGCGCGCCCCACCCTGACGTGGGGGCTGGCGCGCGCCGCTCGCGCGTACAACCGCGCGATGGACGTCGACGATTACGAGACGAAGGCCCACGAGCTCGCCGCGATGGAGGAGACGGACGTCGTCTTCCTGATTGGCGGGAGCGGGAACGCCTTCGAGAGCAGCGACGTGCCGCCGGAGAAGTCACAGGCCGCGAGTCGCGCGCGCGGCCCGATTCTCGAAGAGCGACTGGGGAAGCGCTGGGTCATCACTCAGCACCCGACGCCCGCGGCCGCCCAGAAGGCCGAGATGAGCACGGCGGCCTACGAGGAATTCGTCTACGACGCAATCAACAAGGACTGGGACGAACAGCGCGAGTTCCAGTCCCAGCTCGTGGAGCTCCTCGACCCCGCCGACGAGGTTCGCGTCGTCTCCGGGGACACCACGGACGTCACGATGAGCGTCGCCGGAATGGACGCCGCCAACGACTGGGGCACGAAGAACATGCCCGCGGGCGAGGTGTTCACGTGCCCGGTGCCGGACAGCGTGGAGGGCGAGGTGCTGTTCGACAAGCCGCTCATCCGGGCTGGCAAGGAGATTCAGGGCGCGTGGCTGGAGTTCGAGGACGGCGAGGTCGTGGACTTCGCCGCCGACCAGAACGAGGACGCGCTGGAAGGCATTCTGAACACCGACGAGGGGTCGCGCCGGCTCGGGGAGCTGGGAATCGGGATGAACCGAGACATCGACCGGTTCACGTACAACATGCTGTTCGACGAAAAGATGGGCGACACCGTCCACATGGCCGTCGGCGGCGCCATCGAGGAGTGTGTCCCCGAAGGCCAGCCGCTCAACGAGTCCGCCACCCACGTCGACATGATCGTGGACATGAGCGAGGACTCCTACATCGAAATTGACGGCGAAATCGTCCAGCGCAACGGGACGTTCAAGTTCGAGGACGGGTTCGAGGAATAGCGTGGTTCGGAACGAACGAAGTGAGTGAGAACCACGGCCAACCGAACGGCGAACGAAGTGAGCCGTGAGGACGGTTTCGTGGACCAGTAATCGCCTACTGCAGTTTCTCTTCGGGTCCGGGGCTAACAGGCGGCACTGAATCCGGCTGGGACTGCCGCACTCCCGCCTCCCCCAGCCGGCGAGTCGTCAGGTCACGCGCCGGGGTGGTCCCGGCTTCGCACTTCAAACTACGTCGCCGCGGACGGTCGCGCCCTCTGCGCGCTCGCGGCGCGCTTCCACGGCGTCGGCGGCGACTTCGGCTTCCTCCTCGTCGGCGCCGAGCATCTCCAGCGCGCCCGCGAGCGTCGGGAAGACGAGTTCGCCGTCCCGGAGCTTCTGGAAGGCGTCGTCGCTTCGCTCGCCGTCCGCCCACAGGCAGACGCCGCGGGGGTCGAGGACGTTCTCGTAGGTTTCGGTCGCTCGCGCGCCTTCGAGGCGCTGGGTGACGTTATCCTCGAAGCCCGCGTTACACACTTCGAGGTGAATCGGCTCGTCGTCGTCCACGAGGTGCGCGCCGAGGCAGCGCTCGGGCGCGACGTGGCCGCTCTCGTTCGCGCGCAGGAACTCGGGGTGGTCGTCGGCCCACGACGCGCGCACGGTCTTCCCGACACCTTTCACGCCGTACTCGCGCTCGAACTCCGCGGCGCGGTCGGCGTCGTCCCCGCGCATCAGAATGTCCTTCGTGAGGTAGACGTCCAGTCGCTCGACGGGGTCGAGGCCGAGCGCGACGTCGCCGTACACCCAGATTTCGCGCACGGGGACCGGCATCTCCTCGCTCGCGACCGTCTCCACGAGCGCCTCCACCCGGTCGACGGCGGCAGTCCTGTCCATCGCGTGTCCGTAGCCCGCGAACGCCGAAAACGGTTCCGCACGCGCCCGTGTCGGGAATCGAAAGACCGACCCGCACCGAGCCCCTACGACGGGTAATTCGGGTCGGTCCGCTCGGACCGACGGTACACCATGCCAGCTACGCAAATCAAAGACCCCGTCCACGGCTACGTCGAACTCGAGCAGCCGCTCGTCGACAACGTCCTCGACCACCGCGCGTTCCAGCGACTCCGCCACGTCCGCCAGCTCTCGGCGACCTACCTCGTCTACCCGGGCGCGAACCACACGCGCTTCGAGCACTCGCTGGGCGTCTATCACCTCGCGCGCACCGTCTTCGAGAACCTCCGCGAGCAGTCGTACTTCTACCGCGACGCCACCACCGCGGAACTCGACGATATCCAGCGCACGCTGGAGTGCGCGGCGCTCCTCCACGACGTCGGCCACCCGCCGTTCAGCCACCTGGGCGAGCGCTTCATCGACACCGACGACCTCCAGCAGCGGCTCGCCGACCGCGGGCTCCACGACGCGTTCGCGGACGCCGGCGTCGGCGACGCGCCGATTCGGGAGGCATCCGCGCACGAACTCCTCGGTTGTCTCATCGTCCTGAAGGAGTTCGCCGACGGCCTCCGCGAGATGGGCGTCGACCCCCACGACGTCTGCGCGCACATCCTCGGATACAGCCTCGAATACGAGCGCGGCGGCCGCTGGCAGCACGGCGTCGCCGCCCAGATTCTGCACTCGCCCATCGACGTCGATCGCCTCGACTACATCACGCGGGACAACCAGATGACGGGCGCGGACGTGCTCAGTTTCGACACCGACCGCATGGTCGGCTCCTACACCGCCCACCCCGAGGAAGGGCTCGCGCTCTCGGACAAGGCGCTCTCGACCATCGGCAACTACCTCGAAGGCCGCATCGCGGTGTACATGTGGGTGACCCAGCACCACAAGTCCGTCTACGCCCACGTCCTCCTCAGCGAACTCCTCGACGAACTCGCCGCGCTCGCCGACGAACCGCCAGTCACCGCCGACGCCGTACTGGACGACGAAATCGACGACAACACGCTCATGGAGCGGTTGCGCGTCGCCGCCAGCGAGCACCCCGACTCCACGCTCGCCGCGCTCTACGACCGCTTCCGGGCGCGCCGCTTCCCCGAGACCTGCTGGAAGCACCGCATCGCGTACGCCGACCGCGTGGACGCGGACTTGGACGCGTTCAGCGACTGGCTGGTCGCCCACGCCGACCGCCTCGAAGCCGACCTCGCCGCCGAACTCGGCGTCCCCGACCACGAGGTCTGGGTCGAGCAGTCCTACGTCCCCGAGTACGAGCCACAGGACCTCGAAGACATCCCAATCGCGTACGGCGGCACCACCCGCTCGGTCGGCGACTGGGGCCTCTACGGCGAGCGCGCGTTCGACCGCCCCATCCCGTTCGTCTACGTCCCCCACGGCGTCGAGACGGAAGCCACCGGCACGCTCGTCGACTGGTTCCACGCCAAGCAGTACGAGCAGGCGTAACGCGGCCGTCCCGCTGCGTTTCCCGTCGAACGCGCTTCTGACGCTGAATCAGGCTAAGTCACCGCTCGCGCTTCTCCGCGACCGATTCCGTGTCCCAGATTCTCGCACAGCAGCCGATTTGCTATCCCGAAATAGGATTTACGCGCCGCGGTGGTTCGGTGAGACGTAACGGTGAAACGCCGGCGCTGCCAACGCGTACGTAATGGATTGCACCAAGTGCGACCGCGAGGCCGTGATGCACGCGGCGTACTCCGGCGCGCACCTCTGCGAGCGCCACCTCTTCGAGAGCGTCGAGCGCCGCGTGCGGCGGCGCATCCGCGAGGACGACATGCTACCCGACGACGCGACGCCCGAAGACCCCGAGACGTGGGTCATCGGGCTCTCCGGCGGGAAGGACAGCGTCGTCCTCACGGACATCATCGAGGAGACGTTCGCCGAAGACCCCCGCGTGGAGTTGGTCGCGCTCACCATCCACGAGGGCATCGAGGGCTACCGCGACGAAAGCCTCGCGGCCTGCGAACAGCTCACCGCGGACCGCGACGTCCGCCACGAGGTCGTCACGTACGCCGACGAGTTCGACGTCGAGATGGACGACGTCGTCGAGGACGACCCGATGGACATGGCCGCCTGCGCGTACTGCGGGGTGTTCCGCCGCGACCTCCTCGCGAAGTACGCCGAGGCCTACGACGCGGACAAGCTCCTCACCGGCCACAACCTCGACGACGAGGCCGAGACCGCGCTGATGAACATCCTCGAGGGGAACGTCGAGCAGGTCGCCAAGCACTTCGACGCCAGCCTCGGGCCGTTCGACGAGCGCACGCCCAAAGACGAGATGATTCCGCGCGCGAAGCCGCTCCGGGACGTCCCCGAGAAGGAGGTCGCGCTGTACGCCCAGCTCCGGGACCTCCCGGTCCACATGGAGGAGTGCCCCCACTCCAGCGAGGCGTTCCGCGGCGAGATTCAGGACCTCCTGCTGAAGTTAGAGGAGAACCACCCGGGCACGCGGCACTCGATTATGGCCGGCTACGAGGAGCTCGCCGGGCTCGCTGCCGACCAGTACAGCGACGAGGACGCGGACGTCGGCGAGTGCGAGGAGTGTGGTGCGCCGACGACCCGAGACCGGTGTCGGAAGTGCGCGCTGGTCGAAGCGGTAAACGCAGTCTGAGAGCGTGCGACACCGCGGCTCCGCGGGCGAACGCTGACTGCAAAAGAACCGGGACGGTTACCGGATGACGTCGAGGCCGTTGTTCTTCTCGACCTCTTCTTTCCCGCCGTCGGAGTGCGCGCCGAACTCGCCGGTCGAGCCACCGCTGTCGTCGACGGCGCGCTGCTTCGCGTCGGCGTCGACGTCCTTGAGCTCCTGCCGGGACTTGTCGGCCTGCTTCTGCGTGCTCGGGCCGAGCACCTGCGCGGACTGCACGCCGGTCATGATGGCCATGACGCGGACCTTGCCCTTGTAGTTCTCCTGGATGCGCGCGCCCCAGATGACGTTCGCGCTCGCGTCCAGCCGCTCGGTGATGTTGTCCGCGATACCCTCGGCCTCCTTCAGCGTGAGGTCCGGGCCACCCGTGATGTGGACGAGGCCGCCGCTCGCGCCGCGGTAGTCGACGTCCAGCAGCGGGTGGTTCATCGCGTCCTTGACCACTTCGTTGGTCTTGTTCTTGTCCTGGGTCTCGCCCACCAGCATCACCGCGACGCCGCCCTGGTTCATGATGGCGGTCATGTCGGCGTAGTCGAGGTTGATGAGGCTGGGCTGGGTGATGGTCTCGCTGATGCCCTTGACGGTCTCGGCGATGATCTGGTCCATCACGGAGAACGCCTTCCCGATGGGGAGGTTGGGCACGTAGTCGAGCAGCCGGTTGTTGTCGAGGACGATGATGGAGTCCGCCTCGTCGCGGAGCTTCTCCAGTCCTTCCTCGGCCTTGACCGTGCGGGCGCGCTCGACGTTGAACGGCGTCGACACCATGCCGACGACGATTGCGCCCTGTTCTTTCGCGATTTTGGAGACGACGGGCGCGGCGCCTGTACCGGTGCCGCCGCCCATCCCGGCGGTCACGAACACGAGGTCCGCGTCGCCGAGCACCTCCTTGATGGTGCCCTGTGCCATCTCGGTAGCGCGCTCGCCCATCGAGGGGTCGCCGCCCGCGCCGAGGCCGTTCGTCAGGGACTTCCCGACGAGAATCTTCGTGTCGGCCTCGATCATCTTGAGGTGCTGCTTGTCGGTGTTGATGGCGACCGTGTCGGCGCCCTCGACGCCGATGTTGTACAGCCGGTTGACGGTGTTGTTGCCCGCGCCGCCCGCGCCCACGATGACGATTCGCGGGTCGCCGAACTCGTCGCCGTCGCCGCTGGCGTCCATCTCGCGTTGCTCGGCTTCGGCGTTGTCGAGGGCGTCCTGAACGATGTCCTGCATCGTTACACCTTCGCCCAGCTGTTCGTGCTGGTCTGCTCGGTTTGTTCGTCTATCATCTCACGGACGGCAGACCGGATCGCCTCGCTGCGATTCGGGAACTTGCCCCGTTCGACCATCTGTTCGACCTCGTCGATCTGCTGTTTCGGAATGCGGAGTGTCACACGCTCCATATTTGGTATCCCCGTTGTGGTAAGACGGCGTTCGACCGCGAGTGTGTCTTACAGAATCGTTCGGCGGGTCATAATCCCGCGCCGTCGTGCGATTCGGTGTAAGACAACCGTCTTACGTACCACTACCCACAGCGTGGCAACGTATATAATTAACGGCGGATGTAAACAAGTGTCTTACCGGTCGAGCGCGTCCGCCGACGCGGTCCGCCGGCCGCAGTGCGGACAGAACGACCAGTCCGCGCGCACCTCGTCGCCGCACTCGCAGAACACGCGGCGGGTCGCCTTCTCGCCGCAGTTCGGGCAGAACACGTGGTCGTCGGACAGCGACTCTCCGCACTGGGCGCAGCTCTGCTCGCGGCTGCGGTCGCCCGCACGTCCACCGCCTTCGCCGTGCGCCGGCTCGCGACCCGGCGCGCGCTGGTCGTCGCGGCGCGGCTCCGCGCGCAGCCCGTCGGCGGTATCAACCGTGATGCGCACGTTTACGTCGCGCTCGCGGCTCCGCACGCCGAGTCGCCGCTCGACGAGTTCGTCGACGCGCTCGGCGACGACGTCGTCGATGCTGTCGTCCGCGTCGGACGCCCCGTCGAGGTGCGCGCGCAGCGCCTCGCGCATGACCTCGCTCTTGGACTCGTCGAGGTCGTCGACGGCGTCCACGAGGTCGTCGTCCGCGCGGAAGGTAATCTTCGACATCTCCGTTCGGTAGTACGTACCACCGCCGGGGACTTCAACCCACCTCATGCGTCTGACGCGCGTCGTCCGTTCCCGAATGGTAACCCTTAAATCCGAACCACGGCCTACGAACGAGTGCATCCGCCCTTAGCTCAGACTGGTAGAGCAGTCGACTGTAGATCGACTTGCCCCCCGTTCAAATCGGGGAGGGCGGACTTCCTCTCGTCGTCTACTCCACGAGACTCGAACGCGTCGTCGCGCGGTCGCGGGTGACGGGTCCTCAGTTCTCGTTTACACTAGCCCACCACAGCTCGGGGACCGCGTCAGCCGCCCGCGCTGGGCGTGGCGCCGCGTGCGCGCAGGCCGGTGTGGATGGCCGGCGTCGCGAAGAAGGCGGAGGTGACGCCAAGCAGGGAGGGGACGACGACGCCTCGAACGGGCGGGAAGAGAGCGGTCAGGGCGAACGTGGCGAGGAAGACGACCCACCCGCCACAGATGACACACGCTTCGTGACGCATACACGCAGTCACATCATGGAGAACACATAAATAGGCCGTCGTGTTCTCACGCCTTGCGACGGGGCTGGCGGTCCGCGCTCAGTCGTCGCCGACGTCCGGCGGCTGGTGGGGCGTGCTGCCCGTGGAGCCGGCGACGTTCTCGCGGAGGTCGGCTTCGATGGCTTCCAGCGTGCGGCCCTTCGTCTCGGGGACCAGCGAGTACGTGAACACGAGCGCGACGGCGCTGAAGACGCCGAACAGCCAGAACGTCGCGGAGGGACCGACGCTCGCGGTGAGAATCGGGAACGACAGCGATACCGCGAGGTTGGCGGCCCAGTTGGCGACCGTCGCCAGTCCTTCCGCGGAGCCGCGGACGGACAGCGGGTAGATTTCGGAGATGAGCAGCCAGAAGACGGGGCCGAGCCCGACCGCGAAGAAGGAGATGTACAGCATCAGGCAGACCGTCGCCGCGATGCCGAGCACGCCGGAGAGCCCGGGGAGGTAGAAGATCACGCCGAGCCCGGCGAGCGTGACGGTCATGCCGCCGGTGCCGACGAGCAGCAGCGGGCGGCGGCCGACGCGGTCCACGAGGCTGATGGCGACGACCGTGATGGCGACGTTGACGGCGCCGATGCCGACCGTCGCGAGGATGGACGCCGTGCTGCCGAAGCCGGTGGACTCCAGAATCGTCGGCGCGTAGTACATCACCGCGTTGATGCCCGTAATCTGCTGGAGGACCGCGAGCCCGACGCCGACGACGAGCGCGGGTCGGAGCCACGGCGCGAGGAGGTCGCGGAGGCTGGTGCCGGACTCGCGTTCGACGGTCTCCTCGATCTCCGCGAGTTCGTCGTCGACGCTCCCCTCGCGGGTGCGTTCGAGGACGCGGCGGGCGTCGTCGGGGCGCCCGTGGCTGAACAGCCAGCGCGGGCTCTCGGGCATCTTGAGCACGCCGACCGCGAGCACGACGGCGGGCACCATGCCGGCGCCGAGCATCCACCGCCACGCGCCGCCGTCCGCGAACGCGTAGTTCACGAAGTACGACGAGAGGATGCCGATGGTGACCATCAGCTGGTGCAGCGAGGTGAGGCCGCCGCGAATCTTCGGCGGCGCGATCTCGGAGATGTACAGCGGGCCGACGACGGAGGCGAAGCCGATGGCGACGCCGTCGACGAGCCGGCCGGCGACGAGCACGGGGACGTTGGGCGCGACCGCCATCAGGAACGACCCCGCGAAGAAGACGACCGCGGACAGCAGGATGAGCTTTCGGCGGCCGATTCGGTCTGCGAGCCGTCCGCCGAGCATCGCGCCGGCGGCGGCGCCCGCCATGGCGCCGCTGACGACGATGCCCTCGACGAGCGGCGAGAGGCTGAACGTGTCGTTGATGAACAGGATGGCCCCGGAGATGATGCCCGTGTCGAAGCCGAACAGCAGGCCGTTGAGCGCCGCCATCGCGGCGACGACGTAGACGAAGCGGGATTCCCCTCCGAGGGTCTCGATGGAGTCTGTGAGTCCCATCGTTGTGTAATGGATTTTTACTACACCTATAAAAAATTCTTCGGGATTTTCTGCGTGCCGGCAACGTCCGAGACCGCCCCCGACGACTACCTGTATTCGGAGTTAGCTGAGCGGAATTTTCGACGAATCTCCCGAAAATATTTGGCCGGGTAGCGCGGAAACACCGCACGTGACACACGTAGTCGCGGGCGACCTCTGGCGGCCACTCGCCGACGCGCTGCCGGACGACGTGGTGACAGTCGACGCCGCGGCAGTCCGCGACAGCGTCGCCAGCGACGACCCGGCCGTCGTCGTCGTGGACGCAGCCACACTCGCCGACCCCGCCGCCGCCGCCGTGGACGACGTCCGCTCGACCACCGACGCCGCGGTCGTCGCCGTCGGCGCGACGACCCTCGACGCCGACGTCGCGTGCGCGGCGACCGACGAAGCGGCCGTCGCGGTCGCCGTCGAGCGCGCCCGCCACATCGCCGCCTACCGGCGCTCGGTGTCGGACCTCTACGAGGCGTGTCGCGAGCGCGCACTCGGCCGGCCCGACGAGGACGTCCGCGAGCGCCGACAGTCCGCCGACGACCAGTTCGCGTCGCTGCCCGACGACCGCGAGGCGTTCGCGGCTGCGCTCCGCACGGAGGCCGACGATGGTTGAGGCGTTCGCCGTCGCCTCCGGGAAGGGAGGCACCGGGAAGACGACGAACACGCTCGCGCTCGGGATGGCGCTCGCCGAGGACTACGACGTGACGGTCGTGGACGCCGACACCGGGATGGCGAATCTCCTCTTCCACGCCGGACTCGCGGACGTGGACGTGACCCTCCACGACCTCCTCGTCGCGGACACCGACGCCGCGGTCTCGGACGCCGTCTACGAGCGCTACGGGATGCGCGTCGTCCCCTGCGGCACGGGCCTGGGCGACTTCCGCGCGGCGGACCCGGCCCGACTCCGCGACGTCGTCGCCGTCCTCGCCGCCGACACGGACGTCCTCCTCTTGGATTCGCCGGCGACGCTGGCGAGCCGCAGCGCCGTCCTCCCCATCGTCCTCGCGGACCGCGCGGTGCTGGTCGTCCAGCCGACGATTCCCGCCATCTCGGACGCGCTCAAGGTCCAGGAGTACGCGACGTCGTACGGCACGGGCGTCGCGGGCACGCTCTACAACAAGGTCCAGGGCCCCGAGGCGGTCGAGCGCGTCGCCGCGAAGTCCGGCCGGTACTTCGAGGGCGAGACGCTGGGAACCGTCCCCGAGGCCGAGGCGGTCCGGGCCGCGCGCCCCTCGGCGTCGCCGAGCCGGCCTTCGACGTTGGCCTCCCAGATGCGGGACTTGCACTCGTCGATGAGTTCGTCGTCGCCGGGGAGGCGGTCGGGTTCGCGGACCGCGTACTTGGTGTCGAAGGCGTCCCGGCCGAGCACGCGCTCGCGGTAGACGACCACCGGGACGTCGAAGTCCCTGAAGGGGACGGTGTAGCGGGCGACGCGCTCGGAGAGGAAGCGGTCGAGGTGCGGCGGGTCGGTGGGCAGGTCGGTGACGGCGGGCGCGTACTCGCTGGTGTGCACCACGAGGGAGTCGGCCGCGGCGTCCGCGACTTCGACGCCGTCGTCGAGCGCGAGCGGCGTGAGGTCGCCGAGCCCCCGGAGGTCGCAGAGCACGTGGAACTCGACGCGGCGGCGGGCGGCCCGCGAGCAGTCGGTGAGGCGCGCGACCACGCGGCGGTGTTTCTCCCCGAGGCCGGCGGCGACCCGTTCTCGCGTCCCCTCCCGGGTGCGCGGCCGGGCGAGGTGGGCGTCCGCGAAGTAGTCGGTGACGCGGGCGAGCGCGGTCTCGTCGCCGGTCCCGAGCGGCGGCGTGCGGACGTCGTAGGTGAACTCGACGTCCCGCTCGGCGACGGTGACGACGACGCCGGGGTGGACTTCGTACTGGCTGCGGACTTCGGGTGCGTACCACGCGTCCGTGTCGTCCGGTGGCACCGGCGACGGCACCGCGTGGTCGGCGCGTGCGGACATTACGAGCTACTGGTTCGTTACTAAATTTAAACTTTCACGATTCACACCAAATACGGGTGAGTCGAGTGAACTGTTCGCAAGACCTATACTCCGGACTTCGTAAACGCCGCCAGTGGACCGTAATCGACGCGCCCTCGTCGTCGCCCTCCTCTGCGTGGTCGCGGTGTCGTTGGCGGCCGCGACGCTCGCGAACCCCCAACAGCCCGCCGGTGGCACCGGGTTCGGCGACGGCGGCTCGGACCCCAGCGGCACCGCCACGCAGTCCGGGGACGGCGGCGACGGACTCGACAATCCGACGCCGGCCGACGGTACGGGGCCGCTCGCCCTCCAGCCAGCCTGTGTCCCCGCGCTCGCGTCGCCGGGCGTCGGTTTCGCGCTCCTCGGGTTGGCGCTGTTGCTCGGCTTCGTCGCGTACCGCCGCGACGGCATCGTGCCCGCGGTCATCGTCGTGTTCGTCACGTCTACGGTGCTGTTCCCGGCGTGGTTGCTGGTCAGCGCCTGTGGCGACTTCGGGACCGACTCGCCCACCGACAGCGGTCTCATCCCCGAACTCCCGTCCGGGCCGTCCGCCGGCGGCCAAGCCGGTAGCGGGGGCGGCAGCGAAC
Source organism: Halobacterium hubeiense (assembly GCF_001488575.1). Taxonomy (NCBI): domain Archaea; kingdom Methanobacteriati; phylum Methanobacteriota; class Halobacteria; order Halobacteriales; family Halobacteriaceae; genus Halobacterium; species Halobacterium hubeiense. The sequence continues at coordinate 373,994 of NZ_LN831302.1, forward strand.
TGCTGTTCTCGCCGCCGACCGTGCTGCTCGGCCTGCTCGCGGTCGCCGTGCTGCTCGGCTTCGTCGCGTTCCGCGCGACCGGCGACGACGAACCGCCCGAGCGCGAGCCCGTCCCCGAGCCGGCGTCCGAATCCGACGACGAGACGCTCGGTGCGCTCGGCAGCGTCGCCGGCGACGCCGCCGACCGCATCGCCGCCGACGCCGACGTCGAGAACGAGGTGTACCGCGCGTGGCGGGAGATGACCGATCACCTCGACGTCGCCAACCCCGAGACAAGCACGCCCGCGGAGTTCGCGACTGCCGCCAGTGACGCCGGGATGGCTCGCGAGCACGTCGACGAGCTCACCCGCCTCTTCCGGTCGGTCCGGTACGGCGGCGCCGAGGCGACCGAGGACCGCGAGCAGCGCGCGCTGGCGGCGCTACGCGCCATCGAGGCCTCCTACGGGGGTGACGAGTAGTGCTGCGCCGCGTCCTGCTCGCGCTCGGGGTCGCGTTCACCGCGCTCGGGGTCGCGGTCGCGGCCGCGCCCTCGATTGCGACGACGTTGCGACTGCCCGACGTGCCCCGGCTCGTCGTCGCCGTGCTCGCGGTCGTGTTCGCGCTCGCCACTCACGCCGCACGGAAGGCGGTGGACTTCCGCGACCCCGACGAGGCGGCCGTGCGCGCGTCCGGCCTCGAAGACCGCTACGAGCCGCCGCGGCCCGGCGCCGAAATCGACGCGGAACTCGCGCTCGGCCCGCGGGACGGACCATCGAGCGCCGACTCCCGCGTCCGCGAGCGGTTGCGCCTGCTGGCGGTGCGCGTGCTCTCCGACGCCGAGGGGTGGTCCGAGGACGAGGCCCACCGCCGCCTCGACGACGGGACGTGGACCGACGACCGCACCGCCGCCGCGCTGTTCTCCGAGGACGTCGACCCGGCTGCGCGCCACCTCGTCGCCTCGTTCGCGGGCATCGAGTCCACCCGCGAGCGCGAAGTCAGGCACGCGCTCGCCGAACTACAGCGCCGCTCGGGCGCCGGCGTCGGAGGTGACTGACGTGGGCGCGACCACCGCGGAGACCGCCGACGCCTCGCCCGACGCGGACGGCGCGCCCGACGGCGATTCCGAGACGGAGGTGGCCACGGCGCTCGCGGACGTGACGACGCGGGAGACGAACCGCTGGCGCGGCGTCACCGCGCTCTCGCTGCTCGCGGCCGCGGTCGGCACCGCGTCGGGGTCGCCCACCGCGCTCCTGATCGCGGTGCTCGGCGTCGCGTACGCCGCCTACGGCGCGCTGTTCGCGGCGCCGTCGCCGTCGCTTGCCGTCGAGCGCACGGTGCACGCCGACGACCCCGAGCCCGGCGACGAGGTCGAAGTGACGCTCTCCGTGACGAACGACGGCGCGTTCCGCCCCGACCTCCGCGTCGTCGACGACGTGCCCGCGGGCGTCGAAGTGGTCGACGGTTCGCCCCGGCTCGCGACCGCGCTCCGCGCGGGGAAGACGGCGACGTTGCGGTACACCGTCGAGATGCGCCGCGGCGAACACGACTTCGACGCGGTGCAGGTCAGGGCGCGCGACCTCAGCGGCGCCCGCGAGAGCGAAGCCACGGTCCACACGGCGTCGACGGTCGCGTCGGTCCCGCCGCTCCCCGAGCTGTCGTCGTTCCCGCTGCGCGAGCAGACCGTCCAGCGCGTCGGCCGCGTCCCCACCTCGCAGGGCGGGTCCGGCGTGGAGTTCCACGCGAGCCGCGAGTACCGGTCCGGGGACCCGCTCTCGCGCGTGGACTGGAAGCGGCTCGCGCGCACCGGCGACCTCTCGACGGTGCAGTACCGCGAGGAGCGCGCCGCCACCGTCGTCGCCGTCGTGGACGGCCGCGACGCCGCACACGTCGCCGACGCGGACGGCGAGAACGCCGTCGAGTACGGCGTCGAAGCCGCGGGCGCGGTCTCGTCGGCGTTGCTGGACGCGGGGAATCGCGTCGGCGTCGCCGCGTTCGGCCCGCACTGGGAGTGGCTCGCGCCCGGCTCCGGCCGCGACCACCGCGCCCGGCTCCGAGACGCGCTCGCCCGCGGCCGGGGGTTCGCCGCGCGCGAACCCGACCGCCGGTTCCTCGGCGCGCTCGTATTCCGCCGGCTCCGCAAGCACCTCCCGGCGGACGCGCAGGTCGTGTTCTGCTCGCCGCTCGCGGACGACGACGCCGCCGAGTACGTCCGCCGCCTCGAAGCCGGCGGCAACCCGGTGACGGTGGTGTCGCCGGACGTGACGGGTTCGGAGACGCTCGGCCAGCAGGTCGCGCGCGTCGAGCGCGCCACCCGGATTCGGTCGCTGCGGCGCGCGGGCGTCCGCGTCGTCGACTGGCCGGCCGACGAGTCGCTCCCGGTCGCCGTCGCCACCGCCACCCGGGGGTGGTCACAGTGAGCGAGTTCGACGCGCGCCCGCCGTCGCTGGCGGTCGTCCCCGCGACCGTCGCCGCCGCGCTCGTCGTGCTCCCGGTCGCGGCGGGCTCGACTGTCGGCCTGGTGTTCGCCGGGCCGGGCGCCGCGGCCGTCGTCTACGGCGCCCGCGACGCCGCCCGACGGTACGTCACGCTCGGCGGCGCGCTCGCGTTCGTCGGCGTCGCCGTCGCCGCTGCCACTGGCCTCCCGACCGCGCTCGCGCTCATCGCGGGCGTCGCCGCGCTCGTCGCCTACGACACCGGCGAGCACGCCGTGTCGCTCGGGGTCGACGTCGGCGCGGACGCGCCGGTCGCGCAGTCCGTCGCCGTCCACACCGCGGGCAGCGTCGCGGTCGCGTCGCTGGCCGCCGGCGTCGGGTTCGGCATCTACCAGTTCGGCCCCGCGAGCCTCCCCGTGACCGGGCTGGTCGCATTGCTGTTCGCGGCCGTCTTCCTCGCCTACGCGCTCGGCGACTGACCCTCCGCGGTCGGCACCGGCACCGAGTCGAGCACGTCGGCGACGACCTCGCGCTTGTCCGTGTTCTCGACCGCGGCGTCCGGCGTCAACACGAGCCGGTGCGCGAGCACGTTCGGCGCCAGCCGCTTGACGTCCTCCGGGACGACGTACTCGCGGCCGCGGAGCACGGCGCGCGCTCGCGCCGTCTCGAAGAGCCGCTGGGTGCCGCGCGGGCTCACGCCCACTTCGACGCGGCGGTCTTCGCGCGTCTCTCGCGCCACTGCGACGACGTACTGGAGGAGGTCGTCGTCCATGCGCACGTCCTCGGCGACCGCGCGCACCGCCTGCACGCGCTCGGCGTCGAGGACCGGTTCCACGCTCGGACTCCGCGAGGACCGCCCCGCGCGCCGTCGGAGGAGTTCCAGTTCGCCGGCCTCGTCCGGGTAGCCGATGCCCGCCTTCGCGACGAACCGGTCCATCTGGGCCTCCGGGAGCGGGAACGTTCCCTCCTGCTCGACCGGGTTCTGCGTCGCGATGACGAAAAAGGGCTCCGGCAGCTCCATCGTCTCCCCGTCGATGGTCGCCTGCCCCTCCTCCATCGCTTCGAGGAGCGCGGCCTGCGTCTTCGGCGGCGCGCGGTTGATTTCGTCCGCCAGTAGCACGTTCGCGAACACCGGCCCGGGCTGGAACTCGAACTCCCGGGACTTCTCGTTGAACACGTGCGTCCCCAGCACGTCCGCCGGCAGCAGGTCCGGCGTGAACTGCACGCGGCTGAACTCGAGGCCGAGCGCGGTCGCGACGCTGCGCGCGGTCAGCGTCTTCCCGGTGCCCGGCACGTCTTCGAGGAGGACGTGGCCGTCGGCCAAGAACCCGACGAGGACCGTTTCGAGGAAATCGCGGTCGGTCACGACCGCGCGCTCGACTTCGCTCAGGACGGCGTCGCACTCCTCGCTCGCAGCGGTGACGTCCATGGGCGTTCGTGCCACCCGCCGCGTTTAGTGGTATCGGTTGACACGAACTCGCTCCCGCCAACCGTAATCCCTAAATCCGACAACGACGTTCTCCCGAACGAGCCGAGGTAGCCTAGCCTGGCCAAGGCGGTTGCTTCGAGAGCAACTGTCCTCACGGACTCAGGAGTTCAAATCTCCTCCTCGGCGCTTCTCACTTACGTCACCGCCGAGCGACTGTACTGTCGCGAGGCGTGACGCGTCGTGGACGCCGTGAGATTTCGAACGAGAGTAGTCGCAGCCGGCGAGCGAAGCGAGCCGGACCGTCTACTCGTTGTTCAAATCTCCTCCTCGGCGCTTCTCCGAGCACACCGTCGCGGACCTCCGGGTCCGCGACTCGCGCAGGAATCGCGAACGATCGGGAGATTTGAACCCTGCAAGACGCAGCACGAACTCAGTGAGTGACCGTCTTGCTCCGGTTCAAATCTCCTCCTCGGCGTTTTCACGGAGCTACACCGAGCAGCGACGCGACCGTTCTGCTGCAGGTGGGTTCGACGCTTCCTCGAAAGCCCCGGCGCGCTCGGCGTCTGCGACTCGCTGCGCGCTTCCTTCACTCGCTACGCTCGTTCAGTCCAGTGCTTGCGTCGTCTCGACTGCCGACCGCGCCGCCCTTTTCAGTCCCACCCTGTGTTAGAGCGGTTCAGCTAATCGGGCCGGCTCTGAGAATCCAGTAGCGTGGTTCGAAGCCCGGGGAGGGTTTCGAACCCGGGTCAGTCGGCGGCCGTCGTCGCCTCTTGCTCGGGCAGGAGGCGATCGAGGGCGTCGACGACGGCGCTGACGCTGGCGGCGGTGATGTCGCTGTCGCTGGCATCGACGGTGACCGTGCGGTCGCCGCGGGAGACGGTGACGTGGACGGTGACGACGGCGTCCGTCCCACCAGTAATGGCGTCGACGTGGTACTCGTCGAGGCGGAAGGTGACGTCGCCGAGGGCGTCGCGGACGGCGGCGATGGCGGCGTCGACGGGGCCGCTGCCGGTGCCGGCCGCGCTGTGCTCCTCGTCGTCCACGCGCAGGCGGACCGACGCCGTGGGGGTGCCGCCGCCGCTGGCGGCCGTGAGGTCCAGTACTTCGACGCGGCGCTCGCGGTCGCCGCCCTTGACGTCCTCGGCGACGGCGAGCAGGTCGGCGTCGGTGACGCGCTTGCCGCGCTCGCCGAGTTCGTTCACGCGCTCGACGACCGCGGCGAGTTCGTCGTCGCTGACCTCGACGTCGTGTTCGGCGAGGGCAGCGCGGACGCCCGCGCGGCCGGCGTGCTTCCCGAGGACGAGCCGGCGCTCGCGTCCGACCGCCTCCGGGGAGTACGGCTCGTACATGCGGTCGTCCTTGAGCGTGCCGTCGGTGTGGATGCCGGACTCGTGGGCGAACGCGTTCTCGCCGGAGACTGCCTTGTTCGGCGGGAGCGGGACGCCCGTGGCCTCGGCGACGGTCGAGGCGAGGTCGTAGAGGCGCTCGGTGTCCAGCGGTTCGATGCCGTAGCAGTGCCAGAGCGCGACCGCGACCTCTTCGAGCGCGACGTTGCCGGCGCGCTCGCCGACGCCGTTGACGGTGGCGTGGACGAGGTCCGCGCCCGCGGAGACGCCCGCGAGCGCGTTCGTCACGGCGAGCCCGAGGTCGTCGTGGGTGTGGACGCTCACGGGGCCGTAGTCCGCGACGGCGTCCACGAGCTCGTAGACGCGCTCGGGGCTGGCGTGACCGACGGTGTCCGCGACGCAGAAGCGATCCGCGCCCGCGTCGGCGCTCGCTTCCGCGAGGTCTGCGAGGAACTCGTCGTCGGCGCGGGAGCCGTCCTCGCCGATGACTTCGACCCAGAGGCCGTGGTCGGTCGCGTACTCCACGAGCTCGCGGGTCGTGTCGAGGACGCTCTCGCGGGTGGTGCCGACTTTCCCCTCGACGTGGCGGTCGCTGGCGGGGACGACGAGGTTCACGCCGTCGACGTCGCACTCCATCGCGAGGTCCACGTCGCGCTGGATGCCGCGACAGAAGCTCGTGACCGTCGCGTCCAGGTCGAGGCCGGTGACGCGGCGAATCGTCTCGCGCTCGCCGGCGCTCGTGCACGCGCTGCCGGCTTCGACGACGGAGACGCCGGTGTCGTCGAGCTTGCGCGCGATGGTCGCCTTCTGGTCGGCGGACAGCGAGATGCCGGGGGCTTGTTCGCCGTCGCGCAGCGTGGTGTCGAGGAACTGTACGTCGGGTGCGCCGCCGTCGAGAGCGGCAGGGAAACTAGTGCCGGAGAATTTCTCGGCCAGCCGCCGTGAGGCGACTTACTCTATCCTCCGTGCCGGTGTGGTCCGACATGGTGTACGTGTGTTGGCGAGCCGCACACGTTTGAAGGTGTGGGGTGTGACAGTTGTTGCCTGTCAATCCGACACCCACACGCGGTCGCCGACGCGCACGTCGTCGGCCGCGCCCGCCGGGAGTTCGACGAGCGTGTCGCAGCGCGCCTCGCCGCGGCCCGTCCACGCCGAGAGCCGTTCGACGCGCTGGACTTCCTCGTCTTCTATCCAGACGGCGTCGATGGCGAACGGCACGAACAGCATGTGGACGTCGCGGCTGGCGGCGCCGTCGAAGTCGAAGACGAGCGCGTAGTCGTCGGGAATCGACAGCCGGAACATCAGGCCGCGGGTCTGCGCGAACAGCGAGTCGGCGACGTCGACGTCGGACGCGAGCGTCCGGGCGTCGCCGTCGCGTTCGTGGCGGAGGTGCACACCCGGAGTCGGCGGCGGGCAGCGAAAAGCGTTACCCCGTCCGGTCGCTACGCCGGGGCGTGAAGAAGACGCCGACCGGGACCGCCGTCGGGGTCGACGACCCCTACGACCACGCCGGCGTCTGCGACTACGCGACCGACGACGGGAAGTGCCGGTACGCCTTCGAGCACGGCCAGCACGACCCCGAGTTCGCGGCCGAGCGCCGCGCCGACGACTTCCGGTGCCCGGTCGCGGACGGCGACTGGGAGTGGGCGGACTGCCCGCACTACCGGTGCCGGCAGCGCGACCGCGAGTGCGCGCGTTGTGGGCTCGAAGAGCGCCGGCAGGCCCACGACGACGAGCGCCCGCTCCTCGAGGAGCACCACCTCGCGTACGACGACAGCGAGGACGTCGGCCACGAGATTACCGTCTTCCTCTGCCGGTGGTGTCACGCGAAGGTCCACGACTCGTGGGCGCGCATCGACGACGACGCCAGCCCCGACCCCGAAGCCATCGCGGCCGCGGAGGGCCGCCGCAGCGAGGAGCGCTCCGAACTCTCCTTCGACACCGCCGCGGAGCGCTTCGACGGCGAGTGAGCCGCCCCCGACTGCTAACTGCCTCCGCCCCGAAGGTGTGGTATGAACGATACGCCGTTCCACCTCGGCCACGTCCACCTCAAGGTCCGGGACCTCGACCGCGCGGTCGCGTTCTACGAGGACGTCTTCGACCTCGAACTCACGGAGACGGAGGGGCGGTTCGCGTTCCTCTCGTGGGGCGAGCACCACCACGACGTCGCGCTGCAAGCGGTCGGCGCGGACGCTCCCGACGCCGGCCGCGGCGTCGGCCTCTACCACGCCGCCATCGAGGTCGATACCGAGCCCGGGCTGGGCGACGTCTACGACGAGCTCTGCGAGCGCGGCGTCCCCTCGACGCCCGTCGACCACGGCATCAGCAAGGCGCTGTACTTCTCGGACACCGCCGGCAACGGCCTCGAAGCGTACGTGGACGCGCGCGACGACCGCGACCTCGCCGAGTGGGACGGCGAGAACCGGCGCTTCGACCCGTCGGCGCTGTAACCGTGAACGAGTGGGTTTTTAGTCGGCAGTCGTGTACCCCGGCCTAATGACACGCATCCTCGTCGTCGACAACCACGGTCAGTTCACCCACCTGGAGCACCGGCTGCTCCGGGACATGGACGGGGTGGAGACCGAGACCGTCGACAACACGACGCCACCGGCGGAGCTCGACGCCGACGGCCTCGTGCTCTCCGGCGGCCCCGACATGGACGACGTCGGGAACTGCCCCGAGTACCTCGATCTCGACGTGCCGATTCTGGGCATCTGCCTGGGCATGCAGCTCATCGCGACGGAGCTCGGCGGCCGCGTCGAGTCCGGCGACTACGGCGGCTACGCGGACGTCGACGTCGAGATTCTCGACGACGACGACCCGCTCGTGGGGTCGCTGGCGCCCGAGACCCGCGTCTGGGCGAGCCACGCCGACGAGGTCGTCGACGTCCCCGAGGGGTTCACCCGCACCGCCCGCAGCGACATCTGCGACGTCGAGGCCATCGCGGACACCGACCGCGACCTCTACGGCGTCCAGTGGCACCCCGAGGTCGCCCACACGGAGGAGGGCGAAGCGGTCTTCGAGAACTTCGTGCGGGTCTGCGAGTAGGCCGATGACGGAGACGCAGGGCGAACTGGCGAGCCTCTCGAAGTACATCTTCCGCGCGCCCCGGTGGTACACGACGGTCGCGCTCTCGCTGGTCATCGCGGCGCTGGCGGGCGTCGCGGCCTTCGACAGCCAGTACGTCCTCGAGGACGCGTGGCAGGGCGTGTTCTTCATCGGCGTGCCGACGGTCGTCGCGAGCCTCGGCACCACGCCCGTAGACCGCTACTTTGGCGGCCAGCTCACGTACAGCCGGTCGTCGCTTTTGGCGTTCGCCTGCGAGGTCGTGGTGGTGGTCGTGCTCGTCGCGGCGGGCGTCGTCGCCGCCGTCACCGGCCGGTTCGGGCAGAACTTCGTCTTCGACGCGCTCATCGCGGCGCTCGGGCTCGTGTTCGCGATACGGTTCCTCGTGGTGCTTGCGGTCTCCCGGGACTCCCCGCTGGTCGCCGCGATTCCCGCGAGCATCCAGACGGTGACCGCCGGCGTCCTGCTGTTCGTCTACAGCGGCACGATGAACTACCTCATGACCGGCGGCCGCCTCGTGAACGCCTACCTCTCCCGGCCCGCCGAGGCGCCGCCGGAAATCCAGTACGCGTTCGCGCCCCGCGACTTCGTCCTGCTGGTCTCGCTGACCGCGCTGTACGGCGTCGCCGCCTACGGGCTCGTCGTCGCCATCGACCGCCCGTGGAAGCGCAGCCTCGGCGTCAGCGTGCTGGACTTCGTCAGCGGCTTCATCGGCCACATCGCCGAGGGCACCCGCGAACTGGAGGACTTCTTCGAGCAGATCGGCGAGGAAGCCGTCGTCCCCGTGACGGTGCTGGCGTTCCGCAATCTCGACGACGGCGAGGAGAAAGCCCGGTTCGTGTTGCCGATGATTCACCCCGGCCCGATGGGGGAAATCGGCGGCGGGAACCTCCCGCAGCGGGTCGCCGAGTCCGCCACGGGGCTGGCGTTCCCGCCCCACGCCACCGCCGGCCACGACTTCAACCTCGTCACGGAGCGCGAGGTTGACACGCTCATCGACGCCGCCGAGCGCGCCCACGCGTCCATCGACTACGCCGACCGCGCGACCCCCGCGGTCCGCGTCCAGGAGGGCGAGGCGAAACTGCTCGGACAGGCGTTCGGCGACGACGCGCTGCTCGTCTCCACGTTCTCCCCGGAGTTCGCCGACGACGTCGAGTACGCGGTCGGGCTCTCCGCCACCGCGGAGGCCCGCGTCGAGGGCATGGACGACGTCCTGCTGGCCGACGCGCACAACTGCAACAACGGCCTGCAGGGCGACGACCTCGGGCACGTCTACCCCGGGAGCAAGCGCTCGTTCGACATGATTCAGGCCGCCGGCGAGGCCGCCCAGCGCCTCCGCGAGGCCGACGAGGACGTCCTCGAACTCGGCGTCGCGTGGGACCGCACGGCGTGGCGCCCCGAGGACGGCATCGGCCCGCTCGGCGTCCGCGTCGCCGTCCTCGACACCGGCGGCGACCGCACCGCGTACGTGCTCGTGGACGGCAACAACATGGAGCCCGGGCTCCGCGAGACCATCGTGGAGGCGCTCGACGGCGTCGACCACGCGGAAGTGATGACCACGGACACCCACATCGTCAACACCGTCGAGTCCACGAATCAGGTCGGCGGCGCCATCGACTGGGACGAACTCGTCGACCTCGTCGTCGGCCTCACGGAGGAGGCGGTCGCCGACCTCGAACCCGTCGAAGCCGGGATGGCCAGCGAGCGCGCGGAGGTCACCGTGTTCGGCAACGACCGCACGGAGACGCTCGCCAGCCACGCCAACGCCGTCATCGCGATGGGCGGCGCCATCGCCGGCCTCGCCGTGCTCGCCACCGTCGCCATCAGCGTCCTCATCTTCTTCCTGACGTAGCGGTTGCGGTCGCGACGGCTACCGCTGCGCGTTCGTGAAGCGAACGAGTGAGAAAACTACTCGTCCGCGAACAGGTCGTCGACGGCGCCGCGCGCCGCGAGCGCGGCGTCATCCGCGACCTGCTCGACGTCGGCGTCGGCGTCCGGCGCGTGGACGTAGACGTCCACGTCGAGTACGCCGTCCTCGAACGTGACAGTGACGTCGAGATCGTCGACGTCACCGGTCGCGAGCCGCGAGAACACGAGGCCTTCGGCGGCCTCGGCGGCGGCCTCCACGACTTCCTCGTCGGACGGTTCCTCGTCAGTCATCAGTTACGCGCTCGGGCCGCCCATCGGACCGCCGCCGCCGGCACCGCCGAGCATCTCCTGGAGCTCCTCCTGGAGGTCCTCGAACTGCTCCTGCACGCGCTCCTCCTGCTTCGAGAGGGTCTCGACGCGGACTTCGAGGTCGTCGACTTTCTCCTCGAGGTCGTCGGCGGCGTCGTCGTAGTCGGTCTCCACGAGGAGTTCGCCGACCTCGCGGTACATCGTCGCGTCCTCGTCGATGTCGTCGAGGGCGTTGAGGGCGGTCTCGGCGTCCGAGAGCTGGGTCTCGGCCTGCTGCTTCTGGGCCGCGACCGTCTGCGCTTTCTCCTGAAGGTCCTGTAGCTGCTCGAGCTTCTCCTGTGCTTCCGGCGGCAGATTGCCCTGCATACGTCTGGGGAGGCGCGCCCGACAGAAAAACCCCCGTATTACGCTCCGCGCAGCCAGCGCCGCGCGCTCGCCGGCCTCGGACCGCTCAGCGGTGCTGGCGGCCGGCGGCAGCGGCGCGCTCGGCGACCTCCACGAGCGTCAGCCACGTGTTGTTCCCCGCGCGCAGCGCGGTCAGGTCCGCGGCGTCGACGGTCACCGTGACGGTCGCGTCCTCGCGCTCGACGGCCGCCCGGCTACGGTCGCCCTCGATGTCGCCGGCTTCCACCGCGACGCTGCGCTCGACGGCGCGAGCGACCGCGGGAGAGTCGTACTCGAAAACCAGCTCCGTGGCGTGGTCCACCGGCCTAGCGAACGTCGACTTCCTTGACGTCGCGGCTCCGCTCTTTCAGGAGGACGCGGTGCCCGCAGTACGGACACCGAACCCCGCCGTACTCGTCGAGTTCGACGTCGCGCTTACAGCGGGAGCACTTGTACGCCATTATTCCTCGACGGCTTCGACGTCGGCTTCGGCGTTCGCTTCGCCTTCGTCCTCGCCGAGCGCCGCGCGGATGGAGCGGCTGACGGTGCGTCCGCCCGGCGTCTTGGGCTTGTACGCGCCGCCGGCGTACTTGTAGTCGCACTTCGAGCACTGCCAGATGCCGGTCCCCTGACGGGAGACGGCGTCGGAACCGCAGTCCGGGCAGGCGTGTTTCTCGTTCATCTCGTCCTCGATTTCGGAGACGCGACGCCGAGAGACGCGGCCGTAGCGCGCGCCGAATCGGCCGGCGCTCCCCGTGGAGCCCTTCTTAGCCATAGTGAACGCTTCTACCGTCGGGGCGCACATAAACGCTACGTTGCGTGGCCGACCGTCGGGAGGCCACGTCAATGCGAACGCGGAGCGCAGCGATGCGTGAGCAGCGTGGTCGACCGCAGGGAGACCACGTTAACGCGAACGGCGAACGGAGTGAGCCGTGAGTCCCACGTCAGTCCCGCAGTTCTTCCTCGTCGAGCGCGTCGTTGAGGTCCGCGCGGACGCGCTCGCCGGTGTCGCGGTTCATCGCCGTCGTCACGACGCGGTTCTCCTGCACGCTGGAGCCGTCGCGAATCAGCAGCCGGAGGTTGCCGTTGTCGTCGGCGCGCGTGACCTTCGCGCGGACGCCCGTCCGCGAGCCGGAGCCGCCGGCGTCGATTGGCCCGGGGATGACCTTCTTCACGTTGGGGTGGTCGGCGACGGTGCGAATCGCGCGCTGGCCGTCGCGGTCGCCGATGAGCGTGGAGTGGCGGCCGCCGATTTTCTCGCTTGCGGGCTCGTCGACCACGTCCAGCGAGCGGTCGCCGCGGCGCTCGACCACCGACTCCACGGGGTTCTCGCGGGGGACGCGGTAGACCTCGTAGTGGAGGTCCGCGCGCACCGCGCGAATGACGTCGTGGTCGCCCGCGACGAAGACGTCCTCGGGGCGCTTGCGCCGAATTTCGTCGGCGATGCGGCCGGCGAAGTTCCGGAGCTCGACGACGCCGGTCTCGCCGCCCTCCTCGGGGACGGTGGCGATGTCCGTCTGACCGACGACCTCCTCGTCGTCGAGGAACGTCAGGGTCGCGTGGTCGCGGTCGCAGGCGGCGACGACGGCGTCGCAGTTGGCGGTGTCGCAGACCAGGCAGTAGTCGCCCGGCTTCCGCAGGGGGGTGCCACACCGCCGACAGTCCATACTCGGGGAACGGCGTGGGCGCGCAAAAGCCCGGTGTTTCGCGCGGTGGCGGGGTCTCGTCGGGCCGCCAGTAGCTCTTTGAACGCGGCGACAGTACGGTCGGCGTGATGGCGCCCTCCAGAACGGCCGCGACGCACGGGCTGACCGTCGTCGTGGTCGCCGCGTTCGTCGGCGTGCTGGGCTGGCACCTCGGGCGGGCCGGGTACAGTTCGGCGCGGCTGGTGTTGTTCACGGCGCTGGGCGCGAGCGCCATCGCGGGCGCGTCCGGCGTCGTCTCCGGGCGTCCGTTCGTGGCTGCCGGCGGCGCGTGCGTCCTGCTTCTGCTCGGCTTCTGGCAGGCCGTGCTCTGGCCGTACGTCTTCGCCGTCGCGGGCTTCCTCGTCGTCGCCGCCGCTGTACTCGCGGCTGAGTGCGGTGTGGACGCGCCCGTCGCCGGGTAGCTCAGAGGTCCAGCGGACTCGTTTTCAGGTACTCGCGCAGGACGACCGTCGCGTAGCTCCCGGAGGGGAGCGCGAACTCGAAGGTCAGGGGGTCGCGTTCGACCGTGAGGTCGGGGCGGAGCAAAATTGCGCGCCGCGTCCCCGAGGAGTCGAACTCGCCCGGGAGGTCGAAGTCCCCGGGTTCGAGGTCGAGTTCGCCGAGCACGGCGCGCTCGATTTCCCCGGGTTCTCCTTCCGCCAACTCGGTGTCGGTGCCGACCAGCGGCGCGGTGACGAACGCCCGGCCGCGGGCGCAGTGGCGCGCCATCACGTCCACGCGGTCGGCGGTGACGCGCTGCTGGCGGCTCGAATCCGGCCGGGCGACGCTCTCGGGGACGTCCGACTCCGCGAACCACACCACGTCGCCCTCGACGGGCTCGTGGAACGGCAGCCCGCGCTCCATGCGCTCGGCGAGCATCCGGTTGAACGCGTACGATTGGGCGGCGTGGACGAACAGCCGCTGGAGGTTCGACGGGAACGTCTCGACGGCGTCCCGGAAGCTCCCGCCGTCCGCCAGCTCGTGCAGCATCGTGCGCTCGTAGCGCAGCCGGTTCGGGAACTTCTCTAGGGCGGCCTCCCAGTCGCGGGTGTCCTCGACGAACCGCCGCGCGCGACTGCTATCCTCCGGTTCGTGCTCGCTGGGCGCGCCGAGGTACGCCATCGCGGCGCCCTCCCAGTCGCCGCGCAGGATGGCGAGCCCGACCTCGTGGGTGACCGGGCGCTTGCTGCCGAAGCGCTGCTGGCCGAAGTAATTTGGAACGCCCGGCTCGCCGCCGCCGAACGCCGCGAGGTCCGCGGTGACGGCCTCCGCCTGCCCGGGGTCGTCGGGGTCGCGGACGACGACGCGGAACTCGTTGCCCGCGAGGTCGCCGAACTCCAGTCCGCGGCCCGCGCGCCCGACGACGTCGATGCCCGCGTCCGAGATGTCGGGGAGGTCCTCGGGCACGACGTCGCGGACGGCGAACAGCTGGGTGGTGACCGCGTGGCGGTCTTTCGTCCCCGCCCACGTCACGCGCTCGCGGCTCATCTCTAGGCCGTTCGCGAGCTCGCGGGCGAAGTCGTTGGTGTCCCACGACGTCAGCGTCGCGCGCAGGACGAGCCACGGGTAGTCGCCGCGGTCGGCGTCCACGGGCTGGGTGTCGAACTCCTCGATTTCCGTGACGCGGAAGTCCGACGGCGACTCGCGGAGGCGGCCGCCCGTGCCGTCGCTGTCGCTGGCGTAGTACCACATCCCGACCGCGCGCTCCAATTCGTGGGCCTCGCGCATTATCAGAACAGCGGGAGGTCGCCGGTAATCTCGTCCACGTCGGCGTCGGCCGCCGGCCCCACCGCGACGGCCGTGGGCGTCCCCGGCTCCAACTGCGTGTGGCCGGCGTCCTCGACGAGTCCGGACGGCAGCCCCTTGGCCTTCGCTTCCTCCGCAATCTGGTAGAGTTCGCGCTCGCCGCTGGCCTTCACGACGACCTTCTTCTGCCCCTGCTGTTTCCACTGACGCTGGGCGCGGTCGTCGGTGTGCTCGTAGGCTTTCAGGGAGGCGTGCGCGACCTGCGCCGCGAGCTTCCCCTGCCCCATCCCGATGTCCGTTCGGGCGGCGATGACCTGCTTCATGCTGGGGCGTAGCGGCGGCGCGGGCAAAGCGTTGGCTACTCGCGGCGGCACGCCGACAAGCATTTGCCGATTCCGCCAGCAGGCCGGGACATGGCCCCGCGCACGCCGCTCTCCAGACCGCGCCGGTACTTCCAGCAACGCGGCTTCGACCTGTGGCCCGCCGTCGCCGCCGTCGGCGTCGCCGCGGTCGCGCTCGCCGCCGCCCTCTACGGGTTCGCCGCGCTGTTCGTGCGCCGGCTCCGGCAGGCCGGCCACGGCGACGCCGCCAACGAGGTGTGGAGCCTGCTCTCCTCGGAAATCGTCGGGCTCGTGTTCGCGTTCTTCGTCGGTTGGGTTATCGTCGCCGCCGTCATGCACGCGCTCGGCCGGCTCGTCATCGGCCACGACGGCGAGTTCCGCGAGACGCTCGTGGTCGCCGGCTGGGGGACCGTGCCGTCGATTCTCAACACCGTGTTCGCGTTCGCCGTGCTCGCGTTCGCGCTCCAGTCGGCCTCCCTCGACACGCCCGAGGCGTTCGTCCGCCAGTTCCGCTCGACAATCGGCTCGACGGGCCTCCTCCGCGGCGCGTTCACGTTCGTCGTCGCGGGCTGGCAGACGTACGTCTACACGGAGGGGCTGTACGTCGAGTTCGACGCCGACGAGGGCAGCGCACTCCTCGTCGCCGTCGTCGTCGCGTACGGCGGCTGGCTGCTCAGCCTGTTCTGAAACCTTTAGGCGCTCGGCCCACCACGACCCGGTATGATACTCTCCGACCGGGACATCCTCGCGCGGCTCTTCGAGGGCGACCTCGTCGTCGAACCGCTGGACGACGTGGACCTCCAGGTCCAGCCCGCGAGCGTCGACGTCCGGCTCGGCCGTCGGTTCCTGGAGTTCGAGCGCGCGAACGTCCCCTGCATCCACCCCAACAGAGAAGAGGAAGTCGAGGACTACGTCACCGAGACCGTCGTCGACGACGGCGACGAGTTCATCCTCCACCCCGGCGACTTCGTGCTCGGCACCACGAAAGAGCGCGTGGAGGTGCCGCCGGACCTCGTCGCGCAGGTCGAGGGCCGCTCTTCCTTGGGCCGGCTCGCCGTCGTCGTCCACGCCACGGCCGGCTTCATCGACCCCGGCTTCGAGGGGAAGGTCACGCTCGAACTCTCCAATCTGGGGAAGGTGCCGGTCGCGCTCACGCCCGACATGCGCATCAGCCAGCTCGTGTTCACGCAACTCTCTAGTCCCGCCGAGCGGCCGTACGGCGAGGAGCGCGGGTCGAAGTACCAGGACCAGGACGGCCCGCAGGCCAGCCGCATCCGCGGCGACCGCGAGTTCGGGGGCGACCAATGAAGTTCATCGAGGAGGTCGTCGTCGAGGAGTTCCTCCCTACCTTCCGCTCGCTGCTGGCGGCGGACCTCCGCGAGCGCGGGCTCACTCAACACGAGGTCGCGGACCTGCTCGGCGTCAGCCAGTCCGCGGTCTCGAAGTACGCCCACGGCGAGGTCACGGTCAACGACGCGGTCGCCGGCGACGAGCGCGTCCGCGAGACCGTCGAGCGCGTCGGCGAGGGACTCGCCAGCGGGGACATGTCGCAGGTGCAGGCGCTCGTCGAGGCGGAGGTGCTGATTCGGCGGCTGTCCGCGCGCGGCGACGTCGTCGCGGACCTCCACGAGGCGGCGATGCCGGCGCTCGCGGAGTACGACGGCGACTTCCGCGTCCACGACCCCGAGAGCGAGGTGCGCGTCCGCGAGCGCGTGCTCTCGTCGGTGCGCCGCGGCGTCCGCATCCTCGAACACGCCAGCGGGTTCGCGACGCTCATCCCTGCGGTCGGCTCGAACCTCGTGGAGTGTACGCCCGACGCCGACGGCGTCGAGGATGTCGCGGGCGTCCCCGGCCGGATTCTGGACGTGATGGGGCGCACGGAGATTCCCGCCGACCCCGAGTTCGGCGTCAGCGTCCACGTCGCGTCAGTCCTGTTGGCCGCCCGGGACGCCGGCAGCGACGCTCGCGCGTGCCTGAACGTCCACTACGACCCAGATATCGTCGAGGAACTGGAGTCGCTCGGCTACGAGGCCGTCGAGTTCGACCCGGAAGGAGAGGCTTCCGCGGACGCGCTCCGTCCCGTCGTCCGGGACCACCCGGAGGCGGACGTGCTCTACCAGACCGGCGGCTTCGGCGTCGAGCCTATCGTCTACGTGCTCGCGGACAGCGCGCCGGCGGCCGCCGAGATGGCGCGCGAGCTACTGTGAGGGGGCGGTCGCCAGCCCCGCGGGGCCGCCGTCGAGTCGCGCGCGGACGCCGTCGCCGGCGCGGTCGAAGGCGGGGTCGGCGTCCGGCTGCACCGCCAGCACGGCGATTGCCGCGGGGAGCGTGACTGCGGCGTCGGCGACCCGGACCGCGGGGTCGAACCGCCAGCCGTCGACGGTCTCCGCGGGCGCCTCGACGAGGTTCGCGCCCGCGACCCTCGCGAACGCGTCGCCGACGGTGGACGCGTCCGCCGCGAAGTCCGCCCGGTGCGCGGCGTCCGCGAGGACGACCGCCTGCTCGCGGGCCGAGAGCTCGGCGTCGAGCGTGCGCGCCGTACACCGCAGCAGGACGACGCAGAGGTCGTCGGGGTCGGTGGTGGCTTCCGCGGCCGCGAAGTACGCGTCCAGAATCGTGCGCTCGGCGTCCTCGTGGCCGGCCGCGCTCAACGCCTCGAACACCGCGCCCGTGACGTCGTGGCAGGCGTCGGGCAGCGAGGGCGAGTCCGCCGGCGGCACGGGCTCGGTGCGCTCGTGGACGACGAGGTCGTAGTGGGGCGCTCGCGGGTCGTAGCGCTCCAGCGTCCGGCGGTACTCGCGGGCCAACTCGGCGGCCTCGCGGGCGGTCTCGCGGTCCGCGAACCATAGCCCGCCGACCGGGAACGGGCGCTCGCCGGTGCGCGCGCAGGCGACGTAGAAGCGCCCGTCGTCGCTGGCGAGGCCGTCGAGGCGCTCGCGCATCGTGCGGAGGTCGTCGCCCATCACGATTCCTCCACGACGACCGTCCCGACCATGTCCAGCGTCTCGTGCGGGATGCAGTAGTAGCCGTGCTCGCCCGCGGTCTCGAACGTATGGACGTACGACTCGCCGGACGTCACCGCACCCTCCCCGTTCTCCCAGCCGCTCGCCGCGGCGTCCTGGCTCTCGAAGCCGCCGGACGCCCAGTAGGCGGCGTCGTCCGGGACGTCGTCCTCGTAGGCGGTCACGGTGTGGGGTTCGCCGCCCGCGTGCGTCCACGCGACTTTGTCGCCGACCTGCACGGTGAGCTCCGCGGGCTCGTACGCCACCGCGGTCATGTCCACGACGTGGTCGGCGTCCTCGGGGACGCCGGAGACGACGTTCGGACCGCCCGAGAGCTCGGATTCCTCGCTCTCGCCGCTCCCCTCGCCGACCGGCGCCTGCTCGATGGCGCCGACGACCGCGAACTGCGCGCGCAGCGACGCGTTCGCCACTGCGTCGACGCTCCCACCGCCGGATTCGAGCGCGCTCGCGTACTCGTCTAGCGCGGACTCGAAGGACTCGTAGGCGCCCTCGTCGGCGTCAGCCAGCAGGTCGTGGACGCGCGCGGTCTCGAAGGCTTCGTAGGCGTCGCTGACGACGCCCGCGGCCGCCGCGCCGAGTTCGCCGCCCGCCGCGGTGACGACCGCGTCCGTCGCGGCAAGCGACTGCTCGAAGAACGACTGCGCGGCCGCGTACGCGTTCGCGTCGCCGCTGGCGGCGTCCTCCACGCTGACCAGCGCCTCTTCGAAGGCGTGGTAGGTGTCCTCGCTGGCGCCCTCCAGCGCCTCGTGGAAGCCGCCCGCGCCCGCCTCGAAGTGCGCCATCGCGTCGGACGCGACGGTCGCCGTGCGCTCGCTGTCGCCGGCGGCCGCCAGCGCCGCCGCGTCGAACGCCCGCGCGGACAGGTACGCCGACTCCGCGCCGGCGACGCGCGCCGTGCTCGCCGCCTGCGTCTCGAAGTCCAATAGCGCGCCGAGCGCGCCGTCCACGTGGTCGGCGACGGTATCCTCGCCGTTCCGCATCGCGTCCGGGAGCGCTTCGAGGTGGTCGTGCTCGAACGTCTCGTAGAGGCTCTCGCTGGTGGATTCGAGCGCCTCGTGGACGCCGAGCTCGTTCGCCTCGAAGCGCGCGAACAGGTCCTCGACGAGCGACGCCGCCTCGCCGTCCCCGCGCCGGTAGCGCTCGCGGGCGTCCGCGAGCCGCGCCCGGAAGAACCCGGCTTCCAGAACTGCGGCTTCCGTGCTCGTCGCCAGCGCCTCGACGCCCGCGACGAGGTTATCGTCCACCTGCGCGAGCGCGTCGGCGACTCCCGAGCCGTCCTGAATGGCGGTCTGGAGGTCGCGCACGCCGCCCTCGACCCCCTCGTAGGCGTCGTGGTCGGCTTCTTCGAGGGGCTCGTGGGCGGCCGCGCCCTCGAAGTGTTCGAGGACGTCGATGGCGGCCGTCGCCGCGGCCTCGGTCTGACCGGCGGCCGCGAGCCGCGCCGCGTCGTGGGTGCGGGCGCGGTACGCGGTGAGCGTCGCCGCGTGCGCGAACGACGCCGCCGGCCCACCGAGCCCCGCGACCGTCGCCGCGTCGTAGGCTCGGGACTGCACGCTCGCGAGGTGGCCCGCGCCCGCCACTCGCTCGCCGCTGACGGCGTACGCGCCCTCGACCGCCGCTGCCAGCGCTTCGTCCGCGGCGCTTTCGGCGTCCTCGGCGTCGCCGCGCTGGCCGGCAGAGAGCACGTCGCCCAGCGAGCCCTCGAAGCGCTCGTAGGCGTCGTCGGCGGTGCCTTCGAGCGCGTCGTGGGCGGCGGCGTCCTCGAAGTCCGTGAGCGCAGCGTTCGCCGTGACGCCGGCGTCCGCCGGCCGGTCGGCGGCCGCCAGCGCCGACGCGGTGGCCGCGCGGTCGCCGAACGCGAGCGCGTCGAGGGCGTTCGCGGGCTGTTCGCCGACGAGCTCGCGCTGGGCCGCCGCGAGGTGGTCGTCGGCGGTCCGCTGGTGGTCGCGGGCGGCGTCGGCGTCGCCGGCCGCCAGCGCCTCCTGTAAGCTGACGACGGCGCTCTCGAAGCCCTCGTAGTGCTCCGTGCTGGTGGCCTCCAGCTTCTCGTGGGCGCCGTACTCGCCGCTCGCGCTCTCGAAGTCCTCGAAGACACCCGCGACGGTGCGTTCGCCGAGGGCGTGCTCCTCCGCGAGCCCGAGCGCGGCGGCGTCTGCGAGCCGCGCCCGGTAGACGTTCCACTGTGCGGCGACGGCCGCGTTCACGCCGACGTCCCCGCCGGCGTTCTCGGTCGTTTCGGTGGCGGGCTCGGTCGTCGCGGGGTCGTCGGTCGACTGGTCGCTGTCGGTGCTATCGGCGTTACAGCCCGCGAGCCCGAGGGACGCGAGGGTGGCGCCAGTGGCTTTCAGGAACGTTCTTCGGTCGCGCATACGGTTTAGGCTAACCTAAAGAAGAAAAAAGCTACCGATTTTTCGGTCGGCCTAAATCAATCGAGGTCGCCTTCTCGAATCCGCTTCTCCGCTGCTTCCAGCGCCGCCTCCCGGTCGAACCCCGCGACGATTTCCTCCAGTTCCTTCCGGGAGGCGTCGCGGAGGTCGCGGGCGTGCTCGGTAATCGACGGGAGCGCGCGGATGATGTTGTCCACGACGGGGACAGCGGCGCTCTGCGCGGACCGCGACATCGGGTTCAGGTCGATTACGAGCTCGGTCTTGCCCATCTTGGCGAGGGCCTCCGCGCGGTCGCCGTCTTCGAGCGGGACGAGCACCACGTCCGCGTCGTAGATACCGTCGCGGTCCACCTTCGCGCGCTCGTGTTCGAGGCCCGGAATCCGCGCGTCCGCCTCCAGCCCCTTCACGTCCTGTGCGCCGTGCTCGCGGAGGTGCTCGGCGATGGCTTCCATTCGCTCGGCGGTGCGGTTGAAGAGGTTCACCTCGACGTCTGCGCCCACCACTTCCGCGAGCGCGACGACCTCGCCGGGCACGAGCGCCGCGACGTTCCCGTTCACCGACAGCACCGGGTGCTCGGCGAGCAGGAGGTACGCGGCCGCGACGCGCTCGGCGTTGTCCGCTGACGGAATCGTCTCCTCGCCGAGCAAGTAGTCGAACGCCTCCCCGCGGCCCTGCGCGACCAGCCCCTGCTTCGACGTGATGCCCTTCTCCACGCCCGCCTCGATGCGGTGGCGGGTCACCAGCGAGTCGTGGCGCGGGTGGTCGGCGGGAATCTCGGCCATACTGTCTCTGGCCGCCGGTCGCGCAAAAATCGTCCGCTTGCGGGTGGCCGCTACTCGCGGCTCACTGCGTCATCGCTCACTGTAACGTGGTGTGCCGCTGGCGCGCCACGCTACGGGTCCAGCGTCGCGCCCGCCGGATGCACGCGACACACCTCGGGGTCGTAGCCGGCGTCGGAGAGACCGGTCCCGAGCGCGAACACCGTCTCCCCCAGCATCGCCATCGCCGCCTCGCCGCCCGCGTCGGTGACCGCTTCCACGGCCGCCTCGACGTCGCCGTCCAGCAGGCCCGCCTCCCGCGAGAACTCACGGGAGAGCGCCATGAACCGGGGGAGCGTCGGGTGCTCGCGGAGCGCCGCGAGTGCGTCTTCGCCCGCCGCCGACAGCGTCGCCGTGTCGCCGCCGATGACGTCGCTCGTCGAGAGGCCGCCGAAGGAGACGTACTCGACGCGGCCCGCGTCCGGCACGCCGTCGAGGCGACCGTGCGCCGGAGCACCGGGTTTGACGCGAATCGGAACGCCGCCGCGGGCCTGCGCCACCACGTCCCCGAGTCCGGTGCCGGCTTCGACTTCCGCGGCGTGCGCGACGCTCACGAGGTCGTTCACGGACAGCCCCGCGTCGAAGGCGCTGTTCGCGGCGAGCGCCGTCCCGAGCGCCATCGCGCCGGAGACGCCGAACCCTGCGCCCAGCGGCAGTTCGGTCTCCGCGGACACCGCCGCCGTCGCGTCGAGCGCGTCCAGCACGCGCGTCACGCTCTCGACGGCAACCTCGCGGCCGTTCAAGCGCACTCGCGTCTCGTCGCTGGGCTCAACGCGCGTCGTCACGCCCGCCGAGAGCGTGATGCCGGCGCCCCGCGACCCCGTGCGCTCGGGGGTCTCGGTGCGCTCCACGCTGAAGAACCCGGTCACGTGGCCGGGCGCGAACGCCGTCGCCGCGTCGCCGTCGCTCATCCTCTCGGAGTCGGGGGTCGCGCGGATTAAGTGTTGCACTCTCGGCACGCGAACGTTCAAGTGTGTTTACGCCTAAGTACGACGTATACGTGCCCTCGATTAGCGCCCGCATCCCCGACGACGAGGAGGAAGCCCTCGCGGAGGTCGCCGACCTACTCGGCGAGGACAAGAGCGCCACCATCCGGAAAGCGCTCTCGGAGGGACTCCACGACCTCCGCGTGCGCGTCGCTGTCGAACGCTACCAGTCCGGCGACGTCTCCGTCAACGAGGCCGCCCGCATCGCGGACGTCAGCCTCGGCGAGTGGATGGAAATCGCGCGCGAACACAACCTCACCACTCAACTCTCGCCCGACGACCTCGAATCGGACGCCGACGCCGCGCTCGACGTATGAGCGATGTCGTGCTCGTCGACGCGACCACGCTCATCGCGCTCGGGAGCGTCGGCCGCGTCGACCTCTTGGCGAACTTCGATGGCGACGTTCTGGTTCTGGAGACTGTCGTCGACGAGGTAACGACCGAGCCAGCGAGGACGAACGTCTCGACGTTCCTCGGCTCCCAGCAAGTCACCGACAGTGTTTCCGAGGAGGCCGTCGCGGACGCGCAGCGCCTGCTCGGTGACGAGTGCGTTCACGGTGACGTCGAACTCGTCGCTGGCGTGCGCTCCCACCACGCCGACGACCGTTCCGTCGCCGTCGTCTCCGACGACCGCCGCGTCCGTGCGGTCGCGGAGGGACTCGGCGCGACGGTCACCGGAACTGTCGGCGTCATCGTTCGCGCGGTTCACGAGGGAATGGACCCGGAGAACGCCAAAGCGTTGGTTCGAGAAATCGACAGCCACGGCTTGCACATGACCGGGGAACTCCGCGAAAAAGCGTTCGAGTTAATCGACGACGCAGCCGGCGATTAGGGACTCAACCGCTGTCGGTCCTGTGAGACGCGCGGCGTCTCACCTATGGCGACAGCCGCTGCCGGTCGCGCGGGAAGAGAACCGCTTCCCGGATGTTGTCGAGGTCGAGCATCGTCATGACGAGGCGCTCGACGCCGTACGCCCACCCGGCGTGGGGCGGCATGCCGTACTTGAACATCTTCGTGTAGTACTCGAACTGGTCGGGGTCCAGACCCTGCTGCTTGAAGCCCTCGACGAGCGCGTCGTAGCGGTGCTCGCGCTGGCCGCCCGACACCAGTTCCATGCGCGGGTGCATCAGGTCGAAGCCCTTCGAGAGCTCGGAGTCGTCGTCGTAGTCCTGGATGTAGAACGGCTTGATCTCGCTGGGCCAGTCGGTGACGAAGTAGTGCCCGCCGACGTCGTCGCCGAGCGCCTTCTCGCCCTCCGTGGGGAGGTCGTCGCCCCAGACGAGCTGCTCGTCGAGTTCGCCGGTGGCGTTGATGCGCTCGATGGCCTCCTCGTAGGTGAGCCGCGGGAAGTCACCCGAGGGCGCCTCGAACTCGTCGGCGAGGCCGAGGAGTTCGAGTTCCTCCTGACAGTTCTCCTCGACCGCGGAGTAGGCGGCCTTCAGCGTGCCCTCGCAGACGTCCATCGCCTCCTCGTGGTCGATGAACGCGGACTCGAAGTCGATCATCGTCGCCTCGTTGAGGTGGCGCGGCGTGTTGTGCTCCTCTGCGCGGAAGATGGGGCCGACCTCGAAGACGCGTTCGAGCCCGGAGCCCACCATCAGCTGCTTGAACAGCTGCGGGCTCTGGTTCATGAACGCCTCCTCGCCGAAGTACGTCACGGGGAACAGCTCCGTGCCGCCCTCCGTGCCGGTGGCAACGATTTTCGGCGTGTTGATCTCCGTGGAACCGACGCTCCGGAAGTACTCGCGGACCGCGCGCAGGACTTCCGCGCGAATCTCGAAGATGGCCTTCGTCTCGGGCTTGCGGGCGTCCAGCGTGCGGTTGTCCAGCCGCGTCGAGAGGTCGGCGTCGACCTTCCCGGAGGGGTCGAGGGGGAGCTGGGGGTCGGCCTCCGCCATCACTTCGATGGAGTCGGGCGTGACCTCGACGCCGGTGGGCGCGCGCTCCTCCTCCTCGACGTCGCCGGTGACCTGGACGACGGACTCGCGCTGGACGTTGATGCCCGTCTCCACGAGCTCGTCGTCCATCTCGTCCTTCTCGAACTTGACCTGAATCTTCCCGGTCTTGTCTCGGAGGATGAGGAAGGCGATGCCACCGAGGTCGCGCACCTCGTGGACCCAGCCAGCGACCGTCGCGTGGTCGCCCGGCTCGGCGTCCGCTGTGAACGTGCGGTCCTTCATACCACCCGATTCGCGAGGACCGGCCTTAAACGCCGTCATTTCCGGCGTGGCCGAACCCGGTCGCGTCCGGGGGACGAGGGCTCACTCGTGGGCGTCGTTGACGCCGCGAACCGTCTCCGCGACGGCCTCGACGCCCTCGTCGTGGAGCAGGTCGCCGACGACGATGGTGTCCGCGTGCTCGCCCATCTCGTAGGCGGCGTCGTAGTCGCGGATGCCGCCGCCGTAGAACAGCGTCGCGTCGTCGAGCGCGTCCTGCGCCGCGCCGACGACCTCGGTGTCGCCCAGCGTCCCCGAGTACTCGACGTAGACGATGTCCTGGCCGAGCATCTTCTCGGCGACCTCCGCGTACGCCGCTACCTCGTCGGCGTCGAGGTCGCAGTCGGCGTCCGTGTACTCGGCGACGCTGGCCTCGTCGTTGAGGACGACGTACGCCTCCGTGGCGGTGCGCTCCCAGTCGAGGTCGCCGATGCGGACCCACTCCTTGTGCGCGCCCGTAATCCAGAACGGGTCGCCGGCGTTCAGCACGACCGGCACGAGGTAGCCGTCGAGGGCGTCGTCCTCGACGACGACTGCGGGATTGGACGGCTCCTGGTACAGCGGCACGTCGTGTTTCCGGCAGGCGTCGATGACCCGCCGCATCTTCTCGGTGGTCACGTCCATTGTCCCGCCGATTTCGATGGCGTCGGTGCCCGTCCTGGCGACGTCGTCGAACGTGTCGCCGTCGGCCAGCGACTTGTCCGGGTCCACCTTGAGCACGTGGTCCCAGTCGTCCCACGGGGTAGTCATGTGCCCCCATTAAAATGGCCCGGGCAAAACCCCTTCGATGCGGGTGGAGTGCCGCCAGCGGCGCCGCTGGGGAGGCTGAGAGCGGAACCGGAGGCGGGGACGGCCTAACTGTGGATGCCCATCGCCTCGATCTGCTCCTGGTAGCGGTTCCGGATGGTGACTTCCGTCACCTGCGCGACGTCCGCGACCTCGCGCTGGGTCTTCTTCTCGTTGCAGAGCAGGGACGCGGCGTAGATTGCGGCGGCCGCGTAGCCGGTCGGGGACTTGCCCGAGAGCAGTCCCTTCTCGGCGGTCGTCTCGATGATCTCGTTGGCTTTCGCCTGCACTTCCTCGGAGAGTTCGAGTTCCGAGCAGAACCGGGGCACGTACTTCTTCGGGTCGACGGGCTTCATCTCCAGTCCGAGCTCCTGAGAGATGTAGCGATACGTGCGACCGATCTCCTTGCGCTCGACCCGGGACACCTCCGAAATCTCCTCGAGGCTCCGGGGGATGCCTTCCTTCCGGCAGGCCGCGTACAGCGCGCTCGTCGCGACGCCCTCGATGGAGCGGCCACGAATGAGGTCTTCCTTGAGCGCGCGCCGGTAGATGACCGACGCGACCTCCCGCACCGACCGCGGGACGCCGAGCGCCGACGCCATCCGGTCGATTTCCGAGAGCGCGAACTGGAGGTTGCGCTCGCCGGCGTCCTTCGTGCGGATGCGCTCCTGCCACTTCCGCAGGCGGTGCATCTGCGAGCGCTTCTTCGACGAGATGGAACGCCCGTAGGCGTCCTTGTCCTTCCAGTCGATGGTCGTCGTCAGCCCCTTGTCGTGCATCGTCTGCGTGGTCGGTGCACCGACGCGGGACTTCTCCTGTCGTTCCTGGTGGTTGAACGCGCGCCACTCCGGACCGGGGTCGATCTGCTCCTCCTCGACGACGAGGCCGCAGTCGTTGCAGACCAGCTCCGCGCGGTCCGAGCTCTTCACGAGGTTGTCAGAGCCGCACTCCGGGCACTCCCGTACGCCCTCCTCGGACTCCTCCTGCTCTGTCGCCGTTTCTCGCTCCCGCTGGCGAGTGGACCGTGTCATCGCATTTTTATATTAGCGTTTCGCAAACGTTTAAATCCGTTGGCGGTTTGGAACCTCTCACAGACGACACAAGTAGCCGCTCGAACGCCGCTAAACCGCCGGTAGAGGGCACGAGGCGCCGCTGGACGCGCGTTCTCGGATAGTAACCCATATACGGGAGGGGAGGTGACTTCGACTCAATGCCGGTCGTAGAGTGCGACGTCGACGACGCGCGCGAACGACTCGACGCGGCGGGCGCGTCGTTCAGCGAGGGGAACTCCGAGTACGAGCGCTGGCACGCCGACCTCGGGGACGCCCACGCCGTCGCCTACGACGACAAGCTCGTCGTGCAGGGCGGTACCCCCACGGACATCACTGCCGTCGTCGAACCCGACCGCGGCGGCCGCGTGCACGCGTACTTCGACGGCGCGAGCCGCGGCAACCCCGGTCCCGCCGCCGTCGGCTGGGTGTTGGTCTCCGGTGACGGCATCGTCGCGGAGGGTAGTGAACGCATCGGCCGCGCGACCAACAATCAGGCCGAGTACGAGGCCCTGCTCGCCGTGCTGGAGGCCGCCGCCGAGTTCGGCTTCGACGAGATCGAGATTCGCGGGGACTCCCAGCTCGTCGAGAAGCAGGTGAAGGGCGCGTGGGACACCAACGACCCCGAACTCCGGGAGAAGCGCGTCCGCGCGCGAGAACTGCTCGGCCGCTTCGAGGACTGGTCGCTGACCCACGTTCCGAGAGAGGTAAACGACCGCGCCGACGAACTAGCCAACGAAGCCCTCGACGATGACTGACCTCCCCGACGACGTAGTCGACGAAGCCGAACGGCTCACTCGCCTCACCCGCGACGCCGTGGACGACGCCGCGGCCGAAGCGTACCGCGAGCGCCGCGACGCACTGCTCGCCGACCACGGGTTCGTGCCGCGCGTCCGCGAGCGCGACGACACGCTCGTCTGTTACCCCGGCGACTGGCTCGACGACGACGGCCGCGTCCAGCTAGACGACGTCGAGGACACCGACCGCGCGGCCGAGGTGTCGCTGTCCGGCCCCGGCGAGCAGGGCGACTACGAGGCGGCCGCCGCGCGCAACGAGGAACTCGTCGAGCGCGTGCGCGAGCGCCACGGCGACGTCCACGGCGACAACGCCGCGGCGTTCGCGGAGTTCATGAACAACTACTACGCGCGCCCGATGGACGCGGCCGACGACCGCGAGCGCGAGGAGTTTCTCGACGAGTACTTCCCGCGGAACGCGTGGCCGACCGACGAGCAGCGCGAGCGCGTCGAGGCGTCGCTGGACCTGATTTCCGAGGTCGCGGCCGAGGACGGCGACGACTCGGAATCCACCGCCGACCCCGCGCCCGAGCAGTAGGCGGCGCTGCCGCTACGGAACTCGGCGCGTGAAAAGTTGTGTCTGGAAGAACCGTTAGTTCTCGGCGACGATGTCGCGGACCTGCTCCTTGCGGTCCTCGTCGGTGAGGAACTTCGAGAGCGTCCACTCGAGGTCGTCGAGGACGGCGTCGAAGCCGTCGTCGGTGAGTTCGTACTGGTTCGTGCGCTTGTCGAGCTCGGACTTCTCGACGAGGCCCTTGTTGACGAGGTCGTCGAGGTTCGGGTAGAGCCGACCGTGGTTGACTTCCTGGCCGTAGTAGTCTTCGAGTTCGCGCTTGATAGCGAGGCCGTAGCGGGCTTCCTCGGCGAGTACGGTGAGGATGTTCTTCTGGAACGCAGTCAGGTCGCGCACGTCCGTACGTGCAGCAGGTTGTGCCTCTGACATAGCTAACTGGAAGGCGCGCATACATTTAAACACTTCTCAATTGAGTGGAGTTTGCCCCGCTCGGGATGCGAAAAGCCTATTTCCGCCCGACAAACACCTGTGCGTCATGGCGAACCTCTGGGAAGACCTCGAGACCGGACCGGACGCACCCGACGTGATTTACGCGGTCGTCGAGTGCCTGAAAGGCGAGCGCAACAAGTACGAGTACGACAAGGACATCCCGGGCGTGGTGCTGGACCGCGTGCTCCACAGCAACGTCCACTACCCCTCGGACTACGGCTTCATCCCGCAGTCGTACTACGACGACGAGGACCCCTTCGACGTGCTGGTGCTCGTCGAGGACCAGACGTTCCCCGGCTGCGTCATCGAGGCGCGCCCGGTCGCCCTGATGAAGATGGACGACGACGGCGAGCAGGACGACAAGGTCATCGCGGTGCCCGACGAGGACCCCCGCTACGACCACATCGACGACCTCGAAGACATCCCCCAGCAGGAACTCGACGAGATCGAGGAGTTCTTCGAGACGTACAAGAACCTCGAGGCGGGCAAGGAGGTCGAGACGCTGGGCTTCGAGGACGCGGCGGCGGCGAAGGACGCCATTGAGCACGCCCAAGACCTCTACGACGAGAAGTTCGCGTAACGCGTCGCCCTGATTCTCCGCTTTTTCGCGCCGACCAGCGGCGGCGATAACCACGGGGTATCAGGCGCCGCCCGGTCGATGTGTTATGCGCATGGGTAATTATTTCCGGTGGTGTGCCGTACTATCGAGCGTAATGGCCGCCAGCCACTCACAGTTCGGCGTTCGCCACGTCACCGTCGTCCCGACGAACTTCCAGTCCGCAGACAGCGACGACGAGGACGGGACAGCCGACGCGAGCGCGACCGATCCCTCCCACTGAGCCGACACCGCGGGCCGCCCGGGACAACATACTTAACGATTCACGTGGACTCTCGGCGTAATGCTCCCCGAGGTCGGCACGGTCTCGACGCCCGTGCTCGCGCTCGCGGCCGGGGCTGTCGCGGTCGGCGGCGCCGGCGCCTACGCCCTCACCGCGGTGCTCCGACGCCGCCGAACCGACACCGACGACGAGAACTTCGCGCGGCTCCGCGACACCATCGCGAGCCTCGAATCCGTCGCGCTCGTCGTCCCCGAGAACCCCAGCGTCGACGCGCTCGCGGCCGCCATCGGGCTCCGCGAACTCTGCAACCAGTGGGGCGTCACCGCGCGCGTGTTCGCCGAGGACGACGTCACCAGCGACGACGCCAAGGCCTTCTGTAACCTCTTCGACGTCTCCCTCGACGTCGCCGGCAACTCCCTCGACGACTTCGACGGCGCGGTCGCCGTCGGCGGCGGCGGCACCGTCCCGTCGTTCGCCAACCGGCCGCCCGTCGTCGCCGTCGTCCGCCACCGGCCCGCGGCGGTCGACCACTCGCTGGTCCTCGACGGCGACGACGCCGGCGCCACTTCCACCATCGTCGCGCGGTTCGTCGAGCGAGCCGGTCTCACGCCCGAACAGGACGTCGCCACCGCGCTCCTCTACGGCATCCGCGCGGGCACCCGGGAGTTCCGGCGCGTGCGCTCCCGCGAGGACTTCCGCGCCGCGACCTTCCTCCAGGAGTTCGCCGACCAGGGGACCATCGACGCGCTGCGCGCGCCCGGCATGAGCGGCGAGACGTTCGACGTCATCGGGCACGCCATCAGGAACCGGGAGCGCCGCGCGAGCTTCGCGGTCACGAACGTCGGCTCCGTCCCGTCCGTGAGCGCGCTCGAAGAGGCCGCCGACACCCTCCTCCGGCTCGACGGCGTCTCCTCGGCGGCCGCGTTCGGCGTCCACGAGGACACCGTCGTCACCGCGTGTCGCGCCGACGACGTGCGCACGAGCGCGATGGACGTCCTCTCGTCGGCGTTCGACCAGACGGACGCGCTCGGCGGCGACGCCGACACCGCGACCGCGCGCGTCCCGCTGGGGCTGTTCAGCCGCGTCAGCTCCGACCAGCAGTCCACGCTCGACGAGCTCATCGACGCGAGCACGCGGAAGGCGCTGTTCTCGGCGTTCGAACAGGCCTGAGCTGGCAAACGTGGCTGGTGTCGCGGACACCGGCCAGTTGCCGCCGTAAGACGAACCCTTTTGTGCGTCAGCGGCGACGCGGACTGTATGGGTCTGTTCGACCGACTCCGCGGCGGCGACGGCTCGCGGGTCGCGTTCATCGGCATCGACGGCGTCCCGTACAGCCTGATTCGGGACGAGCCCGAGACGTTCCCGAACCTCCACGACGTCATCGAATCGGGCGGCGGCGGCGCCATCGACAGCATCGTCCCGCCGGAGTCCAGCGCGTGCTGGCCGTCCCTGACGACGGGCGTCAACCCCGGCGAGACCGGCGTCTACGGGTTCCAGGACCGCGAGGTCGGCAGCTACGACACGTACGTCCCGATGGGCCGGGACGTGCAGGCCGACCGCGTCTGGGACCGCGTGACCGACGCCGGTCGGGACGCCACCGTCCTCAACGTCCCCGTCACGTTCCCGCCCCAGCGCAACGTCCAGCGGATGGTCTCGGGGTTCCTCTCCCCGGGCATCGAGAAGGGCTCGCACCCCGAGTCGGTCGGCGACTACCTCGACTCCATCGGCTACCGCATCGACACGAACGCCAAGCTCGGCCACCAGGACGACAAGTCCGAGTTCATCGCGGACGCCCACGAGACCATCGACGCCCGACACGAGGCGTTCCTGAACTACGTCCGCGAGGACGACTGGGACCTCTTCTTCGGCGTGTTCATGACGACCGACCGCGTCAACCACTTCCTGTTCAAGGACTACGAGCAGGACGGCGAGTACAAGCAGGAGTTCCTGGAGTTCTACGAGAAGGTCGACGAGTACATCGGCGAAATCCGCGCGGAGCTGGACGACGACGTGACGCTGGTCGTCGCCTCCGACCACGGGTTCACCAGCGAGGACTACGAGGTCCACCTCAACCAGTGGCTCGAAGACGAGGGCTGGCTGTCCTTCGAGGACGAGGACCATGACAGCCTCGAGGACATCAGCGACGACACGACGGCGTACTCGTTCATCCCAGGGCGCTTCTACGTCAACCTCGAAGACCGCGAGCCGCGCGGGAGCGTCCCCGAGTCCGAGTACGAGGACGTGCGCGCGGAACTGAAGGAGGAACTGCTCGCGCTGGAGGGGCCGGACGGCCGGCCGGTCGTCGATCGCGTCGTCCCCAAGGAGGAGGCCTTCGACGGCGCCCACGACGAGATCGCGCCCGACCTCGTCGCCATCCCGAACCACGGCTTCGACCTGAAGGCGGGCTTCTCGGGCGCCGACGACGTGTTCAGCGTCGGCCCGCGCAACGGCATGCACTCCTTCGAGAACGCCACGCTGCTCTCAGACGCCGAGGACGTCTCCGTCCCCGAGGGCACCGACCTCTTCGACGTCACGCCGACGCTCTTGGACCTCCTCGACGTGGAGTTCGACGCCCGCGAGTTCGACGGCGAGACGCTCGTCTAGAGCAGGTCGTCCAGCTCGTCGTTCTGGAAGTCCTCGGTGGCCTGCTCCTGTTCGACGGTCTCGCTTGCCTCCTTCGCGCGCTCCATGAACTGCTCGATGCGCTCGGAGCGCGAGATACCAGACAGCAACACCAGCACCGCGATCTTGTCCGAGTCCAGCGGGAAGTCACCGCCGCGGACCTGCATACTGCGGGTCTCCTCTTCGACCCACGACCGCGCCTTCTCGACGCCCTTCCGGGAGACGCGGTCGGCCTCCCCAGCGACGACGACTAGCGCCGCGCCCGCTTCGGTAGTCTCGGGCACGCTCATCCCCGTAAGCAGGGACTTCCGCGCGGTCGAGGTGACGACGTTGACGTTCTCGCCGGCGTCGGGGGCGGCGTCCGCGCTCGCGAACCCGACCGCGGACATGTTCCCGGACTTGAGCGTGTTGATGACCTCGCTGGAGTCGACGACGCTCTCCCCGACGCCCTCGACGTTCTCGCCGGCGGCCAGCAGGATGCCGACGCGGCGCGCGATGCGCTCGTTGATGGCGTCGAACGCCTCGGTGACGCTCCGCCCGGTCTCGCGCCACGCGTCGTTGTCCACGAGCAGCGTCGAGTCGGCCTCCCGGACGAGCGTCTTCAGCGACCGGCCGGCGTTGGCCTGATAGATGCCGCCTTCGTCCCGGCCGGGGAGGATGCCGAGCGCGTACACGGGAATCTCGTGGACGCGCTGGAGTTCCTTCACGAGGACGGGCGCGCCGCCGGAGCCGGTGCCGCCGCCGAGGCCGGCGACGACGAAGATGGCCTCCGTCTGGGCGTCGATGACGCCGTCGAGCGCGCCGACGACCTCGCGGACGTCGCTCTGCATCACTTCCGCGCCGAGCTCGTTGTCCGCGCCGACGCCGTGGCCTTTCACGCGCTCCTGGCCGATGAGGATGGTGTCGATGTCCAGCGGTTCGAGGTCGGCTTTCGCGGTGTTGACTGCGAGTGCGCCACGGACGGCGCCGTAGCCGGCGCGGCGGTCTTCTGCGAGGAGGGCTTCGGTGACCTTTCCGCCGGCCTGGCCGACGCCGATGAGGGCGGCTTTCATACGCCGTTCATCACGGGGGGAGAGCATCAACGTTGCGCCGTCCCGACACTTAAACGGGAGGACGGGACCACCAACCGTCGTGTCCCGCGACGACCTCGACGAACGGCTGCGAGCGGTGGAACGCGCGATGACCGACGGCGACGCCGCGGTCAGCGATCTCTCCGAGGCGGCAGCCGTCCACGACCGCCTCGACGACGTCGAAGCGGAGCTGGCCGACCTCGCGGAGCGACTGGACGCCCTCGACGCGACCGTGCAGTCGCTGCACGGCTACGTCGGCGACCTCGAAGCCGTCAACGAGCGCGTCCAGCGGCGCGCGGACGCCGCCCGCGAGGCGGTCGAACGTCTCGAAGCCGAGCAGCGACGACCACCGCAACGCACCCCGAACGCGGAGCGTGCAGACGCCACCGCTTCCGCGGACTCTGCCGATGCGACGGGCACTGCCGCGACCGCCGACACTGCCACGCACCGCGACGAGACGACTGCCGACGCCGAGCGCTTCGAGGCGGAGACCGAGGACGACTCGCTGCTCGACCGCGTGCGAGAGTCGCTGTGAGCGTCCGCGTCGTGCTCGCGGCATCGCCGCGCTCGTTCACGGAGCGCGAACGCCGAACGGCGACGCGGCGCGCGTTCGAGCGCTGGGACTCCGTCCACGAACGCGGGAGTGCGGTCGGCAACGGCTCGGCGGCGGCAGCGGCCGCGGCGGAGGCCGCTCGCGTCGCCGACGCCACGCCACGGCAGCGCGACCAGTTGGCGACGCGGCTCCGAGCGGCCTCCACCGACGTCGTGGACAGCGACGCCGTCCGCGTGGAGAGTGGCGTCGTGCAGGATACGGCTGGTCTCGCCCGCGACGTCGGGAGCGCCATCGCGGAGAACGCGCTCTCGGAGGCCGGGTCGGTGGCGGCCGAGAAGGCCGCGAAGCGCCTCGGCGCGGCGGACGTCGGCGCGGTGCCGGCGGGTCTGCCGCTGGCGCCCGTGCCGGGGTTCTGGTACGCGACGGCGAACGCGTGGTCGGTGTCGGTGCGCGGGTCGTACGCCCGGTTCGCGGTCCGCGCCGACGGCGGCTCGCCGGTCGGCCCCGGCGACGGCACCGCGTACGTCCGGGAGGACGCGAACGTCGCGTTCGACGTCGACGGGGACGGCGACACGGAGCGCGTCGGGCGCAACGAGTGCGTGTCCTTCGAGGTCGAGGCGACGGTTGGCGTGGTCGTGCCGGCGGGGCCGCGCGGCGTCGGCGACGTGGACGGGAACGCCGACGAGCAGTCCGCGGGGTGGTGAGCCGTCGCGGCAAGCGTAGCCTCCTTGAACGGCGAGCACGTACGGGAACGCGTGCTAGCCGACGAAATTCAGGACGCGGAAGCGGTGACCGCCGAGGACGTTCGCGCGGAGTACGAGGCGGCGCTGGCTCGCGTCGTCGAAGCGGAGGG
Organism: Halobacterium hubeiense; assembly: GCF_001488575.1. NCBI lineage: Archaea > Methanobacteriati > Methanobacteriota > Halobacteria > Halobacteriales > Halobacteriaceae > Halobacterium > Halobacterium hubeiense. Next base: position 407,579 of record NZ_LN831302.1, read on the forward strand.
CGTTGACGCCGTCGCCGAGGCGTCGGGCGTCGACGCAGAGCGACTCGCGGCGCTCGTCGACGGCGAGCGCGTCGAGTTCACCGTCGAGGAGGCCGCGGGCGTGTTCGCGGTCAGCGACGACTGGCCGGACGCCGAGGGGCTCCTGCTGGAGGTGCGGGACAACCTGATGCTCCAGATGAGTTCGGCCGTGCTGGACGTGGAGGCGCTCGCCAGCGGGCTCGGCGACGAGTTCGACCCGAAGGAGATTCAGCAGAAAATCGAGGGCCGTCAGCCGATGACGCTCGGCGAGTACGCCCGCATCTACCACCACGTCGCCAGCGAGAACCCCTACTGATGGACGTCGCGATTCTGGGCTGCGGGTACGTCGGCCTCGAACTCGGCCGCCAGCTCGCGGCCGCCGGTCACAGTCCCGTCGGCGTCCGGCGCTCCGAGGATGGCCTCGCGGCGATTCACGACGCGGGCTTCGACGCCGTGCAGGCGGACGTCACCGACGCCGATTCGCTGTCCGCAGTCCCGGACGTGGACGCCGCGGTGTTCGCGGCGAGTTCGGGCGGCCGCGGCGCGGACGCCGCTCGCGAGGTGTACGTCGAGGGCTTGCGGACGGCAATCGAACACTTCGGCGCTCGCGAGGACTCCCCGGAGCAGTTCGTGTACACGTCGAGCACGGGCGTCTACGGCGACCACGACGGCGACTGGGTGGACGAGGAGACGCCGCTGGACCCGACCACGGAGAAGACGGAGGTGCTCGTGGAGGCCGAGCGCGTCACCCGCGAGCGTGCGTCCGACTTCGGGATGGACCCGACCGTCGTGCGGTTCGCGGGGCTGTACGGCCCGGACCGCTACCGCCTCACGCGCTACCTTGACGGCCCCGTCACCGAGGGCTACCTGAACATGGTCCACCGCGAGGACGCGGTGGGCGTCGTGCGGTTCGCGCTCACCGACGACGCGGCCGCCGACAGCGAGGTGCTGCTGGCGGTCGACGACGAACCGGTGTCGAAGTGGGAGTTCGCCGACTGGCTCGCCGAGGCAGCGGGCGTCGAGCACCCCGAGAAGCAGACCGTCGAGGAGCGCCTCGAAGCCGGCGACCTCTCGGAGCCGGCCGAGCGGCGCCTCCGCACGAGCAAGCGCTGCTCGAACGACCGGCTTCGCGAGCTGGGCTACGAGTTCGCGTACCCGACGTTCCGCGAGGGGTACCGCGCGGCCGTCGAGGCGTTCCGTCGCGGGGAGTACAAGTAACGCGGCGGCGAAGGCCCGGTATGGCTACTGCTGACGGGACGTTCCAGTACAAGGAGCGCTTCAGCGAGGACAAGGCGCGGACGTACTTCCGGAGCGTCCGCGACCGCGCGCTCTCCAGCGTCGGGCTCGGCACGTACCTCGGTGAGCCGACCGACGACGTCGACGACGCCTACTACGAGACGATTCGCGCGGCCGTCGAGGGCGGCTGCAACGTCGTGGACACGGCCATCAACTACCGCCACCAGCGCAGCGAGCGCGTCGTCGGCCGCGCGCTCGCCGACGCCGACGTGGACCGCGAGGAAGTGTTCCTCGCGACGAAGGGCGGGTTCGTGCCGTTCGACGAGTCCCGGCCGGAGGACCCCGGGGAGTTCGTCGCCGAGGAGTACGTCGACAGCGGGATTCTGGACACGGACGACCTCGCGCACGGCAGCCACGCCATCGCGCCCGGCTTCATCGAGGACCAGCTGGACCGATCGCTGCGGAACCTCGGCGTGGACAAGATCGACCTCTACTACGTCCACAACCCCGAGACGCAGCTTGACGCACGGCTCTCCGGCGCGGTCTACGACCAGCTGGAGGCGACCTTCGAGCGGCTGGAGGAGCGCGTGGCCGCGGGCGACATCGAACACTACGGCGTGGCGACGTGGGAGGCGTTCCGCGTCCCGCGCACCCACGACCACTTCCTCGACCTCGGGGAAATCATCTCGCGGGCGCGGTCGGCCGCCAAGACCGCCGGGAACACCGCGACGCACCTGCGCGCGATTCAGGTGCCGTTCAACGTCTTCATGGCGGACGCGTTCACCGTCCAGTCGCAGGAGGGGCCGGAGGGCGACCAGAGCGTGCTGTGGTACGCCCACGAGGCCGGCCTGAACGTGTTCACGTCCGCGAGCCTCGCGCAGGGACAGGTGCTGGAGGGCATCCCGGACGAGGTGGACGAGAAGCTCGACGGGGACACGCCCGCCCAGCGCGGCCTGAACTTCGCGCGCAGCGCGCCCGGCGTCACGTCCGCGCTCGCCGGGACGACCAGCCCCGAGCACGTCCGAGAGAACGTCGCCGCGGGGACGTTCGAGCCGCTGGGCGCGGACGCCTTCGACGCGGTCTTCGAGTAGAACCGTAAGAATTGACCCCGCGAGCCGTCAACTCCGGCCGTGTCCGGTACGTCCGCCAGTGACGCGCGCCGCGTCCGGCTGTTCGGGTCGCTTTGCGCGCTCGTGTTCCTCGTGAACTTCGGGCGCGTCGTGTTCGCGCCGCTGGTCGCGCCCCTGCAGGCCGACTTCGTGACCAGCGACGCCGCCGTCGGGCTGGTGGCGACGCTGGCGTGGCTGGGGAGCGCGCTCCCGCGGCTACCGACGGGCTGGCTGTTGACGCGCGTCGACCGCCACCACGTCGTCCTCGGCACGGGCGCGCTCCTCGCCGTCTCCTCCGCGGGGATGACGCTCGCGCCGTCCATCGAGTTCGTGATGGCGGGCGCGTTCCTCGTGGGGGTCTCGTCGGGCGCGTACTTCGTCGCCGCGAACCCCCTCATCAGCGAGCTGTTCCCCGAGCGCGTCGGCCGCGTCGTCGGCGTCCACGGCACCGCCTCCCAGTTGGCGGCCGCGCTCGCGCCCGTGCTCGTCGGCCGCGTCCTCCTCGAAGCGTACACGTGGCGCGCGCCGTTCTACCTGCTCTCCGCGGCCGCGGTCGTCGCCACCGCCGTCATCTACGTGCTCGCCGGCCGCACCGACCTCCCGGCGGCCGGCGCCGCGGACCGCGACCTGCTCGGCGCGATTCGCCGCCAGTACCGGGTCGTCGTGCTCGGCGTCGTCATCGTCGGCGTTGCGGGCCTCGTCTGGAACGGCTTCTTCAACTTCTACATCAAGTTCCTCACCGAGACCAAGAACATCCCGAGCAGCACCGCCGAGACCCTGCTCACGGTGGTGTTCGCGGCGGGCGTACCGGCGTTCTGGTACACCGGCCGGCTCGCCGACCGCTTCCGCCACGTACCGCTGATGCTCGCGGTGCTGGGCGGCTTCGTCGCGTCCCTGCTCGCGATGACGGTCGTCGACAGTGTCGTCGGCGTCGCCGCCGTCTCGGTCGTGCTCGGGTACGCCGTCCACAGCCTCTTCCCCGCCATCGACACGTTCCTGCTGGACAGCCTGCCGGACAGCGACCGCGCGAGCGCGTACGCCGGCTACAGCTCGGTGATGATGGTCGTGCAGGCGATGGGGAGCGTCGTCGTCGGGACGCTGGTCGGCGCGGGCTTCGGCTACGACGGCGTCTTCCGCGTCTCGGGGGTCGCGCTCGCGGTGCTGGTCGTCGCGCTGGTCGCGCTCTACCGCGCCGGCCGACTGCCCGCTGGCGCAAGTTAGTTCCCGGCGGCGGCCCGAGCGTGGGTATGGACTACACGCAGGAGCGCGTGGCGACGCTCCACGACTACGGCGGCGCCGACCCGGCCGCGCCGACGGGCCGGGCGGCCGTCGTCGTCCCGATGACCGACCGCGAGTACGCCGGGCTCGCCCCGGAGCGCGTGTTCTCCGAGCTGGAGCGCGTCGACCCCGCGGAGGTCGTCGTGCCGCTGCGCGCGCCCGCCGAGCGCGTCCCCGAGTTCCGTGACTGGCTCGCCGACTTCGACGTGCCCCTCACTGTCTTGTGGTGCGACGGCCCGCGTGTCGAGGCACTGCTGGACGACGCGGGACTGGCGGGCGAGCGCGGGAAGGGCCGGGACGTCTGGCTGGCGCTCGGCGTCGCCGCGCGCCACGACTACGTCGTCGTCCACGACGCCGACACGACCACGTACGAGGCCCGCGACGTGCGGAAGCTCCTGTTCCCGCTCGCGGACGGGTTCGAGTTCTCGAAGGGCTACTACGCGCGCGTCGAGAACGACCGGCTGTACGGCCGGCTCTTTCGGTTGTTCTACGAGCCGCTCGTGGACGCGCTCGCCGACAGCCACGACCACGAGGTGCTGGACTTTCTGGGGGCGTTCCGGTACGCACTCGCCGGCGAGTGCGCGATGACCGCGGACCTCGCACGCGGTCTGCGCGTCCAGCGGCGCTGGGGGCTGGAGGTCGGCACGCTGGGTGAGGCGTTCCGGCTCGCGGGCACGGACGGCGCCGCGCAGGTCGATTTGGGGCGCTACGAGCACGACCACCGCGCAGTCTCCGGGCCGACGGGCCTCTCGGAGATGAGCGAGGGCGTCGGCGCGGCGCTGTTCCGCGCCGTCGAGGACGCCGGCGTGGAAGTCGACTACGACGCGCTCGCCGAGCGCTACCTCGACGCCGCCGACCGGTTCGTGCGGGCGTACGGCGCGGACGCCGCGTTCAACGACCTCGACTACGACGGCGAACAGGAGCGCGCGCAGACCCGGACGTACGCCGACGCCATCGCCGAACCCGGCACGGACACGCGGTTGCCGGCGTGGACTGACACCAGCCTCGACGCCGACGAGGTGGCCGCCGCGGCCGCCGCGGACGCCGAGGAGGCCGCCGCGCGGGCGGGAGGTTCAAGCGACTCCGCGACCGACGGGGAGCCGTGAACGGCGACGAACTCGCTGGCGTCGTGGACCTCTTCGGCGCGCTCACCCGCGACGAACTCCACGACGCGCTCGAAGAACTGGCGTTCAAGCGCGGCGACGACTTCGACGCCGACGCGGCCGACGAGACCGTGATGGACGCGCTCCGCGACTACTACCTCGTGGCCGTCGACCGCGAGGGCGGCGACCGCGTGCTCGTCCCCGGGCCGGTCGCGTTCCCGGAACTCCCCGAGAACGCGGTGGACCTCCCGCACATTCTGGACGTCGAACCCCGCGACCTCGACCGCGAGACGCTCGCCGCGGCGGTGCGTGCGCGCCTCGAATCGGACGCCGCCGACGCCGACGACGAGCGCGCGCGCTACCTCGTGGACGTGACCTACGACGCGGAGGCGTGGGCGCCCGTGGACCTCGCGGACGTCCGCGAGTCGCTGACCGAGTGAGCGGGACTGCGCGTGAGTTAAGAGTGTCGCGGTGCTTCCCCCGGACATGGACCTGTCGCGGGTGGCCGCCCACGAGCCGGAGCGGGTCACCGACGAGGACCGCGACGCTGCGGTGCTCGTTCCCGTCGTCGAGCGCGAGGACGGCCCGGCGCTGGTGTTCACGAAGCGCGCCGACCACCTCGGCGAACACCCCGGGCAGATGAGCTTCCCGGGCGGCGGCCGCGAGCCCAGCGACGACGACCTCCGGGAGACGGCGGCCCGCGAGGCGTACGAGGAAATCAGCCTGCTGCCCGAAGAACTCTCCTACGAGGGACAACTCGACGACATCGCCACCATCACCGGGTACTCCGTGACGCCGTTCGTCGCGCGCGTCCCGGACCGCGAGTTCGTCCCCGACGAGCGCGAGGTCGACGAGGTCGTCGTGCTCTCGCTTTCGGACCTCACGGACCCCGCCAACTACGAGGTCGAGAAGCGCATCCACCCCTCCTACGGCGAGGCCATCGTCCACTTCTTCCACGTCGACGGCTACACGGTCTGGGGGGCGACCGCGCGCATCCTCGTGCAGTTTCTGGACCTCGCGTGCGGGTGGACGCCGCCGGACCGCGAGCCCGAGGTCGTCGAGGTCGAGCCGGACGACTGACGCTCCTACTCGACGGTGACGAGGAACGTCTTCCCGCCGCGGCGCTCGATGAACGCCTCCTCGTGGGTGTCCGCGTAGGCGGCGACGCCGGCGGCGGTCATCTCCGAGACGTCGATGCGGCGCTCGGGGCTATCCGCGGTCGACTGCGAGCGGCGTCGGTGCTGCAGTGCCATATCCGGAGTGTCGGCCGCTACCCGCTTGAACCCCACCCGTGCGCGGTGAAAGTGAAACTGACGGACTGCGCCGGCCTCCGCGGTCCGCGGCAGTTATGCCGGTCGCGGTGCATCCGCCGGCATGGACGAGTTCAGCGACGCCGACGACGACCGCGGCGCGGGCCGCTCTATCGCGGTCGTCGGCGCCGGCGCAGTCGGCCTGACCGCGGCTCACGACCTCGCGGCGCGCGGCGCAGCCGTCACCGTCTACGAGCGCGGCGACGTCGCGGGCGAGAGCACGGGCCGCGCCGCGGGGATTCTCTACGACGCGTACGCCGAGGACGTGGACGCGCGCATCGCGGGCCGCGCCATCGAGCGCTTCCGCGCGCTCTCGGGCACCGGCGGCTTCGAGTTCCGGGAGACGCCGTACGTCTGGTTCGTCACCGAGCCCGGCCGGAAAGCCGACGCCATCCGCGAACAAGTCGACGGGATGGTGCGCAACGACCGCCGCGTCGAGCGCGTGGACGCCGACGACCTCGCCGCCGAGTACCCCGCGCTCCGCACCGAGGACGTGGTGGAAGCCGCCGTCTCCCGGAACGCGGGCGTCGCGGACACCGCGGCGTACGCCGACGCCGTCGCGGAGTTGGCGGTCGCCGAAGGCGTCGAACTGCGCGAAGGGACGGCCGCGAGCGTCGCGCTCGACCCGCCGCGCGTGAACGGCGACGCCTACGACGCCGTGCTCGTCGCCGCCGGCGCGCACACCGCTCGCGTGCTCGCGGACGCCGGCGTCTCGGTTCCCCTGAAGCCGTACCGCGTGCAGGCGCTCACCGCCGACTTCTCTGGGGAGATTCCGACGCTGTACGACGCCACGGAGGGCTACTACGCGCGCCCACACCCCGAGGGCGTGCTCGCCGGCGACGGCACCGAGGAGGTCGAAGCCGACCCCGAGGCGTACGACCGCGACGGCGACGACTGGTTCGTGGACGCGATGCGCGAGCGGCTCGCCGACCGCGTTCCCGGCTTCGAGCCGGACGTCCACCGCGCGTGGGCGGGCCTGTGTACCGCCACCCCGGACCGCGACCCGCTGCTCGGCGAACTCGCAGACGGGCTCTACGTCGCCGCCGGCTGGCAGGGCCACGGCTTCATGCGCGCGCCAGCGACCGGGGAAGCAATCGCAACAGAAATCCTGGGCGGGGAGGGCGTCCCCGCGTTCGACCCGACGCGCTTCGACGGCGACGAGGTCTTCGAGGTCGTCGAAGGGATGACCGTCGAGTAACTACTCGTCGTCTTCGTCGTCTTCGGGCGTCGTCACGTCCACGTCGGTGCCCGCGGATTCGTCCTTCGGGAGGAAGACGTACAGCGCGCCGTTGTCGCGTAGCTCCGCGCGGGCCTCGTCGGCGTCCACGACGGCGTCCGCGGGGAGTTCCGCGCGCCCGTCGAGCTTGAGGCCGCGGCCCGGGAACACCATCTCGAACTCCTCGCGGAACTCCCGGAACCGGTCCACGCGGACCTCCACGGCGCCGTCCACGTAGTTCACCTGCACGTCGCTGGCGGTCGCGCCCGGCGCGTCGAACACCACGAGGTACTCGTCGTCGCTCTCCAGCACGTCCACCGGGAGCGGCGACTCCTCCTGCATATGGGAGGCCGCCCGGCCCAGCCGCTCGAAGACGGCGTCGCCGACGTCCTCGGCGAACTCGCGGACCGTCATAGCTCGATTCGCTCCAGGCAGTCGGTCCCACCACACAGCGGGCACTGGAGGTCCTCGATAGTGAGGTCCTCGCTGACGTCGTACGTGTAGTGGTTCTCGAACATGTCGAGCTCGCAGTCGTCGCTGGTGCACTTCAGTTCCTCGGTGGCGGGCATACCCGGTGGTTGGGGCGGCGAGTGCAAAAAGGGGCGGGCCGCGGTGAGAACGACTGCGGGCACACCCCAAGACGAAAGTACTGCGGCGTCGGTGCGTGAGCCATGGCCTCGGTTCGCGCGCCGCGACTCGTCCTCCTCGCGGGCGTGCTCGCGGGCGTCGCCAACACCGCCCTCTTTCCGCTCCGGAACCCCGAGCAGGTCGCGCTCGCCACGGACGTCTACTACTACTCGGCGCGCGCCGCGCTCCGCGGCGCGGACTTCTACGCCGTCAACCCGCTCGGGCAGACCGGCTTCGTCTACCCGCCCGCGGTCGTGCTCGCGTTCGTCCCGCACGCCGCGCTCGGCGACCCCCTGCTCGCGTACGCCCTCCAGTGGCTCCTGAACCTCGCCGCGCTCGCCGCGCTCGCCGTGCTCGTCGTCCGCGCCGTCGAGCGAGCGGGTGTCGCGCTAACCCGCTTCGACCGTGCACTCATCACCGCCGCCGTGTTCCTCGTCGGCCCCGTCGGCGTCAATCTCGTGATGGGGCAGGTGAACCCGCTGCTCGCGCTCGGCCTCGCGGGCGGCGCCGTCCTCCTCGAACGCGACCGCGACACCGCCGCCGCCGGCGCGGCGTTCGGTTTGGTCGCGCTCGTGAAACTGTTCCCCGCGCTCGTCGGCGTCTGGCTGCTCCGCCAGCGCGCGTGGCGCGCCGTCGCGGCCGCGACTGCGACGGGACTCGCGGGCCTCGCCGTCGGCTTGCTCGCGTTCGGCCCGGACGCCTCGGTCACCTACTTCACGGAGACGCTCGCCGGCGAGAGCGCGGTCGCGTCGTTCGCCGACGGCACCGACTCGACGGCGCCGTACGCCACGATTCGCCGGCAGTTGGCCGCGCTCGCGCCCGGGCTGCCCGCGTCGTGGCTGCTTCCGGTCGGCGCGCTCGTGCTCGCGCCCGTCTTCGCCGGCGTGAACCGCGCGGTCGGTGACTTCCGGAGCCGGCTCGTCGCGCTCCAAGGCACGCTGCAAGCCACGCTGTTGCTGCTCCCGCTGGAGCCGTTCTACGCGATTCTCGTCCTGTTTCCGCTGCTCGCGCTGTTGTACGCGCTCGGCGACGGCTGGCCGCGCCGGCTCCTCCTCGCTGGCGTGCTCCTGCTGTTGGTCCCTATCATGTGGCCGACCATCACCACCGCGATGGCCGTCCTTCCCGCGGGCGTCGCCGCCGTCCTCCGCGACGCCGCCACCGGCCTGTTCTCGTTCGTCCTCCCGCCGACGGTCGGCGCGTGGCTCGTGCTCGCGGGCTGCCTGCTCTACCAGCACCGCGCGGCTACGGAGCGGGCGAACGGTTTTGCGTGACGGGTGTCAGTTCGCGGTATGGGATTCGAGACCGTCTACGGCGTGGACTTCAGCGGTGCGCGGGAGGCCGGCGAGAACATCTGGGTCTCGGAGGTGGACGTGACCGGCGACGAGCCGGCGGTGGTCGGTTGTCAGCCCGCGACGGCCGCACTCGAAGACCACTACGTCGGAGCGACGACGACGGACCGCGAAGCCACGCTCGACGCGCTCGTCTCGTTCGTCGCGTCCCGACCCGCCGAGTCCGTCGTGGGGTTCGACTTCCCGTTCTCCGTGTCCGAACGCGCCGCTCGCGGCGCGTTTGACGCCGAGACGTGGGAGGAAGTCCTCGATGCGGTCGCGGACTGTGCGGGCGCCGACGAGTACGCCGAGGCGTGCGCCGAGTGGGCGCGCGAGCACACTGACGGCACCTACCTGAAACGGGACACCGACGAGGAGTGGGGCGCGTTCTCACCGTACCACTTCTTCGTGAACGCGCAGGCGTACCACGGGATGGCCGACGTGCTCGCCGAGCTCCGCGACGAGACGACGGTCGTCCCATTCGACGCGCTCCGCGGCGACCCGGTGGTTGCGGAAGTCTACCCCGCCGCGACATTGGACGTGCTCGGGCTCTGCCGAGAGGGATACAAGGGCGATGACCCGGGCGAACAACGCCGCCGAAAACGGAATCTGGAGGGGGTCACGGAACGCGCCGACCTGTCCGTTCGGCCCGCAGTCCGCGACCGAATCATCGCCGACAGCGAGGGCGACGCGCTCGATAGCCTCGTCGCCGCCGTCGCCGCACTCCGGAACGCCGGCGACTTCGACGACGGCGACAGCGGCGTCGAGGGCCGCATCTACGTGTAGTTACGTTCTTACGCGTCGAAGCCCAACGCCGGTGTATGACTGACTCCGCGGAGTTGGACGTGACGCTCGTGGACGGCTACGTCGACGAGCCGGCGCACTTCGGTGTGCCGCCGTACATCTCCACGTATCCGCGGTACGCGGCCGGCGCGCTCGTGGACGCCGGCGTCCCCGAGGACCAGATTACGTACCACACTATCGACGAGCTCCGCGAGGAGAAGTCGAAGTTCAACGACGTCGCGGACGCCGACCTCTTCGTCTACGTCGGCGGGATGACCGTCCCCGGGAAGTACGTCGGCGGGACGCCCGCCGAGCCCGACGAGGTTCGGGAGATGGCGTGGGTCGCGGAGGGCACGAGCATCATGGGCGGGCCGGTGCGATTCGGCGTCGGCGAGGAGAACGCGGGCGCCCAGGAGATGGAGCGCTCGGACCTCGACTTCGACTTCCTCGCGATGGCGGACGTCGAGGCCGCCGTCTACGACCTCGTGAACAACGGACTGGAGGGGTTCGAGGACCGCTACCGGGACAACGAGGAAATCGACCGCTGGGGGGCGAAGGGCGCGTTCGTCGTCGAACAGCACCCCAACTACCCCGACTACCTCATCTGCGAGATGGAGACCTCGCGGGGCTGCGCGTACCGGTGTTCGTTCTGCACGGAGCCGATGTACGGCGACCCCGGATTCCGGAGCGCCGAGAGCGTCGTGCGGGAGGTCGGGAACCTCTACGACCACGGCGCCCGGCACTTCCGGCTCGGCCGGCAGGCGGACATCCTCGCGTTCGGCGGGGACGGCGAAGCGCCGAACCCGGACGCGCTCCGGCGGCTCTACGGCGGCATCCGGGAGGTCGCGCCCGAGTTGGAGACGCTGCACCTCGACAACATGAACCCGGTGACCATCGTGGACTACCCCGAGAAGTCCCGGGAGGCCATCCGCATCATCGCCGAGCACAACACCGCCGGCGACACCGCGGCGTTCGGCCTCGAATCCGCCGACCCCGTGGTGCAGGAGGAGAACAACCTCCTCGTGTCCGCCGAGGAGTGTCTGGAGGCAGTTCGGGTCGTCAACGAGGTCGGCGGCTGGCGTCCCGGCGAGTCACCCGAGGTCGCGCCCACGTACGGTGACGAGGCTACCAACCGCCTGCCGAAGATTCTCCCCGGCATCAACCTCGTGCACGGCCTGACCGGCGAGCGCGAGGAGACGTTCGCGCACAACAAGCGCTTCCTCCAGAACGTCCTGGACGAGGGCCTGATGCTGCGCCGCATCAACATCCGGCAGGTGATGGCGTTCGAGGGCACCGACATGGCCGAGACGGGCGCCCAGCTCGCCGAGGACCACAAACAGCAGTTCAAGCGCTACAAGCAGGACGTCCGGGAGAACATCGACAACGCGATGCTGAACCGCGTGGTGCCGCCGGGCACGCTCCTGAAGGACGTCCACCTGGAGTACCACCAGGACGGGAAGACGTTCGGCCGCCAGCTCGGCACGTACTCGCTGCTCGTGGGGATTCCCGGCGAGCGCGAACTCGGGCGCACCATCGACGTCGCGGTCACCGACCACGGCTACCGGTCGGTCACGGGCGTCCCGCACCCGCTGGACGTCAACGAGGCGTCGATGGACGAACTCACCGCGATTCCCGGCATCGGCAAGAGCACCGCCGGCGACCTGCTCGTCGACCGGCCCCACGACTCCGCGCCGAGCGTCGAGGACGCGGACCTCGCGAAGTTCACGCGGTAAAAGACGGCTGTAGCGCGTTCAGTACTCGTCTTCGATGATTTCGCCGACCGCGAAGTTCGATTTGACTTCCGTCACTTCGATTTTCACGCGCTCGCCGATTTCGGCGTCCGGCACGATGATGACGTAGCCGCGTTCGACGCGCGCGATGCCGTCGCCCTGCTTGCCGATGTCCTCGATTTCCACGTACCGAATCTCGCCCTCCTCCACGGGGGGCTGGGGTTCGGATTCGGCGGGTTCGCTGGTCGCCTCGGTCTCGGTGCTGGCCTCGGCGTCGGCCTGCGAGATGAGCGCGACGCGGTAGACGTCGCCGGGGTCGACGGAGCCGGCTTCGACTTCGCTCCGCGGGATTTCGACGACGTACTCGTCGTCTTTGACAGTCACTTCCGCACTGAACAGACAGAGGAGTTGGTCAGAGATTTCCATGACAGGCCTCCATTCGTGCGTGTCGGCCCCGTGACTTAATCGTTGCCACGGTCGCGGCGCGGGCGCGGCAGTCACCCGTGGTCAGTAGAAGTCCGGCTTCCCGCGGTCGCGTGGCGCCGCGTCCCGGAGCTTGGTGACCTCCGTTGGTGCCCGGTGCCGCACGATGACCACGTCGTAGCTGTCGTCGGCGGCCACCGAGCTGCCGACGCTCCCCAGTCCTGTCACCATGCGGCCAGCGTTCTCGCTGCCGACGAACACCATCGAGGCGTCCTCGTCGCGGGCCACCTGTTTCAGTCTGGTCGTGACGGCGCCCATCGGCGCCCGCTTGTCGACGACTTCGTGTCGGAAGTCGACGTCGGGCGCGAGGTCGGTCACCTGCTCGTGGAGCCGGCCCACGACCGCGTTCAGGTCGAACGCTTCGTCAGCTCCGAGCCAGTCGCGCTCGCGCGCGTACCGCTCGTTCCCGTCCGGGACGACGACCACTGCCAGCACGCGCTCGTCGAGGACCGTGCTGAACTCGCTCGCTCGAACGAGTGCGGCTTCCGCGAGCGCCGACCCGTCGAAGGGAACGACGAACGTCATGCGTGTTCGTACGACGGCCTCCTCGAAATGTTCAGAGGAGCTTCCCGGAACGTGGGAACCGGGCCGGCGCTCGCAGCTACGGCCTCGTCTCGTAGGCCGTCCCGTCTGGGCGTTTCGCGCCCTCGGAGTCGTGGACGACCGTCTCGTCGGGGGCGGGGTCGGCGGGCTCGTAGTTGTCCCGGACGGCGATGGCCTCCTCGATGTCGCGGACGGCGCGCTCCTTCAGCGCTTCCGCCAGCGACTCGGCGTTCTCACGGGAGATGTCCCGTCCCAGCCCCTCGCACTCGTGAGCGCGCACCATCCCCGACTCGTCCACCGCCTCGCCCATCGGCTGGCTCGTCCCGCCGAGCGCGACGCTGAACGGGTACGTCTCGCAGATGAGCGGGCGGCTGTCGTGGACTGTGCACGCGCCAGTCCCGTCCTTGTCCTCCTCGTAGAACGTGCAGTCCCCGCACGCCGCCGTCTGGAGCGCCCACTCGAACGTCTCGCCCGTGCCGTCCTCATCGAGCCCGTACGGCATCGGGCGCGCGACCTCGCGCCAATCCCGCTCTGTCTCGTCCTCCAACTCCCGGACTTCGCCGGGGAACACGGTCGCCGTGTGCGGGTCGTCGTCCTCGCTCTTGCAACAGGCCCCACACCGCGTGCACTCGAAGCCGATGGCCTCGATGGCGTCCGCGAGGTCGGCCACGTCGAGGCCCCGAGCGCGTTCGAGTTCGACTTCGAGCTCCTCCATGCGCGTGGATTGGCAGTGGGTGCGGAAAAGATTCGCGGGCTAGGTATCGGTTGGTCTATCCCTCCGTCAGGCTCCGGCTACGACACCTCGAAAGCCCCATCCCGCTCGGCGGCTGCGAACCGCGCTGCGCGCGCTCGCTTCGCTCGCGTGCTTGCGGGTTCTCGCTCGCCGACCGGTCGGCCCCTTTCGTCCTCCCTACCGGCTGGTTCGGCGGCTACTGCTCGCCGGCTGGCGGGCGGGCGCGGTCGCCGTCCCACTCGACGTGGCCTTCGACGGCGAGCTTCTGGAGGTGCGCGCGGACGACCTTCGCGGCGAGGCTGCGGGCGTCGCCGAGCGCCTTCTCGTAGGCGGCGTCGAGAATCTCCTCGACGGTCTCGGCGCCGGCTTCGACGGCCGCGCGGACGCTGCGCTCGCGGTCGCGGCGGTGGAAGTACGTCTCGCGGATGCGCTCGCCGGGGTTCTCGATTGGGTCGCCGTGGCCGGGGTAGATGGCGTCGAAGTCGCGCGCGAGCAGGCGGCGCAGGGACGCGAGGTACGTGCGCACGTCGCCGTCGGGCGTGCCGACGAAGACGCTTCCCTCGGCGAACACGAGGTCGCCGGTCACGGCTTCGCCGTCCGCGACGAACGCGACGTGGTCGGGAGCGTGGCCGGGCGTCGCCAGCACGGAGACGCCGGTGTCGGCGATGGCGTCGCCGGGCCGGAACAGCCGGTCGGGTTCGACGCCGGTCGCGTCCGCGAAGCGCTCGGCGAACGACGCGTGCGCCCAGACGGTCGCGTCGGCTTCGTCCGCGTAGTCGGCGACTGCGCCGACGTGGTCGGGGTGCGTGTGCGTGACGGCGACGTGGTTGATGTCGGCCGCGGCGTCGTCGAGGGCGGGCGTGCGAGCGGCGGGGTCGACGAGCAAGCGCTGGTCGTCGCCGAGGACGGCGGCGTTCGTCGCGCCGCCGGGCACCGGCATCTCCACTGGAACGGCGTAGCGCGCTATCACGGGTCGGGAGAGGAGCGCCGCGAGGAAAAGTCGGCGGTTAGTCCTCGAGGAAGTACACCTGCTTGCGGGCGTCCTGGAAGCTGTACCGGGAGCCGACGAGGTCCGCGTCGTCGAGGCGGTTGAGCGCGTACCGGACGGTGCGGTCCGGCAGCAGCGACTCCTCGGCGAGCTGGCCCTGCGAGAGCGGCGCGTCGATTTCGAGGACTTTCGCGACGAGTTTCGCGCTCGGCGGGAGTTCGCGGAGGCGCTCGCGGAACTCTTCGTCGTCCTGAATGAGTGACTGGTGCTCCGTGGCGGACGTGCTCATGGAACTCCCTCACATACTGAGGGAGGTAAAGGTTGTCTACCCGTGGGACTATACACCTTATATCGTATAATGGCGCCGTGGGCGAATCTGCCGCCCACCAGCGCCTCGTCGCCCCGAATCATCGCGGGCGCACGTCGGGTCGCGGCAGCGGCGTTCGTCGCGTGGTTTCCAGTACGGTTTTAACCACCCGCCTCCGAAGTGCAATCGAGAAGCGTGAAGGGACAGGAGTGGTACCAGGCCACGGAGGTCGCCGAGGAGTACGACGAGAAGCGGTTCTCCCGTGGCGGCCGGCTCATCGACCGACGAGAGAAGGAGGCCGTCCTCGACGCGGTGGGGCCGGTCGAAGACCAGCGGGTCCTCGAAATCGCGTGCGGTACCGGCCGGTTCACCGTGATGCTCGCCGAGCGCGGCGCCGACATCACGGGGCTGGACATCTCCGGGCCGATGCTCCAGGAGGGCCGCGAGAAGGCCCAGCGCGCCGGCGTCGAGGACACCATCGAGTTCATGCGCGGCGACGCCGGCCGGCTCCCGTTCCCGGACGACCACTTCGACACCGTGTTCGCGATGCGATTCTTCCACCTCGCGGACACGCCGACGAAGTTCCTCACGGAGATGGCCCGCGTCTCCAAGGACACCGTGTTCTTCGACACGTTCAACCGGTTCAGCACGCGCTCGCTGTACAACTGGCTGCTCCCGATGGGGTCGCGGCTGTACGGCGACAGCGAGGTCCGCCGGCTCGTCGACGAGGCGGGGCTGGACCTCGTGAACGACGAACACGACTTCCTCGTCCCGTACGGGTTCTACCGGAAGGTCCCGGACTGGATTGCCGGTCCCGTGCGGAGCGTCGACACCGCTCTCGGCGCGACGCCCGCCGGCAAGCCGCTGTCGTCGGTCTCCTACTGGCAGACGACCGTCTGACGGAAACCCGCGGCTCGTGTGAGTTCGCGGACGATTTCGCCGGGTTTCGACCCGGGACGTTTTTACCACCGCGCAGACTCGTGTAGGCTATGGACCTCTCGGTAGTGGTGCCCACGCTCAACGGCCGCGACGTGCTCGCTGCGTCGCTGGACGCGCTCGCGGCCCACGCACCCGACGCCGAGGTAATCGTGGTCAACGGCCCGTCCGTTGACGGGACGTCCGGGATGGTGCGCGACCACGATGCAGTCGACCTCCTTCTGGAAGTCTCCGAGCGGAACCTCAACGCCTCGCGGAACGCCGGCATCGCCGCCGCGGACGGCGACGTCGTCGCGTTCGTCGGGCAGGACTCCCAGATTCGCGAGGGCTGGGTGGCCGCCGTCGAGGCGGCGCTCGACGACGGCGCCGACGCGGTGACCGGTCCCGTCCACCGCCGCGTCGAGGGCGGGGTCACCACCGAGTCCGTCGAGACCGCGTCGGTCGCGGGCCGCCACGTCACGTTCTTCGACGGCGGCAACGTCGCGTTCGTCCGCGACGCGCTCGACGCGCTCGACGGCTTCGACGAGTACCTCCAGACGGGCGCCGCGCGGGACGCCGCCCACCGGCTCGCGGGCATGGACCGCGAGGTGGTGTGGGGCGCGGACGCGGTCGTGCTGCGCGAGGCGAAAGACGACATCCGCCACCGGCTCCCGGAGGACGCCGAGGAGTCCGCGTGGGGGCTGAAGTACCGGTCGCTGGCGTACCGGCTCGTGAAGAACTACGGGTTCGGCGCGCGCATCGCCGCCCGAATCGTGAAGTACGCGGTCGGGGACGCGTTCTCCGTGGGCGGCGACGTACTCCGCGGCGACGCGAAGCTCTCGGAGTGGGCGGCCGCCGGCAGCGCCGTCGTGCCGAACGTCTGGACCGGCAGTCAGGACGGGATGTCAGCGCGGATGGCCGACCGAACTTCTCGACGCAACCCGAACGGCGTCTCCGCGCGCATGGACCGCACGATGGTCCGCCACGACTGCTGACCGCGCCGCCGCTGTGCGCGCTACCGGTGGACCAGTTCTGCGAGGAACGACCCGAGGTTGACGACGGTGTACGCGCCGTACAGCATCACGCCGACGGAGACGGCGAGTATCACCAGCCACTCTAACTGTCCGTTCACGACTGCTGACACTCCCGCCGGCGGAATAGGTCTTCTGTCGGTTCTCACTCCCGGTCGAGGCCGGGGACGACCCGCACGGCGTTCTTCCCGAACACCTTCCGCATCGCGTCCTCGGTGACGTCCAGCGTCAGAATCTCCATGACGGCGACGTTCGGGTGGGTGGCGGGCGCGCCGCTCCCGAAGACGACGCGGTCGGGGTGTTCGACGATGGCGTGTTCGAGGAGTTCGCGGTACCGGACCGCCGCGGTGTCCAGATAGAGGTCCTCGTAGGAGTCGAGCAGCGAGACGGCCTCGTGCATCAGCTCGCGGTCGAGCGGGTGGCCGCCGAAGTGCGCGAGCACGACGGGGAACTCGCGGTCGAGCAGCGTGTCCTCCAGGGTGCTCGGCGGGAAGCCCTCGCCGCCGTGGACGAGCACCGGGAGGCCAACGTCGTCGAGCACGTCGAGGACGTCCGGCTCGGGGAGGCCGTCGCGGGTCGGGGCGAGCTTGAAGCCGTGGAAGCGGTCGTCGTAGGCGTACTGTTCGACGTCCTCGGGGGCGGTCTGCCAGTCCGAGCGGTTCGACCGAAGGTTCTTCAGCCGCGAGGCGGCGCCGTCCCCCGGGTCGCGGGGGCCGTCGATGCGCGCGAACGCGATGAACGGCCGCTGGACGGCCTGCCGGGCGACCGCGTTGTTCGCGCGGAGGTAGCCCTGTTCGCCCTTCCGCGGCCCGGGGAAGACCACCGAGCGGACGACGCCGGCCTGGTGCATCTCGCGTTCGAGGTCCTCGCCGTCGATAGTGCGGCCCCGGACTGGGCGCCCCGGGCCGGCGTGGAGCCGCGCGTGCAGGTCCACAATCCGGAACCCGTGCTCCAGTTCGAGCATACGCGTAGGTCGCCGGCCGGGTATTTCGGTGTGACGGTGCCCTACAGGGAGAGTTCGACGGGGCTTCCGGGGTCGACGCCGAACGCGTCGTCGCCGCGCCCGCGGTTCACGGCGAGTTCGACGTTCCCGTGGCTACCGACGGTCACGACGCGCTCGCCGGGGTCGACGTGCGCGTACGAGGGCTCGACCCGCACGCGGTCGCGGTTCACGCGCACGGAGTCACCGAAGCGGTCCTCGACGACGCGCCCCGGGAGATTCGTGATGGCGTTCCCGAAGCCGTCCACGACCAGCACCTCGCCGCGCAGCACGTCGCCCGTGAGGTCCGGGTCGGGGAACTCGACGGTCGCGTAGTCCTCGAGCGGCTCGTAGCCCGGGTAGTCGTCGAATACCTCGACGCCGCGCTCGTGGACGTCCGCGGCGGCGGGCGCGAACACGTCCCGGCCGTGGAACGTCGAACTCGCGGGGTCCTCGACTTCGATTTCGAACACCTCCACGTCCTCGGCGAGCCGTCGCGCCGCGGGAATCGCGACGCCGTTGTCCGGCGCGACGACGGCGTGACGGCCGGCGCGCACGACCACCGCCTTCCGGTCGGTGCCGACGCCCGGGTCGACGACGACGAGGTGGACCGCCGGCGGGAAGTACGGCAGCACCTCGCGCAGCCAGAACGCCGTCGCGCGCACGTCCTGCCGCGGGAAGTCGTGCGCGACGTCCACGAGGCGCGCGTCCGTCGACTGGAGGACCACACCCTTCATCGCCGCCGGGTACGGCGTCCCGAAGTCGGAACTCAGCGTTATCATGTCTCGGGCTTGCGGCGCCGTCGTTGAAAACTACTCGGCGGGGGTGTCGCCCGCGTCCGTGTCGCTGACCTTCTGGATGCGGTCGACGCCGTCTATCTCGTCGATGACGTCCGCGACCGGCTTCGGAACGAGCTCGCGCCAGTCGCCGCCCTCCGCCATCCGGCGCCGAATCTCGGTGCCCTCGAGGACGTCGCGCTCGAACATCGGGGACTGGCGGACCTCGATGCCGGCCTCGTCGAACAGCCGAATCACGAGAGGATTGTTCGAGTACGCCACGTCGAAGTTTGGGCTCATCGACTGGACGTGGCTCACCCAGACCGCGTTCCGGTCCAAGTCCTCGATGGGGACGGCGTACGTCACGAGGTCGAAGTCCACCAGCGACTTCGTTATCATCATGATGCGCTCGCCCGCGGTGAACGGGTTCCGGGTGCTGTGGGAGTCGCCGGCGCTCCCGATGCCGACGACGAGCTCGTCGACCTCGGTGGCAATCTGCTCGACGACGCGGTGGTGGCCGTTGTGGTACGGCTGGAAGCGACCGATGTAGAACCCGCGGGTCATTGCCTCAACTCGAAACACCCCGTCAGCGCCCATAAGAATGGCGAGTTCGGCGCCGCCGGCGGGACGGCCGCGCTGGCGCCGCTCGCCGAAACCCTGTTCCCGTGATTGAGGCCTCGAAACCGGGTAATACGGCCGGTTAAGCGTTCCATCGAGGGAGAAAGTATATCAGTCGCCCGTCCGTGTTTTCACGTGTCGAAACCACTTCTATGAGCAACGAATCGACTGACGACGAGCCCCACCACGACGACCCGGACGCCGACGCCCCCGAGGAGGGCGAGGAGTCGGCGCCCGAGCCTGCCGAGCCCCTCGACGAGCTTGACGACCTCGGCAGCGAGGTCGGCGTGGAAGGCGACGTCTCGATCAACGAGGACGACGCCGAGGACGACCTGCTTGGCGGCCTCGAAATCCCGGACACCTCCGCCATCGAGGTGCCCGACCGGCTGGTCGACCAGGTCATCGGTCAGTCCGAGGCCCGCGACATCATCATGCGGGCGGCCAAACAGCACCGCCACGTGATGATGATCGGCTCCCCGGGGACGGGGAAGTCGATGCTCGCGAAGGCGATGAGCCACCTCCTCCCGAAGGAGAACCTCCAGGACGTTCTCGTCTACAACAACCCGGACGACTCCAACGAGCCGAAAGTCCGGACCGTCCCCGCCGGGAAGGGCGAACAGATCGTCGAAGCCCACCAGGAGGAAGCCCGCAAGCGCAACCAGATGCGGTCGTTCCTCATGTGGATCATCATCCTGCTCGTCGTGGGCTATGCGCTGTTCATGGCCCACAACGTCCTGCTGGGCGTGCTCGCGGCCGGCGTCATCTATCTGGCGTTCCGCTACACCGACCGCGGCGGCGACGCGATGGTGCCGAAGCTCCTCATCAACAACGCCGACAGCCAGACCGCGCCCTTCGAGGACGCCACCGGCGCCCACGCCGGCGCGCTGCTCGGCGACGTCCGCCACGACCCGTTCCAGTCCGGCGGCATGGGGACGCCGAGCCACGAGCGCGTCGAGGCCGGCGCCATCCAGAAGTCCCACAAGGGCGTGCTGTTCGTCGACGAGATCAACACGCTCGACGTCCGCAGCCAGCAGAAGCTCATGACGGCGATTCAGGAGGGCGAGTTCTCCATCACCGGTCAGTCCGAACGCAGTTCGGGCGCGATGGTGCAGACTGAGCCCGTGCCGTGTGACTTCATCATGGTCGCGGCCGGGAACATGGACGCGATGGAGAACATGCACCCCGCGCTGCGCTCCCGGATTCGGGGGTACGGCTACGAGGTGTACATGGACGACACCATCGAGGACACCCCGGAGATGCGCCGGAAGTA
Organism: Halobacterium hubeiense; assembly: GCF_001488575.1. NCBI lineage: Archaea > Methanobacteriati > Methanobacteriota > Halobacteria > Halobacteriales > Halobacteriaceae > Halobacterium > Halobacterium hubeiense. Next base: position 427,960 of record NZ_LN831302.1, read on the forward strand.
CGCGCGCTTCGTCGCCCAGGAGGTCGAGAAGGACGGCCAGCTCCCGCACTTCGACGACGACGCGGTCCGGGAGCTCATCCTCGAGGCGAAGCGCCGCGCCGGCCGCAAGGACCACCTCACGCTCGAACTGCGTGACCTCGGTGGGCTCGTGCGGGTCGCCGGCGACATCGCGCGGTCGAAGGGCAACGAGCTCACGACCCGCGACGACGTCCTGCAGGCGAAGAAGCGCTCGCGGTCCATCGAACAGCAGTTCGTGGACAACTACATCGAGCGCCGCAAGGACTACGAGCTGGGCACCTCCGAGCAGGAGGCCGTCGGCCGCGTGAACGGCCTCGCGGTCATGGGCGGCGACTCCGGCATCATGCTGCCCGTGATGGCCGAGATTACGCCCGCCCAGAGCCAGGAGGAGGGCCGCATCTACGCGACCGGCCAGCTCAAGGAGATGGCCGAGGAGGCCGTCGAGAACGTCTCCGCCATCATCAAGAAGTTCAGCGACGAGAACATGTCCGAGAAGGACGTGCACATCCAGTTCGTCCAGACCGGCGAGGGCGGCGTCGACGGCGACTCCGCCTCCATCACGGTCGCGACGGCGGTCATCAGCGCGCTCGAAGACATCCCCGTCGCGCAGGACCTCGCGATGACCGGGAGCCTCTCGGTCCGCGGGGACGTGCTGCCGGTCGGCGGCGTCACGCACAAGATCGAGGCCGCCGCGAAGGCCGGCTGCAAGCGCGTCATCATTCCGAAGGCCAACGAGCAGGACGTGATGATCGAGGACGAGTACCGGGAGCAGATCGAGATCATCCCGGTCTCGCACATCAGCGAAGTCCTCGACGTCGCGCTCGTCGGCGAACCCGAGAAGGACTCGCTGGTCGCCCGCCTCAAGTCCATCACCGGCAAGGCCCTCGAAGGCCAGACGGAGTCCGGTACGACCGGCGGCTCGCCCAGTCCGCAATAGGACCTTTTTGCTGCACTCGTTCGGGCGTTAACGCGCCCTCACTCGCTGGCAAAAAGCTACGCTAAAAAGCCTCGCGGCTCCAGTCGCGCACCTTCGGTGCGCGGTAGTCGCCGCTCGCCCCGCTCGCTCACTCCGTTCGCTCGCGGTGGGTGTTCTCGCTGCTGACCGCCACTTTTCTACGCGCGTCCCGCGTGCGCCGACGTGATGGCGTACTGGGTCGCGTTCGCGGCGTTCGTACTGCTTGTGACGGCCGGTCTCGTCGCGCTCACGCGAGCGTCTGCGGGCGTCGTCGGCGAGGGGACCGACGACCTCGCGGCGGGCGAGTTGCTGCTGCAGACGACGCTCTCGCAGGCTGTCGTCGGCGCGTTGCTGGTCGCGGCGCTGTGGGTGGCGCGGATTCCCCTCGACGCGCTGGGCGTCGCCGTCTCCGCCGAACTCGTCGCAATCGGCGTGGTCGTGGGGCTCGTGCTCGCGCTCGGGAACGAGGCCGCGATGCGCGTGCTCGACTCGGCGGGACTGGGCTACGACGAGGCGCTCCGGGAGACGCTGACGCCCGAGGAGACCCGCGGCTGGCTGATTCTGTGCTGTGTCGCGCTACCCGTCGTCGCGGGCTTCGAGGAGCTGTTGTTCCGCGGGATTCTCGTCGGCGCGCTCTCCGCTGGCTTCGGCGTGTCGCCGTGGGTGCTGGCGGCCGCGTCGAGCGTCGTGTTCGGGGCGGCGCACACCGCGCAGGGCGCGACCGGCGTCGTCGTCACGACGCTACTGGGGTTCGCGCTCGCTGCGGCGTACGTCCTCACGGGGAGCCTGCTGGTGGTGTTCGTCGCGCACTACGTCGTGAACGCCGCGGAGTTCGCGGCACACGCCCGGTAGTCAGGACTCCAGCGCGCGCAGGCGGTCCGCGACTTCCGGGGGTGCGCCGCTGGGGCCGTCGCGGACGCGGTGGTCGGGGACGAACAGCGGGACGGGGTTGCTCGCGAGCGCTTCGCGGGCGGTCTCGCGGGCGTCGCTGTCCTCGGGGTCCGTGTCGGGCACCATCGAGAGGACGCGCTTGACCGTGACGCGCTCGCCGTACGGAATGTTGCGGACGGCTTCGAGGACCTCGCGCTGCTTGGTTGGCACCGTCAGACCGACCTCGACGTCGTCGAAGTCGTCCTCAGCGCCGTCGAAGTACGCGTCCACGCGGTCGAGCAGCGGGTGCTCTGTGTCGGCGTCAGCGGGCGCGCTCTCGGGGAAGGAGACGCTGATGACGCGGTCGCCCGCGACGCCGAGCTGGACGGCTCTGTCGAGATACGACGACTCGCGCGCGTAGATGCCGGCCGCAGCCATGTGTCCACGCAGGGGCGACACGGCCTTGTACGTTCGGCCACCGGTGAGTCGAGCGGTCTCCGGGCGCCCGGACGGCCCCACCGACGCAAGGCTTATGTGCAAACTAGTGCATTAATGCACAATAATGGACGAAAGTGACGGGCTCGCGCCGGCGGTGCAGTCCATCCTCGACGCGGCCCGCGAGCGAGAACCGGCCGGCGGCCGGGTGTCGGTGTCCCCGCGGTTGCTGCCGGACGCGCTCGCGGCCGCCGAGGCGGACGGCCGCGCGCCCACGATTGCGGAAGTGAAACCGACCAGCCCCACCACGGAGGGCGAGCGCGAGGACGACCCGGTCGCGCTCGCCGAGCAGATGGTCGCGGGCGGCGCGGCCGCGCTCTCCGTGCTCACCGAGCCCGAGCACTTCGGCGGCAGCCCCGCGAACCTCCGCGAGATTCGGGACGCCGTGGACGTGCCCGTGCTCCGGAAGGACTTCCTGCTGCGGGAAGCCCAGTTGGACGCCGTGGAGGCCGACGTGGTCCTGCTCATCGCGCGCTTCCTCGGCGACGACCTCGAACCGATGCTCGACGCCGCACGCGAGCGCGGCTTTCAGGCGCTCGTGGAGGTTCACGACCGCACGGAACTCGACCGCGCGGTCGAAGCGGGCGCGGACGTCATCGGCGTGAACAACCGCGACCTCGCCAAACTGGAGGTGGACCTCTCGACGTTCGAGGACGTGGCGCCCCACGTCCCCGAGGACGTGACGCTGATTGCGGAGAGCGGCGTGAGCACGCCTGCGGACGTCCGGCGGATGCGAGCGGCGGGCGCGGACGGCCTGCTCGTCGGAAGCGCCATCATGGACGGCGACGTAACCGAGAACACACGCACACTGGTGAACGCATGAGTGGAAATCAGGAGTCGACGACGGGCGCACAGTCGGGGACGCGGGCCGGGAAGTTCGGCGACTACGGCGGCCAGTACGTCCCCGAAGTGTTGATGCCGGCGGTTGAGGAGCTGGCGGACGCCTACCAGCGCTACGTCCTCGAGAACGAGGACGGCTTCGTGGACGACTTCCGCCAGCGCATCCGGGAGTTCGGCGGGCGACCCACCCCCCTCTCGCACGCCGAGAACCTCTCGGAGCGCTACGGCTTCGACGTCTACCTCAAGCGCGAGGACCTGCTGCACGGCGGCGCGCACAAGCTCAACAACGCGCTCGGGCAGGTGTTGCTCGCGAAGTACATGGGCAAGGAGCGCATCGTCGCCGAGACCGGCGCCGGCCAGCACGGCACCGCGACCGCGATGGCCTGTGCGTACCTCGACATGCCCTGCGAGATTTACATGGGCCGCACGGACGTCAACCGCCAGCGGCCGAACGTCTTCCGGATGCGCATCCACGATGCCGAGGTCAACCCCGTTGACGTCGGGTCGGGCACGCTCAAGGAGGCAATCAACGAGACGATGCGGGACTGGGCGACGAACGTCGAGGACACCCACTACGTCATCGGCTCCGTGGTGGGGCCCCACCCGTTCCCGGCGATGGTCCGGGATTTCCAGTCGGTCATCAGCGAGGAGATGCGCGAGCAGTCCCGCGAGAAACTCGGCGGCCTCCCGGAGGCGGTCATCGCGTGCGCGGGCGGCGGGTCGAACACGATGGGCGCGTTCTCCGCGTTCGTCGGCAGCGCAGAACTCCCGGGTGCGCCCGAGGGGACGCACGAGCCCGCGCCGGACGTGGACCTGCTCGCCGTCGAGGCCGGCGGCTCCAGCCTCGGCGTGGACAAGGCGGAGGGGTACGCGCCGAACTCCGCGAGCCTCTCGACGGGGACGGAGGGCGTCCTCCACGGCGCGCGCACGAAGCTCCTCCAGACGGAGGAGGGCCAAATCGTCGAGTCCCACTCCGTGAGCGCGGGGCTGGACTACGCGGGCGTCGGCCCGGAGCTGGCGCACCTCGTGGACGAGGGCCGCATCGAGCCCGTGAACGTCGACGACGACGCCGCGCTCGAAGCGTTCCACCGGCTCTCCCGCGAGGAGGGCATCATCCCCGCGCTCGAATCGAGTCACGCCGTCGCCTACTTAGAGGAGTACGAAGGTGACGGCCCCGTGGTGGTGAACGTCTCCGGGCGCGGCGACAAGGACCTCGACACGGTCATCGAGGAGTCCACCGCGCGCGACGTCGCCGGCGCGCCCACGATGGAGGTGTTCGAGGAGTGACCCGCAGCGAGATTCGCGACGCGTTCGCCGACGAACCCGCGCTCGTCTCCTACGTCGCCGCCGGCGACCCGAGCGCGGAAGCCACGAAGGAGTACGTGCAGGCGCTCGTGGACGGCGGCACGGACGTCGTGGAACTCGGCCTGCCGTTCTCGGAGCCTGTCGCGGAGGGCACCACGATTCAGAACGCCATCAAGCGCGCGCTCGACGCCGGGATGACGCCGGACGCCTACCTCGACCTCGTGCGCGAGCTGGACGTCGAGGTGCCGGTCGTCTGCATGACGTACTACAACCTCATCTACCAGTACGGTAGCGAGCCCGGCCCCGAGGAGTTCGTCGAAGCGGCCGCGGACGCGGGTATCTCCGGGTTCGTCGTCCCCGACCTCCCCGTGAACGAGTCCGAGGCGATGTACGAGGCGTGCCGCGAGCACGGTCTCGACCTGATTTTCATCGTGGCGCCGACGACGACGCCCGAGCGCCTCGAATCGATGCTCGACCGCACCACCGGGTTCGTCTACGTGCAGGGGCGCCTCGGCACGACGGGCGCCCGCGACGAGGTGAGCGCGGACACGCCCGAGGCGCTCGAACGCCTGCAGGACGCCGACGTCCCGAAGGCCGTCGGGTTCGGCATCTCGTCGGGCGAGCAGGCCCGCGAGGTCGTCGCCAGCGGCGCCGACGGCGTCATCGTCGGGAGCGCGTACGTGGACATCATCGCCGAGGGCGTCGAGGACGACCTCTCCACGGCGGAGGTGGCCGACCGCCTCGAAGCGCTCGCCGCGGAACTCAAAGCGGGGGCGCGGAAGGGCCTGCCCGAACCGGAACGCAAATAGCCGACCGTTTGCTACTCACTACCAATGACACCAGGGAAGACAGCGCGACTCGACCGCATCGGCCGGGATGGCCGATTCGTCACCATCCCGATGGACCACGGAATCACACTCGGCGCGGTAGACGGCCTCGTCGACATCGAATCCACCATCGACGACGTCACGAGCAGCGGCGCCGACGCCGTCCTCACCCAGAAGGGCATCGCGCCCCGCGTCCACGAGAACAACAACGACGCCGGCTACATCGTCCACCTCAACGCATCCACGTCTATCGGCCCCGACTCCAACGACAAGCGCATGACCGGCACCGTCGAGGAAGCGGTGCGGGCGGGCGCCGACGCCGTCTCCTTCCACATCAACGTCGGTAGCGACCACGAACCCGACCAGATTACGCAGCTCGCGGAAGTCGTCGACGACGCCCACGACCTCGGGATGCCCGTGCTCGCGATGGCGTACGCCCGCGGCCCGGGCGTCGACGAGCACGACGCCGAGAGCCTCGGGCACGCCGTCCGGCTCGCGGAGGAACTCGGCGCGGACCTCGTGAAGACCGCCTACTCGGGGAGCCGCGAGAGCTTCGAGCGCGTCGTCGAGTCCACGAGCAAACCGGTCATCATCGCCGGCGGCAGCCCCGACGGCGACCGCGAGACCCTCCAGGACGTCCGCGACGCGATAGACGCCGGCGCCGCCGGCGTCTCCACTGGTCGCACTGTCTTCCAGCACGACGACCCCGGCGCGATGACCGCCGCCATCGCCGCCGTGGTCCACGAGGACGCCACGCCCGACGAGGCGCTCCGCGAGGCCGGCCTCCCCATCGAAGCCTGATAGCTCGTCGCTCTCGTTCTCCTCGCGTTCAGATATCGGCGTACGCGACCTGCCACGCCGCCGGGAGGGCGTCGAGGGCGCTCCGGAACTCCGTGGTGGCGAGCCCGTAGAACTTCTCGCGGCCGACCGCCGTCCGCACGCGCACGACGACCGTGTGGTCGGTCGCCTCGAAGGCGGTCAGCGAGCCGCCGCCCGCGCGTTCCAGGTGCGCGCACTCGGGCTTCCGGTCGACGAGTTCGCTCCCGAGGTCCCAGCTGAGCGATTCCGCGGCGTCCAGCGGGAACGGGACGCGCTCGCTCATGAAGCGGCCCTGTCCACTCGTTGCCATACCACGACCTCCGTAGTTCAGCAGTATAAATCGTGTCATATCGGCACACGCGCCGCCAGCAAGTACGGGGCGCTCCGGTACGCTTTAGGCCGCACCACGTCTCCATCCGGCAATGACACGGTCCGTCTGGCTGAAAGCCGACGACGCGGTCGGAGACTGGGAGACGCGCAAGCGACGCATCACGGCCGGCCTCGAAGCCGGCGTCGACTGGGTGCTCGTCGACGCCGCGGACGTCGAGCGCGTCCGCGAACTCGGGTCGGTGAACGTCGCGGCGTTCCGCACGGACGACGGCGACGTCATCGAGGAAGCCGACAGCGAGGCGGCCGCCGAGCCGGACGCGTACGTCGTCGGGAAGGACGGCGAAGGCGACGGCACGGTCGACCTGCCGGAGGACTTCTCGGGGAGCGCGGACCTCTCGGCGGTCCGCCGCGGGAACGCCGACGCCGCCTACGTCCGCATCCTCGACGAGCGCTACGAGGCGTTCGCCGAGGAGGCCGCACAGGACGCCGAGCACACCATCGTCGTCGGCGAGGACTGGACCATCATCCCGCTGGAGAACCTCATCGCGCGCATCGGCGAGGAGACCACGCTCGTCGCGGGCGTCGAGTCCGCCGCCGAGGCCGAGACCGCCTTCGAGACGCTGGACATCGGCGCCGACGCCGTACTGCTGGACAGCGGCGACCCCGACGAGATTCGCCGCACCGTGCAGGCGCGGGACGCCGCCGAGCGCGAGCGCCTCGACCTCGCGTGGGTCACCGTCACAGAAGTTGAAGAGGCCGGGAGCGCGGACCGCGTCTGCGTCGACACGGGCAGCCTGATGGACGACGACGAGGGGATGCTCGTCGGCTCCATGAGCCGCGGGCTGTTCTTCGTGCACGCCGAGACCGCCGAGTCGCCGTACGTCGCCTCGCGGCCGTTCCGCGTGAACGCCGGCGCCGTCCACGCCTACGTGCGGACGCCCGACGGCGGCACGAAGTACCTCGCAGAGCTCTCTAGTGGCGACGAGGTGCAGGTCGTCGACCGCGAGGGCCACACGCGGACCGCGGTGGTCGGGCGCGCGAAAATCGAGAAGCGGCCGATGTTCCGCGTCGAGGCCGAGACCGAGTCCGGCGACCGCATCGAGACGCTGCTCCAGAACGCCGAGACCATCAAGGTCTCCACGCGCGAGGGCCGCACCGCCGTCACGGACCTCGACGAGGGCGACGAGATCCTGGCCTACCTCGAAGAGGGCGGCCGCCACTTCGGCGAAGCCATCGACGAGCGCATCATCGAACAGTAGTCACGCGGAGTCGGCGTCGTCGGGGGCGTCGAACCGCGTCGTACACCACGGACAGAAGTCGAGGTCGCTGTCGAGTTCTTTGCCGCACTCCGGACACTCGGCCGGTTCGCCGTCAGCGTCCGCGCCGGTGGCTGCGCCGACGTTGCCGGGCGTCGGCACGCGCTCGGCGACGGCGCTCGCCGTGTCTCGCACCGCGACGAGGTACGCGTCGACGACGTTCAGCACGCGAATCACCAGCAGGCTGAGCGTCACTTCTGGTCCGAGGTTCTCGCTGGCTTCCATCAGGCCCGCGAGGCCGTCGGTCTGGAACGCCTGGTACGCCGACTCGGGCACGACCAGCGCCGCCGTCACGAGCGCGAGCAGGAACCACGAGATGGCGCGCACCCAGCGCCGCAGGTAGACGTGTCCGAGGCCGGGGTAGACGAAGCCGAGCACCGCCGCGATGACGCCGCGTCGATTGACCACAGTTACCGGGACTCGGGGCCGCGCGCTCCTAAAGCCACCGAAGCCGGCTACCGGAGGTTGTCCACGAGCGTGCGCAGCGTCGCGGCGTCGTACTGGCCGGGCGCGGTCGCGTTCTCGGGGTCGGCGGGCGCGTACCCGATGCGGGAGCCGTACAGCGGCGCGACCGCGCGCGTGTGCCGGCCCGCCTCCCCCATCGCCATCGTCGCGACGGGCGCGTCCACGGCGTTGAACTCGTGGGTGACGCGCAGCAGATCCAGCGCGTCCCCGCCGTCCTCGGCGGTGACCGCGAGCTTCCCGACGTCCCCCAGCGAGCACGCCTCGCCCAGCAACTCCGCGAGCACGCCCATCTCCGGCGTCCCCTCGAAGTCGTGGACGGAGACGATGGTCGCGGTGTCCTCGGCGCGCGCGGCCGCCAGCGCCTCCGCGCCCTCGCCGTCCGCCTCGGTGAGCGCCGCGAGCTCGACGTCGATGGCGGCCACGAAGTCGGTGCGCGCGGCCTCCGCGAGCGCGTCGATGCGGCCGTCCTCGTCGGCCTCGCCGCCCTCCCACTCCGCGCGGTTCGTCGCGATGACTGGGAGCTCGCCGTCGTAGTCGTCAAGGCCCTCTAGCGGGTCGTCGGCGAGGTCCATCCGGAACTCGACGGCGTCGGCGTGCTCGCGGGCGGCCACCTCGTCGTCGAGGTCGGAGACGGGCGCCGCCAGCACGAACTCCTCGAAGTCCATGGGGTGTCCTGCGTGGGCCGCCTGCAATACGGTTTCGGAGTCCGCAACGACAGGCGGCGTGCGACGGGCCGCCGCCGAGCGCTGCGGCTGTCGGCTCGGAAAACGCGGAAAACGGGACGTCGCGCGTCGCGCGTCGAGCGCTCAGACCGGAATCGTGTCTTCGGCTTCGAGCAGCTCGTGGTAGCGGTTGCGAATCGTGACCTCGGAGATGTCAGCGACCTCCGAGACCTTCGCCTGCGTCGTCTTCTCGTTCGTGAGGAGGGCGGCGGCGTACACCGCGGCGGCCGCCAGTCCCACGGGGCTCTTGCCGGAGTGGACGCCCTTGTCCTTCGCGGTCTTGAGGAGTTCGCGGGCGCGGTGGGCGGACTCGTCCGAGAGTTCCAACGAGGACGCGAACCGCGGGACGTAGCTCTCGGGGTCGGCGGGTGCGACTTCGAGGCCGAGTTCGCGGACGACGTAGCGGTACGTGCGCGCGATCTCGGACTTCTCGACGCGGGAGACGTCCGCGATTTCGTCGAGGCTGCGCGGGACGCCGGCCTGCCGGGCGGCGGCGTACACGCAGGAGGTCGCGACGCCCTCGATGGAGCGGCCGGGCAGCAGGTCGTCTTCGAGCGCGCGGCGGTAGATGACCGACGCAGTCTCCCGGACGTTGTCAGGGAGGCCGAGCGCGGAGGCCATGCGGTCGATTTCGCCGAGCGCCTGCTTCAGGTTGCGCTCCTTGGCGTCGCGCGTGCGGAAGCGCTCGTTCCACTTGCGGAGGCGCTGCATCTTCTGTCGCTGATTGCTGGACAGGGAGTTGCCGTACGCGTCCTTGTCGCGCCAGTCGATGTTCGTCGAGAGCCCCTTGTCGTGCATCGTGTTCGTGGTGGGGGCGCCGACGCGGGATTTCTCGTCTTTCTCTTTGGAGTCGAACGCGCGCCACTCGGGCCCGCGGTCGATGCCGTCCTCCTCGACCACGAGGCCGCAGTCGGCGCAGACCGACTCGCCGTGCTCTTCGTCCTGGACGACGAGACCGCCACACTCCGGGCAGCCGTCGGTCGTCTCTTCTTCGTCCGTGCGCTCCTGCTCTCGGGAGCGCATGCGTGCATCTGTCATTAGCGTGAAATCACCGGAAAACCCGGGTGAGTCGTAGCCAATCGGTTGGTGCAAAACGTACTTAACCGTTGCGCTATTCAGACGAGGGGAGTCGCCGATCGCGTCGGTTTTTACCACGGGGACCGAACCCACGGGTATGCGCGCCGTCTCGCTCGCGCCGAGCGCCACCGCCACCGTCGCCGCCCTCGGCGGTAGCGACCGCCTCGCCGGCGTCACCACGCACTGCGAAGACGTCGATGCTCCCGTCGTCGGCGGCTGGCTGAACCCGGACTTCGACCGAGTCGCCGACCTCGACCCGGACGTCGTTCTCACCAGCGACGCCCTCCAGCGCGAGGTCCGCGACGACCTCCGCGACCGCGGGTTCGACGTCCACCACGTCGAGCCAGCGACGCTCGACGACGTCCTCGCCTCCCTCGCGGAAATCGGCGAGGCTGTCGGTCACCCCGACGCGGGCGCCGAACTGGAAGCACAGAGCCGCGAGCGCGTCCGAGACGTCCGCGAAGCCGCACCCGAGGACGGCCCGGTCGTCTACTGCGAGGAGTGGTCGGACCCGCCGATGGCCGCCGGCAACTGGGTGCCCGACGTGGTCGAAGCCGCGGGCGGCCGCTACCCGTTCGTGGACGCCGGCGAGCGCTCCCGCGAGGTCGAAGCGAGCGCCGTCGAGGTCGCGGACCCCGAGCACGCCGTCGTTCACGTCTGCGGGAAGGGCGACAGCGTCAACCCGGACTTCGCGGGTCGGGGCTGGGAACTGGACGCCGACGTCCACGTCGTCGACGACAGCCTCCTCAACCAACCGAGCCCCCGACTGCTCGACGGCCTCGAAACGCTCGCCGAGAGAATCCGCGGCGACTAAGGCGCGGGCCGTCCGCGTCCCGGTATGCGAGTCGCAGTCGGCTCCGGGAACCCGGTGAAGCGCGACGCGGTCGCGGCCGCGCTCCCGGACGCGACAGTCGAATCGGTCAGCGTCGCCAGCGGCGTCCCCGAACAGCCGTGGGGCGACGACGAGACTATCGAGGGCGCGCGGAACCGCGCCGAACGCGCGCTCGAATCCGGGGACTACGACCTCGGCGTCGGATTAGAGGGTGGCGTAGCAGAGCGGAACGGCGACCTCTTCCTCGTCATGTGGGCGGCCGCCAGCGACGGCGAGCGCGTCGAAATCGGTGCCGGCCCGCGACTGCGTCTCCCGGACGACGTGGCCGCGCGGCTGCACGATGGCGCGGAACTCGGCCCGGTGATGGACGACCTGCTGGACACCTCGGGCGTCGCGGAGAATCAGGGCGCGGCGGGTGTACTGACCGGTGGCATCACGAACCGAACGGAAGCGCTGCGAACGGCGGTCGCCGGCGCGCTCGGGCCGTTCGTCACCGACTACTACTGACTACTCCTCGACGGGGGCGGCGTCCGCGGAGAGGTCCGCCTCGTCGCCCTCGACGGCTTCCGTCAGCGAGACGTTCAGCCACGTCATCGACGCCGCGCCGCCCGCGACCGTCACGACGTTCTTCACGATGTGGTCGACGATGGCGACGCCGAGCGCGAGCCCGAACGAGACGGGCAGCAGCGTCGAGACGATGGCCGCGAACGCCGCTTCGTAGATGCCGATGCCGCCCGGCGGCCCCGGGATGACTTTCGCGAGGTTGCCGACGCTGACGGCGAAGAACCCGACCGCGAGCAGGCTCACGAGCGCCACGTCGAGGCCGAACGCGAGGAAGACGAGCAGGGCGGTAGCGACGTCGATAGTCCAGATGACGATGCTCGTCGCGCCGATGCGCGCGAACGCCCGGCCGTCCGCGGCGACCCGCTGGATGTCGCCGACGAACTGCTCGAAGACGCTCGCGACCAGCTCCGTGTAGGAGTCGTCGCTGGCCCACTCGACGACCCGCCGGACGTAGTTGGTGTCCGAGCGCGCCGACCAGACGATGGCGACGACCGCGGCGACCGCGATCACGCCCACGGCGGAGGCGACGACGACGGCCTGCTGGACGGCCTGCGACTCCTGACCGGCCAGCCCCTCGCCCGCTGCTGTTGCGGCGAGTTCCGCGACCGTGTCGGGCGCGAACGCGGTGAGCGCCACGAGGACGCCGCCCGCCAGCACCGTGATGGTGAGCAGGTCGTAGACGCGCTCGACGGTCAGCGACGCGAACCCCGTCGTGTAGGGGATGCCGCGGCGGGCTTTCACGACGTACGCGCGGATGGCGTCGCCGGCGCGCGCGGGAATCACGAGGTTCCCGGTCTGACTGATGAACACCGCGCCCGTGAGGAACCACGTGCTCTCGCGGTACCCCAGCTCCGCGAGGATGTCGCGGTAGCGCAGGCCGCGCAGCGGCCACGACGTCAGGTAGACGACCGCGCCCGCCGCGACCAGCGCGGGGTCGGCGTCCCCCACCGCGTCCACGAACGCGCCCACGTCGATGTAGACGAACATCAGCGCGAACGCCACCACCGACAGCAGGACGCCGACCACGGTGCCGGTGCGGCGGTTCGCGTACGGGCTCACGTTGAACTCCCAGAAGCAGCGCAGAATCTGACTGCCCATCCCGAAGACGTCCCGCACCAAGTCGACCTTCGAGTCGCCCTTCGGCGTCCACTCCACGGGGAACTCCTCGACGGTGAACCCGCGGCGCTGGGCGCGCACCAGCATCTCCGTGTCCCAGAACCAGTGCTCGTCCTCCACCTCGTCGACGAGGGTCTCGAACGCCTCGCGGCTGAACGCCTTGAAGCCGCACTGGTGGTCGCGCAGCTCCGAGCCCAACAGCCCCCGCACCGCGAGGTTGAACCCCCGCGAGGGGATGCCGCGCTTGGCGGGGCGGTCGGCGTGCTCGCCGGGAATCCACCGCGAGCCCGTGGCGAGGTCGGCGTCCCCGGAGCGCACACTCTCGATTAGCTGTTCGAGGTGGCGCATGTCCGTCGCGAGGTCCGTGTCGAAGTACGCCAGCGTCTCCCCCTCGGCCGCGCGGAACGCGGCGTTCAGCGCGCCGCCGCGGCCCAGGCGCTCGTCGCTGTGGAAGTGGCGGACGCGGTCGTCTTCTGCGGCGAGCCGCGCGGCGATTTCCGGCGTCTCGTCCTCGCAGCCGTCCTCCGCGACGATGACCTCGTAGCTGCCCGCGGGGAGGAAGGCGTCGAGCGTCTCCAGCGTCGTCCGGACCGTCTCCTCGATGGTGTCGGCCTCGTTGTACGCGGGGAGGACGACGCTCACCTCGACGCCCGGCTCTGTCATTGTCCGGAATTTCGGCCGTGACCGGGTAAGAACTTTCTGTCTCGATGCGGCCGCCGGGGCCGTTAACCGCGCCTACCAAAACGCGCGCTCCCGGTGACTACCCGGCACGCCCAGCGCCGTAAAACCGCAGGACTGCGGCCGATTTACCGCGCGTACCAAACCCCTCTTGGGGTGGCCGCGCCACTGTACTGGCATGAGCGCGACAGCCGCGGCGAGTCAGGCACTCACCCCGAAGCAGCGTCGCATCCTCGACTACCTCCGCGACCACGCCGACGACCGCACGTACTTCAAGTCGCGGCTCATCGGCGACGAACTCGACCTCTCCGCGAAGGAGGTCGGCGCCAACATGCCCGCCATCGAGGCCGGCGAGTTCGACGTCGACGTCGAGCGCTGGGGGTACTCCTCCTCGACGACGTGGAAGGTCGAGGCCTGACTCCGGTTCGGCCCGCGCGGCCTCGTCATCCACCGCGCGGAACTTGCGTTCTCCCCGGCTCTGCCGGGAATCCAGTGTCTGTCGCAGTCCCGCTGGGACTGCACTCGTTCGCTTCACGCAGCGACGGCGCCGCGGCCGTTCAGGGTTCGTAGGAGAGCAAGTCGGCGGCCTCGCCGGCGAACTCTGCGGCGTTCGCGTCGAAGGAGTCGGCGTACCGCACGAGCAGCGTGATGAGGGTCTCCGGGCGCTCGACGGCGTAGCCGTCCGCCCGCGAGAGCACGCCCGCCTCCTCCAGTTGCGCGGCGTACTTGCTGACGGTCGCCGGCGAGACGTCCAGCGACTCCGCGAGGTCGCCGGCGGTCGCGTCCGGGTTCCGCAGCAGTTCGACGACCATCCCGCGCGGGGTCTCCCGGCGGAGGTAGCCGAGCGCGCGCTTCTCGAACGGCGAGAACCGCTCGGCCGGGTAGAAGCGCTTGTAGTCGCCGTCGCGCTCGCTCTCGACGGCGGACTCGTCTAACAGCCGCCGGAGGTGGTGTTGGGTCTCCCCGGTGCCCAGCTGGAGGTCGTCACGGAGCTTCGAGAAGTGCGCGCCCGGCGTCGCCGTCACGTAGCCCGTGATGGCGTCGCGGACGTCGCTGTCGCCGCCCTCGCCGTCGCCGTCACCGCCGGCGAGCCGGGTCAGCGGGCTGGCTGCGCCGACGGCGGCGAAGCGGCGGAGCGTCGAGCGCTTGTCCTCGTCGATGCCCATTCACGCGCTCCTACGCGGTCACCGGAGAAAAACGTTCGGTACCGGATAGCACGCCGGCGCGGCGCGCCGTTACGCGTTCTGGTTGTCGTCGCCGCCGGCGTCGCCGCCACTACTGCTGTCTCCGGGGGCGTCGCCGGTGTCGAGTTCCTGGTCCATCTCCTCGATGACCTCGTCCGTCGACGCCAGCCCGGCGTCCTCGCCGCGCTGGACGGCCTCTGCCTGCTCCTCGAGCTTCTCGGGGTCGATGTCGGCCTCCTGGCTGATCTGGTTGAGAATCTCGTCGATGTCGTCGAGGCCGATGAGCTCGCGGGTCTCGGCGTCGAACTCGAGGCTGTCGAGTTCGGTGCCGCCGTCGGAGACGTCGCTGCCCGCGAGGTGCTTGCCGTAGCGGCCGACGAGGCTGGTGAGCTCCTGCGGGAGGACGAACGTGTTCGACTCGCCCTCGCCGATGCCCTCCAGCGTCTCCATGCCCTTCTCGATGATGGCGCGCTCGCCCATCGACTCCGCGGACTTCGCGCGGAGGACGGTGGAGATGGCGTCACCCTGCGCCTCGAGAATCTGGGACTGCTTCTCACCCTGCGCGCGGATGATGTTCGACTGCTTGTCACCCTGCGCGTTCTCGATGGCGGACTGCCGCTCACCCTGCGCCTCCAGAATCATCGCGCGGCGGCGGCGCTCGGCGCTGGTCTGTTGCTCCATCGCCTTCTGGACTTCCTGCGAGGGATTGACTTCCCGGACCTCGACGCTCTCCACGCGGATACCCCACTCGTCGGTGGGCTCGTCCAGTTCCGTGCGGATGCGGGCGTTGATTTCCTGGCGCTTGTTCAGCGTGTCGTCCAGCTCCATGTCGCCCAGCACCGCGCGCAGCGTCGTCTGCGCGAGGTTCGAGACGGCGGTCTTGTAGTGGTCGACCTCGAGGAACGCCCGCTTGGCGTCCCGCACGCGGATGTAGACGACGGCGTCGGCGGTCACCGGCGAGTTGTCGCGGGTAATCGCCTCCTGTCGGGGCACGTCGATGGTCTGCGTGCGCATGTCGAAGGGGTACGTGCGCGCGACGAACGGCGGCACGATGTTGATACCGGGTTCGAGGAGGCCGCGGTACTCCCCGAACACCGTGAGGGCTTTCTTCTCGTAGGCGTCCACGATTTCGACGGCCTCGTAGACGACGACGGCCAACAGCAGCAACAACAGCAGCCCGACTGCCGGTATCACTGCGCCGCCCGTCTGTAGCGGGGTCAACTCCATGCGTGAACGTTCGGCGAACGGACAATAAGTGTTGGTACGGTTCGCGGCCGCGGCGACCGCTCGCGGCCCGGACTCAGGCGCCGTCGGCGTACCGGTCCAGTTCGCGGTCGATGTCGTCGGCGCCGTCGACGGCCTCGACGGTGACGACGTTCCCCCCGCCCGGATCGACGACCACGACGTTCGTCCCCTCGGAGATGGTCCCGGAGATGCTCCGGGCGGCGTACGACGAGTCGAACCCGCCGGACTCGAGTTTCACGCGCCCCTCTCGGGGCGTGACCTCCTCGACGACGTACCCCCGCGAGCCGCGGAGGTCGTCGGAGTCGCGGGTCTGCCCGCGGCCGGTCCCCTGGTAGAGCTCGTAGTTGCGGTACAGGTACAGGGAGACCAGCCCGACGCCCAAGACGAGGCCCGCGAGCACGAACGGGGTCGCGGCCGCCGGCACGAACAGCCCGATGAGGCCGGCGGCGAGGAGCGCGACGCCGAGGACGATGAGGTGCGCGCCCGGCGCGAGCGCCTCCATGACGCACAGCGCCGTCCCGGCGACGACGAGCAGGAACGACAGCGACTGTCCGAACAGTTCGGCCATACCCGGGGGTTAGGGCGGCGGTGGGAAAACCGTTTACCCGCGTGGCCGACCGCAGGGAGGACACAGAACGACAAGCGGTGAACGAAGTGAGCCGCGAGTGCAGTGACCCGCAAGCCGCGTGGCTAATCCGAAAGCGGTCGGCCTCTCAGAACAGCAGGAGCGCGAGCACGCCGACCATGGCGGCGACGCCGAGCAGGAAGAACGCGACGTTCTCCGGGTCCGGCGACCCGGGTTCGATGGCTCGCACGTCGGGTTCGGCGTCCGGGCCGACCTCGTCGACCTCGTAGCGCCACGCGCGCTCGTCGTTCTCGGCCATGTCAACGTCTACCCCGTCGAGGCGGAAAAACGCGCGGGTTCCGGGTTCAGGTCTCGCTTGCGTAGACGACGCCGCGCTCGCCGTCCACCGTGACGGTGTCGCCGTCTACGATGTCGTCGAGGTCGGCGTCCCCGACCATCGGCACGTCGAGTTCGCGCGCGACCATCGCGGGGTAGCCGGTCATCCCGGACTGGGCGCTGACGATGCCCGCTATCTTCGAGAGGTCGCCGTGGAACTCGTCGTCGAAGTCCGGGCCGAGCACGACCACCGCGCGCTCGGGAATCTCGGAGAGGTCGCCGTCGTCGAGGACGGCGACGGGCGCGGTGACGCGCCCCTTCACGACGGACTGCCCGACCGTCAGCGTCTCCGCGGCGACGTGGACTTTCAGCGTGTTCGTCGTGCTCGCGCCTTCGAGGTCGGTCATCATGCCGACGAGCACGACCACGGTGTCGCCGCTCTCGACGAGGCCGGACTCGACGGCCGCCTGCACCGCGTGCTCGACGACCGTCGTCGCGTCGCCCTCCGCGACCGCGGCGTACTCGGCGTGGACGCCCCAGTTGAGCGCGAGTTCGCGGCGCACGCGGTGGGAGGGCGTCGCACAGACCACTGGGACGCGCGGCCGGAACTTCGCGGCCTTCCGCGCGGTGTAGCCGGACTCGGAGGCGACGACGACCGCGCTGGCGTCGATGTCGCGGGCGAGGTAGCGCGCGGAGCGCGCGAGCGCGTCGGTCTTCGCCGTGCCGTCCGCGGTCGGGACGCGTTGCTCCTGTAGCTCGGCGTACTCGCCGCTGGACTCGACTTCGCGCACGATGCGGTCCATCGTCTCCACGACCCGCGTGGGGTTGTCGCCGACCGCGGTCTCCGCCGAGAGCATCACGGCGTCCGTGCCGTCGAGGACGGCGTTCGCGACGTCGCTGGCCTCCGCGCGCGTCGGCCGGCGCGCGTGTACCATCGAATCCAGCATCTCTGTGGCGGTGATGACAGGGACGCCGGCGTCCCGGCACTGCCGGATGATGCGCTTCTGAATCATCGGCACGTCCTCCATGGGGCACTCCACGCCGAGGTCGCCGCGCGCGACCATCACGCCGTCGGCGGCCTCCACGATGCTGTCGAGGTTCTCGACGGCGCCCGCGCGCTCGATTTTCGCGACCACGGGGATGTCCGCGCCGACCGATTCGAGCACGCGCTCGACCTCCAGCACGTCCTCGGCGTCCCGCACGAAGCTCGCGGCGACGTAATCGACGCCCTCCTCCGCAGCGAGTTCGAGGTCGCGGCGGTCCTTCTCGGTGACGACGTCGAGGTCGAGGTCGACGCCCGGGACGTTCACGCCCTTCCGGCTGCCGAGCTCGCCGCCGGACTCCACGCGCGCGGTGACGACGTCGCCCTCGACCGACTCGACGACCGTCTCGATGCGCCCGTCGTCCAGCAGCACGCGGTCGCCGGGCTCGGCCGCCGCGACGCTCGTCGAGAGCCCGATGGTCTCGCCCGTCGTCTCGCCGTCCGGCACGAACTCCACGAGCGTCCCGGCTTCGACGTGGACGGGCTCGTCGGTCTCGGCCGTCCGGACCTCCGGCCCCTTCGTGTCCAACATCACGGCGACCGGCTTCTCTGTCAGCTCGTCGACCCGCCGCGCCGTCCCGATTAGGTCGCGGCGGTCGTCGGGGTTGCCGTGGCTCGCGTTGATGCGCGCGACCGACATCCCCGCGTCCACCAGCGACCGTATCGAGGACTCGTCGTCTGTCGCCGGCCCCAGCGTACAGACGATTTTCGCGTTTCTCATACGCCGCGGCTACGACGCCGGCACGCAAAAACGTACGTGATTAACTCGGCGACGAGTAACCGAACCGCCACAGCGACTTTGCCGGAGCCGACACAACACCGGTCTATGCCGACGTACGCTGCCATCGCCACCATCGAGACCGGTCAGTTCCAGAACGCCCAAGAGCTCGCCGCCATCTGGGGCGACGTCCGCGCCGACCTCGAAGCCCAGGACTGCGACCTCCAGGACGCCTACGTCCTCCTCGGCGAACGCGACGTCCTGCTCGTCTTCGACGCGCCCGACCGCGAAGCCGCCCTCCAAGCTTCCATCGCCGCCGAACGCTACGGCATCGACATGCAGACCATGGAAGCGATGGACGTCGAAAAACTCGGCGACGTCGTGCAGGACCTCTAAAACGACCTTTTGCGCTGCGGGTCGCCGGAGGCGACCCTCGGCAAAAGCTCGGCCAAAAGCGCGTCGTCCTCCCTGCGGTCGTCCTCGCGCCTCCGCTCCCTTCGGTCGCGGAGTGAACCGCGTCGCTCGGGTCCTCCGGACCGCTCGCTCGCGGATGCTCGATACCGGACTACATACTCCGGTGACGAGTATTCGCGGCGCGAACGGTCCGTAGGTCCTGAGCGCCGCGATTCTCCGCGCGACCGTAGGGAGCGCGGGCGCCGAGGGCCCCCGTAGTGGGGTCCGACGGCGCTTTTTCCCCAAGTTTTTGCCGAGCCGAGCGGGACCTCCGGTCCCGCTGGCCGTGCGAACGGGCGCTATACGCCCGTGAGCAGACGAGGCGGCGAAGCCGCCCGAGCGCAGCGCAAAAAGTGGCTACTTGATCTTCGTGCCGGGTTCGCTGTCCCCGTGGGTGGTGAGGAGGTCGGCGTCCTCGCCGGCGGCGAGAATCATGCCGTTGGACTCGACACCGAACAGCTCGGCCTGTTCGAGGTTCGCGACGATGACGACGCGCTTGCCCGGGAGCTCGTCGAGGTCGTGGAGCTGCTTGATGCCCGCGACAATCTGTCGGGTCTCGTGGCCGATGTCGACTTCGAGGCGCGCGAGATCGTCGGCACCCTCGATGCCCTCCGCGGTCTCGATTTCGCCGACGCGCAGGTCGAGGCTCTGGAAGTCCTCGAAGCTGACGCGCTCGTCGGCGAGCGGTTCGAGTTCGGTCTCGGATTCGTCGGTCACGTCCTCGTCGTCTCCCTCGTCGCTACTAGCGGCTTCGATTTTCTCCTGGAGCTTCGCGTCGAGCTCCTCGACGCGCTCGTCCTCCACCTTCGTGAACAGCTCGTCGGGCTCCCCGAACTCGGCGGGCGGCGCCTGCAGGCAGTCGCCGATGGTGGCGTCCGCCACGGAGCCGTCCTCCTCGATCTGCGCCCAGATGTCGTCGGCCTTCTCCGGAATGAACGGCTGCAGCAGCACCGCGACCGCCTTCACGAGCTGCACGCAGTCGCGGATGACCGGTGCGGCCTCCTCGTCGTCGAGCTTCCAGGGCTCGTTGCGCTGGATGTACTCGTTGCCGTAGCGAGCGAGCGCGACCGCGCGCTCGCCCGCGGACTTGAGGTCGTAGTCGTTGAGCGCGTCCTCGTAGTCGTCCATCGCGGCCGCGATTTCGGTCTCGACGTCGTCGGAGACCGCGGCGTCGGGTGTCCCGTCGAAGTTCCGCGTCGCGAACAGCAGCGCGCGGTAGACGAAGTTCCCGACGACGTCCGCGAGTTCGCTGTTCACGCGCTCGGCGAACCGGTCCCACGAGAAGTTCACGTCGCGCTCGAACCCGCTGGCGGTCGCCATGTAGTACCGGAGGAGGTCCGGGTGGAACCCCTCGTCGAGGTACTCCTCCGCCCAGATGGCGCGGTTCTTCGACGTCGAGAGGCCCTTCCCGTCGATGTTCACGAACCCGGTCGCGCAGACCGCGCGCGGCTCGGCGTAGTCGGCGGCTTCCAGCATCGCGGGCCAGTAGACGGTGTGGTGCTGGATGATGTCGCGGCCGATGACGTGGACGATCTCGCCGTCGCCGTCCTTCCAGACGGACTCCCAGTCGAAGTCGCCGGTGCGCTCGCTGTACTGCTTGGTGGTGGAGACGTACTCGATGGGGGCGTCCACCCAGACGTACAGCACGAGGTCCTCGGAGCCCTCACCCGGATAGTCGATGCCCCAGTCCATGTCCCGCGTGATGCAGAAGTCCTCCAGTTCGCCCTCGATCCACTCGCGGGGCTGGTTCTGGGCGTTGCTCGTGCCTTCGAGGCGGTTGATGAACCCCTGGAGGTGCTCTTGGACGTCCGAGAGCCGGAGGAACTTGTGGTCGCGCACCCGGTACTCCGCGGGGTTGCCGGTGAGCGCGGAGACGGGGTCCTCGATTTCGCCGGGTTCGAGGTGGCGCTGGCAGCCCTCGTCGCACTCGTCGCCGCGGGCGTGCTCGCCGCAGTACGGACACGTCCCCTCGACGTAGCGGTCGGGGAGCCACTGGTCGGCCTCGGGGTCGTAGGCGACGTTGATTTCCTTCTCGTAGACGTGGTCGTTGTCCTCCCACGCGCGGACGAACTCCTTCGTGAGTTCGGTGTTGGTGTCGTCGTGCGTGTGGCCGTACTGGTCGAAGTCGACGTTGAACTTCGGGAACGTCTCCTCGTACTGCTCGTGGTGGCGGAGCGCGAACTCCTCGGGGCTGACGCCCTCCTCGGCGGCGTTGACGGCGATGGGGGTGCCGTGCATGTCGCTGCCGGAGACGTAGATGGCGTCTTGGCCGAGCTTTCGGAGCGCGCGGGTGAACGCGTCGGCGTTCACGTAGCTGCGCAGGTGGCCGATGTGGAGGTCGCCGTTGGCGTACGGCAACCCCGCCGTGACCACCGCCTGTTCGTCGGTCGGGAAGTCCTCGTAGGTCATGGTTGCTCGTTGTTCTGGCGCGGGCCTAAAGCCCGCTGGTTGTGTCGCGACGTTCCGGTTCCGTGGCTGTTGCTGGCGTGGTGCTCGCGGAGAACCGGGGTTCGCGTCCGCCCGGCGGCCGCATGAAGGCCCGGGGGCGAACGGTCCACCCGTGGACGGCGCTACCGCTGCATGCGCATCGCGCGGACTCGCGGGCAGCGCCTCGGAGTCACGAATCGTCGTTCGCTGCGGGCCGGCAAAAGTGTTTCCGCGCTCAAGCGAGGAACAGCACGCCCTCGAAGAGCGCGATGGTGACGAGCAGCCGACCGACGCCGCCCGCGAACGTCGCGACCGCGAACCGCCGATGGTCCTTCTCGACGACGGAGAACGCGTACAGCGAGATGGTGTCCGGGAAGAACGGCACCGACAGCGCGACCGCCATGCCGTAGTAGCCGTACGTCTGGACGAGCTCGACCATGCGGTTCTTTGACCACTCGACGGGCTCGAAGCCGAGCCGGCGGAGCGCGCGCACGACGGCGCCGGAGTGGCTGGCGCCGTGGCCGATGGACAGCGCGATGACGCTCCCGAGGGCCTTCCCGCCCGCGCTCACCACGACGACGAGCGCGACGATGACGGGCTCGGAGACGCCGAGGCCGAGCGTGACCGCACTCCCGCAGACGTAGCCGGCGGGACACAGCACCACCTCGCTGGGCAGCGGGAGGACGAACGCGATGAGAAACGAGTAGACGAAGATGA
Organism: Halobacterium hubeiense; assembly: GCF_001488575.1. Taxonomy (NCBI): domain Archaea; kingdom Methanobacteriati; phylum Methanobacteriota; class Halobacteria; order Halobacteriales; family Halobacteriaceae; genus Halobacterium; species Halobacterium hubeiense. The sequence goes on from NZ_LN831302.1 coordinate 449,876, forward strand.
TGCCGAGTCCCGGCCAGCCGGTCGCCGCACGGACCGCTCCTTCGACGGCGCTGAGGTCGACGGAGAGCGCGAGCAGGGCGGACGAGAGCACTATCTGTGTGGTGGACTGGCGCGGGATTAAACGTTACCGACACCGGACAGCGACGCGAGGAAGTCGTCGAGCATCTCGCGGGTGACGTGGGGCATGCAGACGACGCGGAGTTCGCCGGTGGCCGTGCGGGAAATTCGCCAGCCGTCCTCGCGGAGCGCCTCGAACTCGGCGTCCGGGAGGTCGGCGGCGACCAGCGGGAGCACGGGGTCGACGACGTCGTAGCCGTGCTCGCGGAGCTCCGCGGCGAGGTAGTCGGCGTTGGCCTGCGAGCGCTCGTACTGGTCGCGGTAGCCCTCGGGCCAGAGCGCGTCGAGGGCGGCGTGCGTGCCGGCGACACCGGCTCCGGAGCGCGTGCCGCCGAGTGTCGGCTGCGTGTCGGATTCGAGGTACGGCGTGTCGATGGCGAGCGCGTCCAGCGTCTCGGCGTCCCGCGCGAGGAAGCCGCCGGCGGGAATCGGCGCCTGCCCCATCTTGTGGGGGTCGATGGTCATCGTGTCCACGGGGGCGTCCGCGAAGCTCCAGTCGTGGTCGGTGAACGGGAGGACGAACCCGCCCCACGCGGCGTCCACGTGGAGGCGCGCGTCCACGTCCGCGGCGACGTCGGCGAGCGCGGGAATCGGGTCCACCCGCCCGTACTCGGTGGTGCCGGCGACGCCGGCGACGAGCGCCGTGTCGTCGTCCGCGAGGTCGGCGACCGCGTCCACGTCCGCGCGGTGGTCGTCGTCCGTTGGCGCGAGCAGGAGTTCGACGCCGAGCACGTCGGCGGCCTTCTGGAAGCTGAAGTGCGCGCTCTCGGGCGCGACGACGTTCACGTCGCCGTCCGCGAGGTTGCGCGCGGCACGAACGGCTTGGATGTTCGCTTCGGTGCCGCCGGAGCCGACGTAGCCGTGCGGGTCGTCGAGCCCGACGACCTCGCCGAGCGCGTCGATGGCTTCGGTTTCGAGGTCGGCGACCGCGGGGTAGGTCGCGGGGTCGCCGGGGTTGTCCGCGAGGAACGCCACCGCGGCCTCGCGGGCGGCCGGGTGAGGCTCCGTGCACATCGAGGAGAGCACGCGGTCGAAGTCCTGCGGGGCGGGCGTCGGCTCCGCGCGTGGCATACTGTCTGCCAGTCGAAGCAGCGATTTAGCGGTTCCGCTCTCGGGTCAGTCTTCCGTGAGGTAGCGGATGCGCTCGGGGACCGGCGGGTGCTGGTAGTGGAACGTCTCGTACAGCGGGTGCGGGAAGGGGTTGCCGAGGTTCTCGCTGGTGAGCGCGGCGAGCGCGCCCGCCAGCGGCCGGCCGTCGCCCATCACGTCCACGGCGAACGCGTCGGCCTCGCGCTCGTTGGCGAGCCAGAGCTTGTTCGAGAGCGGGCTGGCGAACTGACTCACGGGTTCGACCCACAGCGCCGCCAACAGCAGGCCGGCGGCGGGCACTTCGGGCGCGCCGAACATCGCGTACAGCCACGACGACTCCACGAGGAACTGCGCGACGAACAACAGAACGCCGGCCTGCACGATGCTGGCGGCCATCCCCTGCCAGATGTGGCCCTTCTTCCAGTGGGCGAGCTCGTGGGCGAGCACGCTCTGGAGTTCGGTCTCGTCGAGCTGGTCGACGAGCGTGTCGAAGAGGACGACGCGCTTGGTCGCGCCGAACCCCGTGAAGAACGCGTTCGAGTGGCCCGAGCGCGAGCTCGCGTTCATCACGTAGACGTCGTCGCAGGTGAAGCCCGCGCGCTCGAAGACCTCGTCGACGGCCTCCCGGAGGCTCGAATCTTCGACGGGCTCGAAGTCATAGAACAGGGGGAGGAACACGCGCGGCACGATGACCTGCGTGGCCAGCAGGAAGACGGCGACGACGCCGGTGGCGGCGAGCCACCACCACTCGGGGAACGTCTCCACGACGAACAGCACGGCGGCGCCGAGCGCGGCGACGAGCACGACGGTGAACGCGGTGCTGACGAGCTTGTCGCGGACGAACAGCGTCGGGGACTGCTCGTTGAAGTCGAAGGCGTCCTCGACGGCGAACGTCTCGAAGGCGTCGAACGGCACCCGGAGGAGTTGGAACGCGAGCGCGGCGCCGACGAACACCGCGACGCCCGCCAGCAGGTCGCTCCCGATGGCGTCGTAGGCCGCGGCGACGGCGTCGCCGAACAGGCCGGTGTAGAGCACGAGCAGGACGACGGCGAGCACGACGACGCTCTGGAGTTGGCTAGCGGCGGTCGTCAGCCGGTGGTAGTCCAGCAGGCGCTCGGGGTCCTCGACGCCGACGGTGTCGGCCAGCCACTCCGTGCGCTCGCGGACGGTGCGGTCGGCGTGCCGGACGTTCAGCGCGGCGAGCGCGACGAAGAAGCCGGTCGACCCGGCGACCAGCAGCAGGAAGGCGGCGTGGTACGCGAGCATACTACGGGAGAGGAACTCGGCCGTGAAAACGTCTGTCGTGTCGGCGAGCGGACCGGAGGAGGGGACGGGGGTGGGGCGAAGTGAGCGGTCAGTCCCGCACGGAGTCGAGGATGAGCCGCTGTTCGACGCGCTTGACCTCGTGTTGGACGTCCCGCACCGCGTCGATGTTCGCGGAGATGGAGGAGATGCCGGTCTCCACGAGGAAGTTCACCATCTCGGGCTTCGAGCCGGCCTGCCCGCAGATGCTGGTGGCGACGTCGTGCTCGCGGCACGTCTCGATGGCGGTCTCGATGAGGTCCAGGACGGCGGGGTGGAGTTCGTCGAAGCGGTCGGCGACGTTGCCGTTGTTCCGGTCGACGGCGAGCGTGTACTGCGTGAGGTCGTTTGTGCCGAACGACGCGAAGTCGATGCCCTCGGCGGCGAGTTCCCCGACGGAGAGCGCGGCCGCGGGCGTCTCGATCATCGCTCCCCACGTGCGCTTCTCGGTGTCGAGGCCGACCTCGGTCATGAGCTCGCGGGCCTGCCGCACGTCGTCGGCGTCGTTCACGAGCGGGAACATGATTTCGACGTTGTCGTACCCCATCTCGTACAGTTCCTTGAACGCCTCCAGCTCGTGTTTGAACACCTCGGGGCGGTCGAGGCTGCGGCGGATGCCGCGGTAGCCCAGCATCGGGTTGTGCTCGTGGGGCTCGTCGCTGCCGCCCTCCAGTTGCCGGAACTCGTCGGTCGGCGCGTCGAGCGTGCGTACGCGGACGGGCCGCGGGTAGAACTCCTCGGCGACCTCGCGCACGCCGGAGACGAGTTCGTCCACGTAGGCGTCCTCGCCGTGGTCGGCGATGTAGCGCTCGGGGGTCTTGTTCGTCGAGAGAATCATGTGCTCCGTGCGGAGCAGGCCGACGCCGTCGGCCCCGGTCGCGGCGGCGCGCTCGGCGGCCTCCGGAATCGAGACGTTGACCTTCACCTCGGTCGCGGTCATCGGCTTCACGGGCGTCGTCGGGCGCGCCTCCTCGATGGGGTTGCGCTCGGACTCCTCCTGCGTGCGGCCCTCGGTGACGGTGCCGCGGTCGCCGTCGAGCGTGATAATCTGGTCGTCCTGGAGCACGTCCGTGGCGTTCGTCGCGCCGACGACCGCCGGACACCCCAGCTCGCGGGAGACGATGGCGGCGTGGCTGGTCATGCCGCCCTCGTCGGTGATGATGCCGGCGCCGCGCTTCATCGCGGGCACCATGTCCGGCGTGGTCATCTTGGTGACGATGATGTCGCCCTCGCCGACCTTGTCGAGCTGGTCGAGTTTCGTGACGACGCGAGCCGGGCCGGACGCGATGCCGGGGCTGGCGCCGAGGCCGTGCACGAGTTCGTCGCCGGTGTCGCCGTTCTCGGTCATCTCTGTGTCCTCGTCGATGGTCGTGATGGGGCGGGACTGCAGCATGTAGATGTCGCCGTCAGTCATCGCCCACTCGACGTCCTGCGGTTCGCCGTAGTGGTCCTCGACGCGCTCGCCGATGGCGACGAGGTCCAGAATCTCCTCGTCGGAGAGCACGCGCTGTTCGCGCTTCTCCTCGGGGACCTCGCGCTCGACGGTCTCGCCGGTCTCGGGGTCGCGGACGCACATCACCTTCTTGTCCGCGACCGAGACCTCCTCGACGGTGCCGGTGTCGCGGTCGACGTGGTAGTTGTCCGGGGAGACCGAGCCGGAGACGACGGCCTCGCCGAGCCCCCACGCGGCCTCGATGATGGCCTCGTGGGCGCCCGTCGAGGGGTGGCTGGTGAACATCACGCCGGACTTCTCGGCGTCGACCATCTTCTGGACGACCACCGCGATGTCGACGTCGCGGTGCTCGAAGCCCTGTTCCTCGCGGTAGTAGATGGCGCGCTGGGTGAAAAGCGACGCCCAGCACCGCTTCACGCGGTCCACGAGGTCCTCGCGGGTGACGTTGAGGAACGTCTCCTGCTGGCCGGCGAAGCTCGCGTCCGGGAGGTCCTCGGCGGTCGCCGACGACCGCACGGCGACCGACGCCTGCCCGTCGTCTAGGTCGTCGTACGACGACAGGATGTTCTCTCGGATGTGCTCGGGGAGTTCGGTGTTGAGGATGATGTCTTTCGCGGCCGCTTCGGCGTCGGCGAGCGCGCCGGAGTCCTCGGGGTCGACTTCGACCGCGTCGAACAGCTCGTCGTCGATGTTCGCGTCCTCGATGAACGAGCGGTACGTCCCCGCGGTCACGACGAACCCCGGGGGGACGGGGAGCCCGGCGTCCGTGAGTTCGCCGAGCGACGCGCCCTTGCCGCCGACACTGTCGATGTCGTCGGCGCGTACGTCTTCCAGCCATCGAACAGCCATTGACAGGTAGATACACCGCAACTGCTCATAAGAAGGTTGCGAACGTCTCAGACGCAAGAATTGCGTACTCGGTTCCGAGTTGTGATTGCTCGGGTGGCGGTCGGCCGCGCTGGTCGCTCGCGCCAACGGAGGATTTTAGCCGGCGGCTCGTCTCCACCCGGGCATGGACGCGAAACGCGCAGCCGTTCACGCGGGCAAGTACTTCCTGTTCACGTCCGCGTTCGCGGTCGTCGGTCTCGCCCTCGTTGGGGGCGGCGTCGCGCTCGGCGGACTCGAAGCGTGGGACATCCTCTCGGCGGACTCCTCGGCGACCGGGCAGGCGCTGTCGGCGGCCGCGCCCGGTATCGCGCTCGCCGTCGCTGGCCTGCTCGTCTACCGCTTCGGGAAGGCGTGGTCGCTGTACAAGACGTTGACCGCCGCCAACGAGGACGCGCTCTCGGACACCTTCGACACCCAGCACGTCAAAAGCGACATCGTGAGCGTGCTCGACGACCGCCTCGCGGACATGCAGAACGATCTCCAGTCGGTGAACCGCGAGCTCCGCAAGCTCAAGGACGACGACGCCTTCGACTTCTCGCAGTCCGACGACGCCGAACCGCCGAACCGCGAGCCGTAGCCCCGATGTACCTCGTCACCTTCCGCCTCGACCCCGGCGAGTACGACGCCGAGTTCCACGAACTGAACGACGCGATTCAGGCCGCCGCCGAAGCCATCGACGGGTACCTCGGCAAGCGCACGTGGCACGACCCCGACAGCGAGGACGTGCTCGTGGTGTACTACTGGGAGTCGCTCGACGCGCTCGACGAGTTCGGCGCGCACCCCGACCACGAGCGCGCGAAGCGGCGGTGGACGGAGTGGTACGACGCCTACGAAGTCACCGTGACGGAAGTGCTGGACGCGTACGGGAGCGGCTTCGGCGTCGACGCCGACCCGCCCCAGTAGGCGGCGTCGCTGTCGTGCGGCCGCGTCGGCGACTACGCTTCCAGAATCTCGTCCTCCTCGACGGGCGGCACTTCGAGCGTGCCGTCCAGCGTCTCGACGGCCGTGCCGCCGACTTTCGGCGCGCCGCCGTCCTGCACGCGCACCCGGACGCGGCCCGGGCGGTCCACGAAGTGCCCCTGCTCGAAGGTCATCTCCTCGGCGACGTCGCCGCCGAACGCCGCGTAGTGTTCGAGGTACGCGCCCGTTGCGCCGCTGGCCGTCCCCGTCACGGGGTCCTCGTCGACGCCCGCGCCCGGCACCCACGCTCGGCCGTGGAGCGTCGAGTCCCTGTCCAGCGCGTCGAACGAGAACGCGTACACGCCGGCGGCGTCCACCTCGTCGGCCAGCGCCTCGACCGCGTCGAAGTCCGGGTTCGCGTCGCCCAAGTCCGAGAGGTAGGTCACGGGCGCGACGAGGAACGGCAGCCCCGTGGAGGCCACCGCCAGCGGCAGGTCGTCGCTGGCGCCTCGGAGCGCTTCCTCGTCCAGTCCCGTCGCAGCCGCGACGCGCTCGTAGCTCACGTCCACCTCCCGAATCTCGGGTCGGTTCTGGGTCATCCACACCGTCCCATCCTCTTCGACTTCGATATCGAGCACGCCGACGTTCGTCTCCAGCGTGTGCGCGCCCGCCTCGATGGCGCCGTCCGCGAACAGGTGCGCGTGGCTCGCGATGGTCGCGTGCCCGCAGAGGTCCACTTCCGTCGTCGGCGTGAAGTACCGAATCCGGCGGTCTGCGTCGCCGCTCTCGCGGACGAACGCCGTCTCGCTCGCGCCGAGTTCGGCGGCGATGGCCTGCATCTGTCCGTCCGTCAGGTCGTCGGCCTCGGGCACCACGCCGGCCGCGTTCCCCGCGCACGGCTCGTCGGTGAACGCGTCCACGAGGAGCGCTCGCGTCGCTGTCATGGGCGCGGCTTCTCGCTCCCGCGTGTTGCGTGTTTTCCTTCCCTACCCGAGCCACCCGGCGAGGTCCGTCACGACCGCCTCGGCGACGTTCCCCGGCTGGAAGTACTCGTTCGGGTTCGGGTCGCCCTCGCCCGCCACGAACAGGTGGTTCAGGTCGTCGTACAGCGCCGTGTTCGACTCGCCGAGCGCGTCCCGCCACGCGGGGAAGTCCTCGGTCGGGCTCACCTGGTAGTCGCGGCCGCCCTGTAGCGCGTACACCTCGCCGTCCAGCGAGGTTGTCGTCTCCACGGGGTCGTAGTCCGCGACCGCGCGCCAGAACGCCGCGCTCCACGCGAAGCCGCCGCCCTCGTAGTTCCCGTTCGCGAGCCGCTCGGCGGTCGCTTCCGCGTCCTCGATGCGCGCCCGCTCGGCCTCGGTCACGGTGCCGTCGAGGTCCGCAAGGTACTGCAGTTGGTCGGGGACGAGCTCGTACAGCGGGCGCGACGGCGCGGCCAGAAGGAACGCGGCCGTGTCGCCGTCCCGCGACGCGATTTCGGGCGCGGCGTACCCGCCGAGGCTGTGCCCGACGACCGCCGAACTGCTCACGTCCGTCTCCGCGCGCAAGCGGTCGAGCGCGGTCAGCGCGTCGTCGGCGACGAGCGCGTCGAACCCGAGGTCGCCTGCGGACACGTCGCAGGCGTACGTGCGCTTGTCGTACCGGAGGACGGCAACGCCCTCGGTCGCCAACCCCCACGCGAGGTCCTTGAAGGGCTTGTTCGGGCCGATGGTCTCGTCGCGGTCGTTCGGCCCGGAGCCGTGGACGAGCACGACGCCGGTGTCCGCGCCGTCGGAGGGGACGGTCAGGGTCGCGCCGAGGTCGCAGGCCGGCGAGGACAGCGACAGTTCGCGCTCCTCGAAGGCGGACTCGTCGGCGTACGCTGGCGGCGAGTACGCGTCCCCGAGCGGCACGAACTGCAGTCCCTCGATGGACGCGCCCTCGAAGGCCACCTGCACGCCGAGCACACCCGCCTCGAACTGCGCCTGCACCACGACCACCTCGTAGCCGCCCGTCGGCTCCCGGGTCGTCCCCGAGACGCCCTCGAAGCGGCCGTAGTCGGCCGTCGTCTGCGTCCAGTCGCGCTCCAGTCGAGCGGCCGAATACTGACTCCGGACGGTCTCGGAGAGCATTCCGAACGCCGTCTCGTACTCGCCGGCGGCCAGCCGCTGGACGAGTTCGATTGCCGTCTCGCGCTGGCTGGCCTCGCTGACGGTCGTCTGCGCGGTCGTGGTCGATTCGGTCGGCGTCTGCGTCGGCGCGGTCGTCGTGCCGTCGTCGCCGCCCGAACAGCCGGCGAGGCCCGCGAGCGCGACGGCGGCCGCGGACTGCAGGACTCGGCGGCGGCGCGGATTCGACGGCGCGTCCTTGGAGGGCGTTGTCACGTTCCCCCGTTCAGCCACTGTGGGCTTGAAAGTTTCCCGCGCGGCGTGTGACCGCACTGCTGACACGTTCAGCCGGCCGAGCGCACCTGTAAACCGTTAAGTAGCGAGGTGCCCGAGAGCCCACACGTAATGAGCGACCTCCCGGACGAGTTCAAGTGCACTATCACCAACTGGGAGTACATCTACGGTCTCTGCCGCGACGTCAGCGACGACGTCAAAACCTCCGAGTTCGAGCCCGACGTCGTGGTCGCGCTCGCCCGCGGCGGCTGGTTCGCGGGCCGGTGTCTCTGTGACTTCCTCGGCCTCGACGACCTCACTAGCCTCAAGATGGAACACTACGTCGGCACCGCCGAGAAGGCCGACGAGCCCGAGGTCCGGTACCCGATGCCGGAGGGCTCCGTCGAGGACAAGGACGTCCTCATCATCGACGACATCGCTGACACCGGCGGCTCCATCGAGCGCGCCCACGAGTACGTCGCCGACCGGGACGCCAACGAGATTCGCACGGCCACCCTCCAGCTGCTGGGCACCAGCGAGTACGACCCCGACTACGTCGGCGAGTACCTCGACGAGTGGGCGTGGGTCGTCTACCCGTGGAACTTCATCGAGGACATGATCGACCTCATCTCCGGCGTCATGGAGAAAGACGGCGACGGCCCCTACACGCGCGAGGGCATCCAGAACCTCCTCGCGGCGTACCACGACGTCGAGCGCATCGAGATGGAAATCGCCCAGCCCGACCGCCTCGACGAAGTGCTGGAGGAGATGGTGCGCCGGGACGTGCTCGTGAAGGCCGGCCCCGAGGAGTGGAAGCTCCGCGTCGACGCCTAGCCTGTTCTCGCTGGCTTGCTGCGCTCTATTCGAGGCGCGACGATTCCACCCGAAAGCCCTCGGCCCGCTCGCGGTCGCTCGCTGGCATATCCGCTCCCGGTGGTCGCGGATAGTGGCCAGCGAGACGACCAAGCAAGCGCGAGCGGCCCTCGCCCTTTCAATCCGCCGGAAATCGGAGATTTCCGAGGTCTTGAGCGAGCTTCGCTCTCTCGGCGACCGCCAAGGCCATCGGTCGTCGAGTCGGCTGAACCCGTCCACCTGACGGAGTTGGGAGCAACTCCGACCCGAGTCCTTTACGGCGCTGCCGGCACACCTCCGGGACATGATCGGTTTCATCGGTGGCTCCGGCATCTACGAAGCGCTCCCGCTGAACGACGTCCGCGAGGAGGACGTGACGACGCCGTACGGCGACCCGAGCGCGCCCGTCACCGTCGGCGAGTTCGGCGACACGGGCACGGAGGTCGCGTTCCTGCCGCGCCACGGCCCCGACCACCAGCGCTCGCCGACGAACCTCCCGTACAAGGCGAACATCTACGCGCTCAAGCAGCTCGGCGTCGAGCGCATCCTCGCGTCGAACGCCGTCGGCAGCCTCAAGGAGGAACTGCCGCCGCAGACGCTGGTCGTCCCCGACCAGATTTTCGACCGCACGAAGCACCGCGACTCGACGTTCTTCGGGGACGGCATCGTCGTCCACCAGCCGTTCGCGGACCCGTACTGCCCGCACATGGTCGAACACCTCCACGAGTCCGCCGAGGAAGCCACCGACGCGGAGACCCAGGAGGGCGGCACGTACGTCTGCATCGAGGGCCCGCAGTACTCGACGCGCGCGGAGTCGGAGTTCTACAAGTCCCAGGGCTGGGACCTCGTCGGCATGACCGCCATCCCGGAGGCGAAGCTCGCGCGGGAAGCCGAGATGTGTTACGCCACGGTCGCGGGCGTCACCGACTACGACGTCTGGAAGGCCGACAGCGAGGTCACGCTCGAAGAGGTGCTGGAGAACGCCGCGGCCAACGAGGAGGCCATCAAGCGCACCGTCGAGCACGCCATCGAGACGCTGCCCGAGGAGCGCGACTGCGACTGCGGGCACGCCCTCGAAGGGACCGTGAACACGCCCACCGAGGCCATCCCCGAGGAGACACGCGACCGCGTCGACGCGCTCGTCGGCGACTACCTCTGAAGCCGGCGGACGACGGGGCAACGCGGTAAGATTCGCGACCGCGGACCCAAAATGTAAATACTATTCTCCCGTTCGTTAGGTCGTACTATGGGGGGTCACGCCGACGCGGAAGCGTTCTCGACCGAGCTCGCCGCGCTGAAGCGGGACGGCTGCAACGTCCTCGTCGTCAGCGACGCCGCGGGCCGCGACGCCGCCTGCCAGCGGCTGCTCGGCGCCCCCGAACTCGACCGCCGTCACGTCTTCCTCGAAACCGCGTCCGGCGTCTCCGAAGTGCTGGACCGCCACAGCCCGCGCCGCACCGACGCCTCGACGCTCGCCGTCGTGGACGCCACGCCCGCCACGGGCGCGCGCTCCGCGGCCGCCGCGGCGCCCGCGTCCGACGACCTGCCGACGCCGCTGGGCGAGTGGTACGAGCGCGTCGACGACCCCACCGACTTCGCGGCGCTCACCGCGGCCGTCACCGACGCCCTCGACCGCGTCGCCGCGCCCGCCGACAACCCCAGCGAACTCCGGCTCTGCGTCGACGGCCTCGATCCCTTCTTTGACGCCGTGCGCGCCGGCGACGTCACCGAGGAGCGGCTGTTCCGCTTCCTCCACCTGCTCACGAGCTCCGTCCGCGACGCCGACGGCATGGGCCACTTCCACGTCGCCGCGAGCGCCGACGACGCGTTCCTCGCGACGGTCGAACCGCTGTTCGACGCGACGTTGTCGGTAGAGACCGGCGCAGATGGGACCGTCCGCCAGCGCTGGCGGCTCCACGACTCCGGGCGCGTCACCGACTGGTTCGCGTTCTAGGTCGCGTCCGCCGCCGCGTTCTCGCAGACCCAGAGGTCGCCGAACAGGTCGTCCTGTTCGAGCGTGACGGCGCCGCGGTGCGCCAAGAAGAGTAGCGCGAGGAACGTCTGCACCCGGGACTCGCCGGCGTCCGCGACCTCCTCGTAGAGGACTTCCGTGCGGCCGCCGTCGTACTGCTCGTCCAGCACCGCGCGCACGTCCTCGATGGTCGCCTCGATGTCCTCCTCGTGGGCGTTCCCGAGCGCCTCCTCGGCGGTCGGTTCGTCGTCCATCCGGAACTCGTCTCCGGAGTGGTAGTCCAGTTCCTGGACGCCGCGCCGGAACCCCTGCGGGGAGTCGCTGGTGTCGTACTCTCGGGACTCCTTCCACCACGACCCGCGCTCGGCCTCCCGGAGGTCGCGGACGAGCTCGTCCAGCGTCTCCGGGTTGCCGCGGGCGTGCTTGCGCTCCAGCCGGCGGTCCATCTCGGATTCGAGCGCGTCCACGGGATCGTAGGCCGGGCGGCCGTCCTCGTCCGCCTCGGCGGGCGGCGCCTCCCACGGCGGGCGCTCGACTTCCTCCTCCTCGTCGGATTCGTCGTCGCCGTCGTCGAGCATCGCGTCGCTTTTCATCCGTAGGAGAACGCTCGCGTAGAACAACGCACGCCCCGACGTCCGCAGGTCCGCCTCGTCGAGCGCTTCCAGGAACTTGTCCGTCACCGCGACGATGTCGATGTCCCACGGCTCGATTTCGCCGTCCTTCGCGAGCTGCACGAGCAACTCGACGGGCTCGACCTCGTCGTCGGGGTTCGCCTCGGGGTCGGCCGGCGACTCCGCGATGAGCTCCGCGGCGCTGTCGGGCGTGTCGTCGGTGTCGTCTCCGGGCGCGTCCGCGGTCGTCAGCCCGCCGTCGGGTGCGCTCTCGCCCTCGCGTTCCGCTTTCCGGTCCTCGTGGCCCGTGATGTCAAGCGGGACGTCGTCGGATTCGTCAGTCATCGGCCGTCGCCCCCGGCGCGGAGAGGTCGATGCCCGTGACGATGCTGCGGTTGTCCTCCTGCATCGTGACGCCGATGGCGCGCTCGGAGCGGTCCAGCATCGCCGAGCGGTGGCTGACGACGACGAACTGCGCGTCCCCGGCGAGTTCGTCGACGAGTTCGCCGACGCGGTCGGCGTTGACGGCGTCGAGGAACGCGTCCACCTCGTCGAGCGCGTAGAACGGCGCGGGGTTGTGCCGCTGGATGCCGAAGATGAACGCCAGCGCCGTCAGGGACTTCTCCCCGCCGCTCATCGCGTCCAGCCGCTGGACGGGTTTGTCCGCGGGCTGAGCCTTCATCGTTAGCCCGCCCTCGAAGGGGTCCTCGGGGTTCTCCAGTTCCAGTTCGCCCGTGCCCGCCGAGAGCCGGGAGAAGATGCGCTGGAACTGGTCGTTGATGGCGTCGAAGGCGTCCATGAACGTCGACTTCTTCTGCTCGTCGTACTGGTCGATGCGCTCCTGGATGCCGTCCCGTTCCTCCACGAGCGTCTCGCGCTTCGCTTCGAGGTCGTCGAGGTCGGCTTCGACGTCGTCGTACTCCTCGATGGCCTTCATGTTCACCGGCTCCAGGGCCTCCATCTGCCGTTCGAGGCGCGCGACGTTCTCCTCGACCTCGTCGAGGTCCGGAATCTCGTCGGGGTCGTAGTCGCCGACCGCGGCCTCCAGCTCGTCGATTTCCTCGGCGAGCCGCGACTCGGCTTTCCGCAGGCTCTCCAGGCGGTTCTGGACTCTCTCGACTTCGCTCGCCTGCTCGTCGCGGGCCGCCTTCGCCTCCTTGAGGTCCTCTTTGAGGGCCTCGCGCTCGCTCTTGAGGTCCGCGAGCTCCTCCTCCAACTCGGCGACGGCCTCCTCCTTCTCGGCGAGTGTCTCCTCTTTGGCCTCGATTTGCTCGCGGAGGTCGCCGATGCGTTCCTCCTGTTCGGCCTTCTCGTTTTGCGCCTCTTCGATATCGTCGTGGAGGTCCTCGACGGCGTCCTCCGCGTACTCCTTCTCCAACTGGAGGCTGTTCAGCTCGCCGTCGAGGTCGTCCACGCGCGCTTCGAGGTCCGCGATGTCGGCCTCGATGTCCTCCTTCTCTGCGGTGAGCTCGGGAATCTCCGAGTCCGCGAGCTCCGCTTCGAGTTCGTCGATGTCGTCTTCGAGGGCCGCGATTTCGTCCTGCTTGGCGGAAATCTGGGACTCGATGTCCTGCATCTCCTCGTCGACGTCCTCGCGCTCGCCCTGCAGCTCCTCGATTCTCGCTTCGAGGTCGTCGATCTCGTCCTCGACGTCCTCGCGCTCGCTCTCGGCGTCCGCGACGTCGTTCTGGAGGGACTGCACCTGCTCGCTGGCGTCCTGCCGGCGGTCGCGGGCGTCCTCCAGCCGGTCGTCGATCTCGCGGACGTCCTCCCGGATTTCGGCGCGCTCGTCTTCGAGGCGCTGGATGCGCTCGGCGACCCGTTCCAGCTGGCCTTTGCCGGACTTCGAGAACGAGTACCGCGACCCCGACCGCGACCCGCCGGTCATCGCGCCGGACTTCTCGACGAGTTCCCCGGAGAGCGTGACGAGCCGGTAGTCGCCCATCAGATCGCGGGCGGTCTCCATGTTCTCCACGACGAGCGTGTCCCCGAGCACGTACGAGAAGATGGGCGCGTACTGCTCGTCGAAGTCAACGAGGTTGTACGCGAAGTCCACCACGCCCGGCATGTCCGGCGTGCTCGGGAGCGATCGGTGGCGCATTTTCGTGATGGGGAGCATCGTCGCGCGGCCGGCGTTGCGCTGCTTGAGGTACTCGATGCAGCGCTGGCCGACGCCGTCGTCGTCCACCACGACGTTCGCCAGCCGGCCCCCAGCGGCCGTCTCGCAGGCGGTCGCGTACTGCTCGCTGACGCCGCCGAGCTGCCCGACCGTCCCGTGGACGCCCTCCACGTCGCTGTTCAGAATCGTCGTGACGGCCTTCCCGTACGAGGAGTCCCCGGACTGGTCGGCCTGCGCTTCCAGTCGCGCGTACTCCTCCTGCGCGGCGGAGAGGTCGTCCTCGACGTCTTCGAGGTCGTCCTGGCGCTCCCGTTTCTCCTGCTTGAGGTCCTCGACGACCTCCACGATTTGCTCGCGGTTGCGCTTGGCCTTCGCGAGTTCGTCTTCGAGGTCGTCCAGCACCGCGTCCAATTCGGGGAGGCGCTCGCGGGCGTCCTCGAGGTCGGACTTGGCCTCGTCGACGGCCTCCGAGCGGCGCTTGGCCTCGTCCAGCAGGCGGTCCTGCTCGCGCTGGAGGTCGTTGCGCTCGCTCTTGGCGTCCTCCAGCTGTTCTTTCTTCTCCGCGAGTTCGGCCTTCAGCTCGTCGAACTCCGTGTCCACGGACTCGATTTCCGCCTCCACGTCCGCGAGGTCGGCCTCCCGGCTCTGGATGTCCGCCTTCACGGAGGCCTTCTCGACTTTCAGGTCCTTGATGTCGCCCTCGAGGTCGTCTATCTGCTCCTGCTTGCGGTCGATCTCCACGAACGCCTGCCGGCGCTCGTTCTCCGCGTCCTCGATGCGCTCCTCCGCGGCCTCCACCTTGTCTTCGAGCCGCGAGATGTCGCCTTTCACCTCCTCCATCTCGCGCTTGATCTCCAGTTGCTCGTCCTCGCCCTTCCGCTCGATTTCGGCGTTCAGGTCTTCGAGGTCCTCTTCGAGGCGGAGGACGGCGCCGCGGCGCTCGTCCAGTTCCTCCTGGAGTTCCTCGAGTTCGGCCTCGCGCTCGCTGATGTCCGCGCGCGTGGCGTCGAGGTCGTCGCGCTTCTCCTCCAGTTCGGCGGCCTTCGCGTAGCTCTCGTACTCCTGTTTCTCGTCGCGGAGGCCCTGGTATTCGAGCGCCGTCTCGCGCTCGTCTTCGAGCTGTTCGAGGCGCTCGCGCTTCTCGTCGATGCGCAGGTCCGCCTCGTTGATGCGCTCCTCGACGACCTCTAGTTCCGCGTAGGCGTCCTCTTTCTTCGCGTCGAACTCCGCGACGCCCGCGATTTCGTCCACGATTTCGCGGCGCTCGCCCGGCGTCATGTTGATGATGCCGGTGACGTCGCCCTGCATCACGACGTTGTACCCCTCGGGCGCGACGCCCGCCTGCGCGAGCAGGTCGCGGATGTCCGAGAGGTTCACCGAGCGGCCGTTCAGGTAGTAGTACGAGTAGTAGTTGTCGTCGGTGCGCTTCACGCGGCGCTTGACGGTGATGGTGTCCACGTCGCCGACCTTCTCCGAGCCCGCGGCGGCCTCCACCTGCGAGCGCGAGAGCGTGCCGTCCTCGTTGTTCAACACGACCTCGACGCTGGCCTCCTTCGGGCCGGCGGCCTCGTCGTCGCCCTCGTGGCTGGGGTTGTAGATGAGGTCCGTGAGCTTCTCCGCACGCATCCCCGAGGTGCGCGCGAGCCCGAGCGCGAACAGCACCGCGTCGATGATGTTCGACTTCCCGGAGCCGTTCGGGCCGCTAATCGTCGTGAAGTCCTCGTAGAACGGGATGCGCGTCGTCCCGGCGAAGCTCTTGAAGTTCTGGAGGACGATTTCGTCGATGTACATGCTGGGGAGGGGAGCGGCCTACGCGACGATGATGTCGTCGAGGCCCGACTCCTCGTTGTCCTCTGCCTCGCCGTCCACAGGTTTAGTCGCTTCGTCTGCCTCGGTGTCCGCGTCGTCGTCGCCGGGCTCGATGACGCCGCCCTCGCGGGATTCGCGGAGCTCCTCCGTGCTCGGCGTGCGGTCGAGTTCGGCTTCCAGCGTGCGGATGCGCTCGCTGGCGTCCACGAGTTCCTCGGTGAGACCGCGGACCGTCGCCTCCAGTTCTTCGACGCGCTGTTCGAGTTCCTCGACGTCGGTGTCGTCAGTCATACGTTCTGGACGGGGCGCGAGACGGATAAGTATAGGTCGGACGCGCGTCAGACATCTCCGAGTCAGTACCGCGGGCCCGCCCCCGTGGCCCCTTCGTTAGTCCTAAGCGGCCGCCCCTCGAATCGTGGCGCAATGAGTACGCAGGCCGCCACGGAGGACCTCGCCGCGGTCATCGGGCTGGAGGTCCACGTGCAACTGGAAACGGACACCAAGATCTTCTGTGGGTGTTCGACCGACACCGGCGACGCGGAGCCGAACACGCACACGTGTCCGGTGTGTCTCGGGCTGCCGGGTGCGCTCCCCGTGCTGAACGAGGGCGCCGTCGAGGCCGCCGTGAAACTCGGGAAGGCAATCGACGCTGACATCCCCGAGCGAACCCGCTTCCACCGGAAGAACTACTTCTACCCCGACCTGCCGAAGGGGTTCCAGATTACGCAGTACGACGCCCCCATCTGCCAGGACGGCGAGCTCGCGGTGGCCGTCGAGGACGAGCGCCGCGAAATCGGCATCGAGCGCGCGCACTTAGAGGAGGACCCGGGGAGCCTCCAGCACGTCGGCGGCAGCATCGACACCGCCGACTACACGCTCGTGGACTACAACCGCGCGGGCACGCCGCTGATGGAGATCGTCACGGAGCCGGACTTCCGGAGCGCCGACGAGACGCGCGCGTTCCTCGCGAAGCTCACCGACGTCCTCGAATATCTGGGTATCTTCGACGCGGAGCGGGACGGCAGCCTGCGCGTGGACGCCAACATCTCGATGGTCGAGGCCGCCGAACTGGAGGGCGGCATCAGCGACGAGGCGCTGGAAGCCGCGAACCGTACCGAGGTGAAGAACATCTCCAGCCACCGCGCCGCCGAGAAGGCGCTCTCCTACGAGATTACGCGCCAGCGCAACCAGATTCAGCGCGGCCGCGAGGTCGAACAGGAGACCCGCCACTGGGACGAGTCCCGGGGCATCACGGTGTCGATGCGCTCGAAGGAGGAGGAGAAGGACTACCGCTACTTCCGGGAGGCGGACATCCCGCCGCTGGAGGTCTCGGACTGGAAGGAGGAGATTCCGATTCCGGAGCTGCCGGACGCGCGCCGCGAGCGGTTCCGCGAGGAGTACGACCTCGGCGCCGAGACCGCCTCCAAGCTCACGTCCCGGAAGGCCGTCGCGGACCTCTTCGAGGAGCTCGCGGAGGAGTACGACCCCGGGCTGGCGGCGACGTGGGTGGCGGACAACGTGCTCGGCGAACTCAACTACCGCGGGCTCGAGGTCGGGGACATCACCGACCGCATCGACGAGTTCGCGCGCCTCGTGGAGCTCGTCGCCGAGGACGAGATCACGGCGAAGAACGCCGAGGAGGTCGTGCTCCGGGAGATGCTCGACGAGGGCCGCGAGCCCGACGAAATCGTCGAGGCGGAGGACCTCGGGAAGACCACGGGCGGCGAGGTCGAGGCCGCGGTCGCGGAGGCCATCGAGGAGAACCCCGACGCCGTCGAAGACTACCACGCCGGCGAGGGCGGCGCGCTGAACTTCCTCGTCGGGCAGGTGATGGGGAAGACCGGCGGGAGCGCCGACCCCGGGCAGGTGAACGAACTGCTGCGCGAGCAACTGGAGTAGCGACGCGCGCTGTCGGCACCGACACGGCTTTCCTCTCGCTTCCGTCACTCCCGGTATGAGCTACGAACTCCGCGAGGAACTCCCGACGCCCGAGCGCTTCCGGGAACTCCGCGCGGCCGCCGGGATGGCCGAGCGCTCCCGCGAGGGCGTCGAGCGCGGTCTCCCGAACTCCGTGTACGGCGTGACGATAGTCGAGCAGTCCTCCGGCGAGACAGTCGGCATGGCCCGCATCGTCGGCGACGGCGGTTCCGTCTACCACATCTGCGACATGGCCGTCCACCCCGACCACCAGCGGCAGGGACTGGGCTCCCGGATGATGGACGCGATAATGCGCTACGTCGAGGAAAATGCCCCGGAGAGCGCGTACGTGAACCTGATGGCGGACGTGGACGGTTTCTACGAGCAGTGGGGCTTCGAGGAGACCCGTCCCGCGTCGAAGGGGATGTTCTACCGCGCGTAGCTACGGCTCGGTGTCGAAGGCGTCGTGCTCGACGACGTAGCCGACGCCGATTACCGCGAGCGTGAGGCCGCCCACCGCGACGAGCGCGCCGTACGCGAGGTCGCCGGTTCCCGGCTGGTCACCGAGCGTCGTGACGCCGGAGACGACCAGCGAGAGGCCGAGCGCGACGTTCCCGAGCCCTGCGAGTATCGACCAGCGCACGCGGTCGGTGACGCCGGACGCGAAGACCAGCGCGCCGGCGACCGCGAGCAGCGCCATCTGAACGCCGAGCAGCAGGGACGGCGGGAACGTCAGAGCGAGGCCGCCGACGCCGACGACGAGCAGGAACACACCGACCCAGCGGTTCACGCGCCGTTGGACCATACGCCCACTCTAGGGCGGGCGGGGTTAGTCGTTGCGCGTGCTCGCACGCCGCGCGAGTACCCGCACTCGCGGGCAGGCACGAGCGCGCCTTGTCCCGGCGCTTGCGTGCGGTTCTCGGTCCCGAAATCTTTACCCGCGGTAGCGGCGTATCCGTCTCCAAGACCACCCCGGCGGGTGGAGGTACACCGTGGAACTCATCGTCACAGAGAAGAACAACGCCGCGCGACGCATCGCCGACATCCTCTCGGAGGGAGGGGCAACCACCGACACGACCGCTGGCGTGAACGTCTACGAGTGGGGCGGCCGCCGCTGCATCGGGCTCTCCGGCCACGTCGTCGGCATGGACTTCCCGCCCGAGTACAGCGACTGGCGGGACGTCGAGCCCGCCGAACTCGTGCACGCCGACGTCGTCAAGGAGCCCACGCAGGAGGACATCGTGAACGCGCTCCAGCGGCTCGCCCGCGAGGCCGACAGCGTCGTCATCGCGACTGACTACGACCGCGAGGGCGAACTCATCGGGAAGGAGGCCTACGAGCTCGTGCGCGACGTCAACGAGGAGGCGCCCATCCAGCGGGTGCGCTTCTCCTCGATTACGGACAACGAGGTGAAGTCCGCGTTCGCGGACCCCGACGACGTGGACTTCGACCTCGCGGCGGCGGGCGAAGCCCGCCAAATCATCGACCTCGTGTGGGGGGCCGCGCTCACTCGATTCCTCTCGCTGTCCGCCCGGCAGATGGGCGAGGACTTCATCTCCGTAGGCCGCGTGCAGTCGCCGACGCTGAAGCTCATCGTGGACAAGGAGCGCGAGATAGAGGCGTTCGAGCCCGACGACTACTGGGAGCTGTTCGCCGACCTCGCGAAAGACGGGACGGAGTTCGAGGCGCAGTACTTCTACGAGGGTGAGGACGGCAACGAGGCCGAGCGCGTCTGGGACGAGGACGCCGCCGAGCGCGCGTTCTCGGTGCTCCGCGAGGCCGGCGAGGCGGTCGTGCAGTCCGTCTCCCGGCGCACCCGGAGCGACGACCCGCCGGCGCCGTTCAACACCACGCAGTTCATCCGCGCTGCTGGCTCGCTGGGCTACTCGGCGGGCCGCGCGATGAGCATCGCCGAGGACCTCTACACGGCGGGCTACATCACGTACCCGCGGACGGACAACACCGTCTACCCCGAGGACTTGGACGAGCGCGAACTGCTCGGGGAGTTCGAGCAGACCGTCTTCGGCGACGACGCCGAGCTGCTGCTGGAGCGGGACGACCTCTCGCCGACGGAGGGCGACGAGGAGACGACCGACCACCCGCCGATTCACCCGACCCCGGACTTCCCCGACCGGAACCAGCTCTCGGAGGACGAGTGGGAGGTGTACGAGCTGGTCGTGCGGCGCTTCTTCGCGACGCTCGCCGAGCCCGCCGTCTGGGAGCACCTGCGTGTCGTCGCGGACGCCGACGGCGAATCCCTCAAGGCGAACGGGAAGCGCCTGCTCGAAGAAGGCTACCACGCGGTCTACCCGTACTTCAACACGAGCGAGAACTACGTGCCGGACGTCGACGAGGGCGACCACCTCGACCTCACCGACCCGCGGATGGAGGCCAAGCAGACCCAGCCGCCCCGCCGGTACGGGCAGAGCCGGCTCATCGAGACGATGGAGGACATGGGCATCGGGACGAAGTCCACGCGCCACAACACCATCGAGAAGCTCTACGACCGCGGCTACATCGAGGGCGACCCGCCGCGCCCGACGACGCTCGCGAAGGCGGTCGTGGAGGCCGCCGAGGAGTACGCCGACCTCGTGGTCAGCGAGCAGATGACCAGCGAACTGGAGGGCGACATGACCGCCATCGCGGACGGCGAGAAGTCACTCGACGAGGTCACCGCCGAGTCCCGCGAGATTCTGGACCGCGTCTTCGACGAGCTCACCGAGTCCCGCGAGGAAATCGGCGACCACCTCCGCGACTCCCTGAAGGCGGACAAGACGCTCGGGGAGTGCCCCGAGTGCGGCGACACGCTACTCGTGCGGCGCTCGCGGACGGGCTCGTACTTCGTGGGCTGTGACGGCTACCCCGAGTGTCGGTTCACGCTCCCGCTTCCTTCGACGGGCGAGCCGCTCGTCTTGGAGGAGACCTGTGAGGAACACGGACTCCACGAGGTGAAGATGCTCGCGGGCCGGGACACGTTCGTCCACGGCTGTCCGCTCTGTGCGGCCGAGGAAGCCGAGGAGAGCGAGGACCGCGTCATCGGCGCGTGTCCCGAGTGCGGCGACGAGGAGGGCGGCGAGCTCGCTATCAAGCAGCTCCAGACCGGCAGCCGGCTCGTCGGCTGCACGCGCTACCCGGACTGCGACTACTCGCTGCCGCTCCCGCGCCGCGGCGACATCGAAGTCACGGACACCTACTGCGACGAACACGACCTCCCCGAGCTCGTCGTCCACGACGGCGACGACGACGAACCGTGGGAGCTCGGCTGCCCTATCTGCAACTACGAGGAGTACCAGCAGCGCCAGCGCAAGCAGGGCGTGGAGGCGCTGGACGGCATCGGCCCCGCGACGGCGGAGAAGCTCGAAGACGCGGGCATCGAGGACGTCGGCGACCTCGCGAGCGCGGACGCCGACGAACTCGCGGAGTCGGTGTCGGGCGTGAGCGCGGAGAACGTCCGCGAGTGGCAGGCGCAGGCGGACTAGCGGTCAGGTTTCTCTGAACTCGCCGCTCCCGCAGGCGGGACAGTTCAGCCGCTGGCGCTCGTAGCGCGCCGCGCAGATCCCGCACTCGAATTCGGTTGGCGAGTCCTCCACGCGCTGTCGAAGCTCCTCCACGACGCTCATGACACAAGTTACCACACACCGCATACGTAAATAGATTTTGGCGAACGACGACTATCGAGGAACAGAAGTGTATATACAGGTATTTATCTGAAAATCGTTGGTTGTACAGGTACTATTTAGTCTGTTATCGAAACGTCTGATTACTACACCTCTGTGCGGTCGCGGGACGTGGCGTGCGCGCGGCGAAGCGGGTAAGTGGACGCCCGCGCAAGTAACGGGCGTGCGTCTCGACGACTACATCGAGGGACTCCAGCCCGACGAGGACGTCCAGCGGCGCCAGCTCGCTGAGGAGAAGTCCTACGAGGTGCTGGAGTACCTCGACGACGTCGAATCCGGGTTCGAGTCCGCCGTGCAGGGGGACACGCTCGTCGGCGCGACCGCGCCCTCCGTGTTCGTCGGGCGGTCGTCGTACCCGAACGTCTCCGCGGGCATCCTCTCGCCGGTCGCCGGCGGCGCCGACCCCGAGGAGTACGCGACCAGCGGCGAGTGGTACCAGCAGGGACTGGACATCGACAACGTCCTCCAGTACCGGACAGGCCTGCTGAACTCGCGGCGCTCCGCGAACGTGAACGTCCACGACGTCTGGGACGGCTTCGTCGGCACGCAGCGCGAGGTCGCGATGGCCGACCGGCCCGTGGACGTCGAAATCGGGCTCTCGGACACGCCGGACTTCGACGCCAGCGAGTACACGAACCCGGCGGCGAACGCGCCGTCCGGCCCGAACGCGAGTGCGGAGTCCGCGGCGCTCACCGAGAACCCCCACGTGCCGCGGTACGTCGAGAAGACGCTGGAAGACGACGACTGGGCGGCGGAGGGCGCGATGACGTACCTCTACCGCCGCGGCTTTGACGTCTACGACATCAACCGCGTGCTCTCCGTGGGCGCGCTCGGGCAGGCCGACCACCGCCGGCTCGTCCCGACGCGGTGGTCGATTACGGCCGTCGACGACACCATCGGGCAGTTCCTCCGCGGGCGGATTCGGGACAACCCCAGCGTGAATCGCGTGACGGTCCACGTCAACGAGTACATGGGCAACCGCTACTGGGTGGTGCTGGCGCCCGGCTCGTGGGAGTACGAGCTCGTGGAGATGAAGGCCCCCGGAAGCATCTGGAACCCCGACCCCGCGGGCGACATCTGGATGGCGTCGGCGAGCGAGGGCTACGAGGGCCGCACGGGCTACGTCGACGAGACGGCGGGCGCGTACTACGCCTCGCGGCTCGGCGTGCTCGAACACCTCGACAGCATCGGCCGGCAGGCGAAGGCGCTCGTGCTCCGCGAGGTCAGCGACGACTACTGGGCGCCCGTCGGCGTCTGGCAGGTGCGAGAGAGCGTCCGCAACGCCTTCGACACCGAGCCGGGCGAGAGCGAGTCGTTCCACGGCGCCGTCCGGGAGGTCGTCGACCACCTCCCCGTCTCGCTGGCCGCGCTGCGTCGCAAGTCCAGCATGGTCGCGGGCGTCCAGAGCGACCTCTCGGAGTTCTCGTAGCCCGCGATTCGGGGGTTCGTTTATGCGGTTGGCGGGCGAACGAGCGCCCATGCTCCCCGCATTCGTCGGCGGCCTCCCCGGTGGTATGGAACTCGCGGTCATGTTCATGATACTGGTGTCGTTCGCCATCGTCGTGTTCGTCGTCGTCGCCGTCGGCAGAATGGCGTTCGGCGGCGGTAGCGACGACCAGCGCGTGGCGGAGCTGGAGGCACGAGTCGCGGAACTGGAAGCCGAACTCGCCGAGGAGCGACGGGACGACGACGGCTGAACCCCCGGCTTTTTCGACGCCCGCGACGAACGCCCGTGCATGGACTCGCTCTCCACTGACGCGGACGCCTCCTCGCCGTCCGCCGACGACGGCGACGCGACGTCGTCCGGCTCGAAACCTCGCGCCGTCCTCGTCGCGTTCGGCGTCGCAATCCTCGGCTTCGTCGTCGGCCTCGCCGTCTCACTGGTCCTGATGGGCGTCTGGGTCGCGCTCGGCTTCGAACCCACGACGTCCGCGGTCCTCGTGCTCGGGCTCGTCGGCCTGCAGGGCATCGGCTTCGGACTGGTCGCGTACGCCTACGTCCACTTCTCGGGGCTCTCGTTCGACTTCGTCCCCGTCTCCGTGCCGTCGCTGCGGGACGCCGGCTACGTGGTCGGCGGCTACCTCACCGCGTTCGTCCTCGTGCTCGCCGCGCTCGTCCTCGTCACGACCCTGTTCACGACCGAGCCCGCGACCAACGAGGGCGCGCAGGCCGCCGCCGACAGCGGCCTGCTCGTCTGGATGATTCCCCTCTCGATTCTGCTCATCGGCCCGGGCGAGGAGCTGCTGTTCCGCGGCATCATCCAGGGGTCGCTGCGCCGCCACTTCTCCGCGGCCGGCGCCATCGTCCTCGCCACCGCGATGTTCGCGCCCGCGCACATCCTCTCGCTGTCCGGGAGCCTGCAGGCGGCCGCGCTCACCATCAGCGTCCTCTCGGTGCCGAGTCTCGTCTTCGGGTTCGTCTACGAGCGCACCCGGAACATCGCCGTCCCCGCGCTCTGCCACGGCCTCTACAACGCGACGCTGTTCGGCATTCAGGCGGCTGCCCCCACCAGCACCGAGAACGCCAGCGGCCTGCTCGCCGTGCTCGCCGCGCTCCTGTAGCGCGCGTCGAGCGGACTACTCGTCCGCCCAGTCGAAGGCCGTGTTCTGGCCGCCGTCCGTCGCCGTCGCGCCCGCTCGGCCGCGGTCCTCGGCGCCGACGCCCGCTTCGTCAGCGCGGTCGCCGCCCGCGCTCTCCGGGACGTCGAACTCGTCCAGCAGCGCGGCGAGTTCCTCCGTGCGGCCCGCGAGGTCGTCCATGCGCTCGGCGACCTCGTCAGTCGCCTCGGTCTGCTCGCTGGCGCTGGCCGCGACCGTGTCCGCCTCGGCGGCGGTCTCCTCGCTGACGCTCGCGATTTCGTCGACCATCCCGACGGCGTCGGTCACCGACTGGGCGCCCTCGTCGGTCGCCTCCGAAATCTCCTGGACGGAGTGGTTGACGTTCGCGACCTCGTCCACGATGGCGTCGAAGTCCCGGAGCACGCCCTCCGCCCGGTCTATCTTGCGCTCGACCTCCGCGTCCACCTCCGCGATGGCGGTGGAGGCGTCCTCGGCGCGCTGCGTGACGGTCTCGACGAGCTCGGAGATGTCCGCGGCCTGCTCGCGGGTCTCCTCGGCGAGCCCCTTCACCTCGTCGGCGACCACCGCGAACCCGTCGCCGTCCTCGCCGGTGCGCGCGGCCTCGATGGACGCGTTCAGCGCGAGCATGTTCGTCTCCTCGGCGATGTCGTCGATGAGCTCAGTGATGCCGTCGATGCGATCGACCTCCGCCGCGAGCTCCTCGACGGTGTCCGCGACGGCCTGACTCTGCTCGCGGAGCCCCCGAAGCGCCTCGATGGTGTCCTCGACCTCCGCCCGGCCGTCCTCCCCGCGGTCGGCGGCCGCCTGCGCGGTCGCGGCGACGTCGTCGGCGCTCGCCGCGATTTCCTCGACGGTCGCGGACACCGTGTCCATCTCCGCCGCGATGTCGTTCAGCCGATTGGTCTGCTGGTTCGCGCCCGCCGCAATCTCGTCGACACTCGCGCTCACCTCCGCGCTGTGCTCGGCGACCTCCTCGACCCGCGACTCCGTCTCTGCGGACACTTCGAGGACGTCCTCGGAGAACGACTGGATGTCCGCGATGGTGTCCCCCAGCGTCCGCAACAGGTCGTTGAAGTCCTCGACGACCGCGCGGTGCTCGGCCGCCACGTCGAGGTCGTCTGGGTCGAGGAGCGCCGTGAGGTCGCCGTTGCGCGCCGCGTCGGTCGCCGCCGACAGCGCGTCCACGAGCCGTTCGAGCTGCTCGGACTGGCGCTCCAGTTCGGCCTGCTTGGCTTCCAGCTGTTCGGTGTGTGACTGGAGGCTGTCGGCCATCGTCGCCATGCTCTCCCCGAACCGGCCGGGGACGTCGGCGTCCAGCGCCGTGTCCTCGAAGTCCTGTCGGGCGAGCGCGTCGGCCTGCCGGGACGCCGTCGCGAGGTTCGCCTGCATCCGCTGGAACGACGCCACCAGCCCCGCAATCTCGTCGTCGCGGTCGGTCGCGGGGATGTCCGCGCGCTGGAACTCGCCGGCGGCGATGTCGTCGGCCGCCGCTTCCAGTTCGACCAGCGGCTCGACGAAGTCACGCTCGGCGACGAGGTACGTGTTGAAGAATGCGACCACCGACAGCGCCAGCGTCGCGCCGACGCCGACGATTTGCAGGGCGCCCGCGGTGAACAGCGCGAACGCCGCCATCGCGACCGCGCCGAGGAACTGGAGGCCGACCGCGGCCAGCATCTTCCGCTCGACCGACCCGTCAGCGCCGGCCAGCGCTATCGACCGCCAGAGAAGCGATTCGTACGACGAACGGAGGCTCATGCACGCCGGTTCGCGCGACCACGTAAAAGGGACCGGCGGCGTTTCCCAGAACCCTGTACTACTCGGTCGGCACGGGGCCGGTGCCGACGACCTCGCGGACCGCGTCCTCGAACTCGCGGCGCGTCTCGAAGTACGTGATGTCGACGTCCTCGAGCAGGGATTCGAGCGTCTGCGGGCCGTCGGGCGTCCGGACGACCGAATCGCCCTCCTTGCGGACGACCTCGCTCTTCTGCTGGGCCCACGTCAGTCGGGACGCCACGCGCGCCAGCGGTGCGCCCTCCACGGGTTCACCCTCACCGAGTTCGACGGCGGGTTCTTCCTCCTCTTCGTCGGTCTCGTCAGCCATACCCGGCGATTCGCCGGGGCGCGGATTCAACCTTTCGGAGCGTGGCCGAGCGCAGCGAGGCCACGTTGTGGCGAACGGCGACCGAAGGGAGCCGCGAGCAGCGCGCTCGACCGCCGCTCGCGCGCGCCGTCGAACGTCTGACGTACTGTTTTTACCCTGCGCGTCTAACGGGGACGCATGACCAGCCTGGGGGAGACCTACGACCGGCGCGCGGGCGAGGCCAGCCAGCGGCGCGTCTACCTCGGCACCGGCCTATTCGCCGCGGGCGCGCTGCTCGTCGTCGGCGGGATTCTCGCTGGCGGGACGGGGCTCCTCATCAACAACGGCTTCGGGCAGTACGAGAGCCGCGAAATCGCGGTGCTGCTCGCGGGACTGGGCGTTCCGTCCGTGCTCGTCGGCATCTTCACGGTGCTCCCGGCGAACCGGCTCCAGCGCGCGGCCGCCGCGGTCGGCGCGGGCCTCACGGTCCTCGGCGTGATGCTGTTCCGCGCGACCTACCCGGTCATCTACGTTCCGGGGTCGGGCGGCGTCCCGTCGACGGCGACGCTGGCGTTCATCCTCGTCTACGCCGCCGGCATCATCACGACGATGTGGTGTCTGTTCACCGCGGTCGCGACGTTCAAGACGCGCAACGACCCCGGCGGCACGGTGACGCTCACCGTTACGAAGGACGGCGAGACCCACACCGTCGAGGTGCCCGCCGACGACGTCGAGAGCGCTCGCGAGAAGCTCGCGTCGGGGAGCTTCGGCGGCGTCGGCGTCTTCGGCGGCGTCGAGGACCCAGACGAGCGCACTCGCGCGAACGCCTCCGAGCCGAAGCCGTCGTCCCCGGCCACGCAGACGGGGCAGACGGCAGGCGCGTCCCCATCCGTCTCGGACGGCGGCGCGACCACCGACGACATCTCCTCGCCGCTGGACGACGCCGCGCCGTCCGCGGGCGGCCCGACACCGGACAAGTACTGCGGGAACTGCGCGCACTTCGAGTACGTCGGCGACGACGGCATGCAGCCGTACTGCGGGCTCTACGAGGAGGAGATGGACGACATGGAAGCCTGCGAGTGGTGGGAGCGAAACGACCAGTAGTTACAGTGCTGCGAGCCGCTTCTCGATGTCCGTCCAGTGGCTCCCCTCCCAGAAGTACTGCCCGCAGTCCTCACACTGCCAGACGGGCGAAGCGTCGCCGGGCACGTACTCCGGAAGTACCTTCGCTTCTCGTTCGACTTCTCGGAGTTCGCCGTTGCACGCGCCACAGCGCTCGCCCGGCGTCGGCGTCAGGTCCACGCCCGCGGCGGCGAGTTCGCGCAGTTGGTGGTCGACGTCCTTGGATTCGACGAGGATGCTCTCGGGCGCTCGCTCGGCCAGCTCGCGGTCGCGCGTGACGACGACGCGGTCCTCGCGGGCGGCGAGGTCGAGAATCGCGTCGTCGGCCTCGATACCTCTGTCGAGGCAGTACGCGGCGTCGTGGCCACACATTCGCAGAATGCGCGCGAGGCTCCCGAGCATCGCGTCCAGCAGGAACGTCACGAGTCGAGGAACTCGCGGACGCCCTCGGGGTCGCGGGCGTTCAGCACGTCGCCGGCTTCCGCCCAGCCGCGGCGCGCGGTGTGGACGCCGTACTCGACGTTCGCGTACTCGCTGGTGGAGTGGGCGTCCGTGTTCACCGCGATAGTCGCGCCCGCCTCGACGGCCGTCTGGACGACGCTCCCCCAGAGGTCGAGGCGGTGGGGGTTGCTGTTGATTTCGAGCGCGGTGCCGGCGTCGGCCGCGGCTTCCGCGAGCGCCTCGGGGTCGAACTCCATCGCGGGGCGATCGTTGATGAGCCGGCCCGAGGGGTGGCCGAGAATATCGACGTGCGGGTGTTCGACGGCGGAAATCAGGCGCTCGGTCTGGTCGCCGCCGTCCTCGCCGAGGCCGCTGTGCGGGCTCGCGACCACGACGTCGAGGTCCGCGAGCACGTCGTCGCTGACCTCGACGACGTTCCCGTCGGCGTCTACGTTCGCTTCGACGCCGTGGAAGACGATGATGTCTGTCTCCTCGCGTGCGGCCGCGACTTCGTCGGCCTGCTCGCGGAGGTCGGCGTCCGAGAGCCCGCTGTCCCCGAACACGCCCGGTCCCTCGGCGTGGTCTGTAATGGCGACGTAGTCGTGGCCGAACTCTGCGGCCCCCTCGACCATCTCGCGGACCGTAAGGTCGCCGTCCGACCACTCCGTGTGCGCGTGCAGGTCGCCGCGCACGTCGTCCTCCTCAATTAGCTCGGGGAGGTCGCCGCTGGCCGCGGCCTCGACCTCGCCGCGGTCCTCGCGCAGCTCCGGCGGAATCAACGGCAGGCCGAGCGCGTCGTAGACGGCTTCCTCGGTCTCGCTGGCGAGGCGCTCGCCCACGCGCTGCCCAGAATCGGCGTCTTCGACGTCTCGGACGTCGAAGACGCCGTACTCGTTGACCTTCTTGCCCTGGTCGATGGCGTGGTTGCGCACCCTGACGTTGTGGTCCTTGCTGCCCGTGAAGTACTGCAGCGCCGCGCCGAACTCCTCGTCGACCACCACGCGGAGGTCGATACGGACCCGGTTCGACCGCACGCTCGTCTTCGTCGGCCCCAAGTCCAGCGTCTCGTCCACGCGGTCCCACTCGGTCAGCGCCTCGCCGACCGTCTCTCCGGCGTCGCTGGCGACGAGCACGTCCACGTCGCCGATGGTCTCGCGCCACCGCCGCGTCGACCCCGCGACCGCCACGCGCTCGACGGCGTCGAGGTCCGCGAGGAACGAGCGCACGTCCTCCGCGATGGGACGGCCGTTCCCGAGCAGTTCCCGCTCCTGGGCCTGCCGCGCGAACCCGATGTGGTCGAGGATGTTCTGCTCGGTCTTCGGCCCGAACCCCTCGACCTCCTGAATCTCGCCCGCTCGCGCCGCTTCTTCGAGGTCGTCCAGCGTCTGTACGCCGAGCGCGTCGTAGAGCTTCTTGACGGTCTTCGGCCCGACCCCCTCCACCGAGGTCAACTGTTCGATGTCCACCGGGAGCTTCTCGCGTTCCGCCTCCAGCTCCTCGATTTCGCCGGTCTCGACGTACTCCACGACCTTCGACGCGATGGCGTCGCCGACGCCCTCGATGCGCTGGACTTCATCCGCGCCCTCCGCCGCGAGTTCCTCGACGGCCGCCGAGTGGTCCCGGATGTTCGACGCCGCGCGGCGGTACGTGTTCGGCTTGTAACTGACGTCCTGGGCCTCCAGCAGGTCGGCGTACGCTTCGAGCACGCTCGCGACCTCGTTGTTCCGGCTCATCGCTTGATGCCCTCGTTGTCATCGTGGCCCAGCGCCTCCTTCAGGAACGAGAACCACCGCTTGCGGTCCGCGCGCTCGCTGGCCTCGATTTCCGCTTCGATGTTCGTCGTCCCCAGCGACTCCAGCGCGTTCAACGCCCGCTCGATGCCGATGATGGCCTCCACGAGTTCCTCCCCCTCCTCGCGGCTGATGTCCGCCTCCTCCAGTCGCTCCCGGCGCTGCAGGCGCTCCCGGCGAAGCGACTTCTTCGCGTCCTCGACGTCCTCGCGGCGCTCGGCCGGCACCGCGTCGAGCTTCTTCACCTCGAAGACGAACTCCCGCAACTCGAACTCCTCGCCCTGTACGTCGAGCGTGTCGGGAATCGACGCCCCCACCGTCGCCGCCTCCCGGTCGACGCGCTCGAGGAGCTGCTTCCGCTCGAACTCGCGCATACTCGTTGTACCGCCGGCTCCCGCAAAAGCCCCCCGGCTGTCTGGAATTGGATTTGGGACGCTTCGCTGTGCTTCTGCGACTGTAACGCGGAGCTAGAAAGCCCCGAGGCTGTAGACTCGGTGCGCTCTCACGGGTCACTACGTTCCCCGTTCGAGCAGTTCGAGGCCTCCCGTTGGTCGGCCTCGCGCTCGCTGCGCTCCTTGCTCACTACGTTCGCTGCGGTGCTTGCGTCGCGCGCCTTCGTCTACAGCCTCGCCCCTTTCAGTCCGCCCGTAGCCGGCTGCCCAATTGGCAACGGGCGGGACTGAAAGGGGCGGCGGGCTGAATCCGGCCCCGGCGAAGCAAGCACCGACTGGAGCACAGCGAGCCGCGGACGGTTCAGCGCGCCGGGGCTTTCGAGGAAGCGCAGACGACAGAGCGTTCGACAGCGCCGAGAAGCGAACCTAGCGCGGGACCCACGAGTAGACGTGGTTGAGCATCCAGTACGTGACGACGCCGAGGAACAGCGACAGCGACCACGCGGCGACCGCGATGCGGCCGTACTTGGCGTGACTGGTCTCCCGGAGTTCCGCAGGCGTGTGGGTGAGTCCGAGCGTGATGGCGTAGAGGACGACGGGGACGGCGACGACGGAGAGGAAGATGTGGATGGCGAGCATCAACAGGTACAGCGGCTCGACGACGCCGGCGTACTGAGCGAGGAACTGGCCTTCCTCGATGACGATGGACTTCTCGAAGCCGCCGCCGACCTTCCAGAGGTAGAGCACGAGGAACACGCAGATGAGCGCGAACGCGGTCAGCATCGCGGCGCGGTGTTTCCGGACGTCACCGCGCTTGATGAACGCCGCGCCCGCCAGCAGGCTGGTGAGGGCGAGCGTGTTCACGACGGCGATGGCGTCCGAGAACAGGAGGACGGTGTCGTCTGAGAGCGGCGGGAACAGCGGGACGACGCCGGAGAAGGCGGCGGCGACGAGCGCGTAGCCGACGACCGAGAGGACGACCGTGACGCGGCGCGGGTTCGCTCGCGCGTACTCGGAGACGGAGGTCATGGGCGGACGTTCGACCCCATCCGCAAACCCGCTTTCGCTTCTCGCGGGAACAACCGGAGTTTGGGTAGCGCAAGCAGGACTGTAATAGAAGTCCGTTAAAGTGAAACACGCATGTGGCAAAATCCCAGGCATGAGCCACGAATCCCAGCGGAACATCCGGTGTCTGGTGGCCAAAGTCGGACTCGACGGCCACGACCGGGGCGCCCACGTCATCACACGGGCGTTCCGGGACGCCGGCTTCGAGGTTATCTACTCCGGGCTCCACAAGGCCCCCGAGGAAATCGTGCAGGCGACGGTGCAGGAGGACGTCGACGTGCTCGGCATCTCCATTCTCTCCGGCGCGCACAACACGCTCGTCCCGAAAATCGTCGAGGGCCTGCAAGAGTACGACGCCTTCGAGGACACGCTCATCATCGTCGGCGGCATCGTCCCCGACGAGGACCGCGAGGGGCTGAAGGAGGCGGGCGTGGACGCCATCTTCGGGCCGGGGACGCCGATGGAGGAGACCATCGAGTTCATCCGGGAGAACGTGACGCGGCGTGACTGAGATGGCCGCCCAGGACGCCCCCGACCTCGTCGAGGAGTTGCTCGCCGGGAAGCACCGGGCGCTCGCGCGCACCATCACGCGTATCGAGAACCGGTCGCCGGGCTACCGCGACCTCGTGTCGGCGCTGTACCCCCACACGGGGAGCGCGGACGTCGTCGGCATCACGGGCAGCCCGGGCTCCGGGAAGTCGACGCTCGTGGACAAGATGGCGAAGGCGTACCGCGACCGCGGGCTCACCGTCGGCGTCATCGCCGTGGACCCCTCCAGCCCGTTCACGGGCGGCGCGGTGCTCGGGGACCGCATCCGGATGGCGTCCACCGCGACGGACATGGACGTGTTCTTCCGGTCGATGTCCGCCCGGGGCAGCCTCGGCGGCCTCTCCACCGCCACGGCTGACGCCGTCAAAGCCCTCGACGCGTTCGGGAAGGACAAGATAATCATCGAGACGGTGGGCGCCGGGCAGAACGAGGTGGACGTGGTGAAGACCGCGGACACGGTCGCCGTGCTGGTGCCGCCGTCGTCGGGCGACGACGTGCAGATGCTGAAGGCGGGCATCCTCGAAATCGGGGACGTCTTCGTCGTGAACAAGGCGGACCTCGCGGGCTCGGACAAGACCGTCACCGAACTCAAGAACATGCTCGACATGCGCGAGGACGAAGAGGGTGACTGGGACCCGGAGGTCGTCGAGACGGTCGCGAACAGCGGCGAGGGAGTCGCCGAGTTCCTCGACGTGCTGGACGCGCACGCCGACTGGCTGGACGCGTCGGGCCGCCGCGAGGCCAAGCGCCACCAGCGCCACGCCGAGGAACTCCGGAACCTCCTGCGGGAGGACGCCAGCGAACTCGTCGAGGAGGAGCTGGCGGCGCGCGGCGGCGTCGAGGAACTCGTCGAGCGCATCGACGCCGGCGAGACGACGCCCTACGAGGTCGCCGACGACGTAATCGAGCCGCTCGCGGAGTGCCTCGACGGGCAGCGCGAGTGAGCCGTCACAACGGCTAAGCGACTGGCGGCTGAACTATCCGGTATGCGACTTCGCAGACTCCTCGCTGGCGCGGTCGGCACCGTCGCGGCCGCGGACCTCCTCGACCGCGGCCTCCGCGCGAAGGCCGGCGAGCTGTCGCCGGCGCTCGCGGGCGCACAGGACACCTACCGGTGGCGCGGCTTCGACGTGGCCTACACCGAGGCCGGCGACCCCGACCGGCCGGACGTGGTCTGCCTGCACGGGGTCCACGCCGCCGCCTCCAGTCGCGAGTTCGCGGGCGTCTTCGACGCGCTCGCCGAGGACTACCACGTCATCGCGCCCGACCTGCCGGGGTTCGGGCGGACCGACCGCCCGCCGGTCGCGTACACGTCCTCGCTGTACGAGGAGTTTGTCGCGGACTTCGTCTCCGACGTGGCCGACGACCCGGTCGTCGTCGGGAGTTCGCTGTCGGGCGCGTGGGCGGCGATTGCCGCGAAGGAGGCGGATGTCTCGGGGCTGTTGCTCGTCTGCCCGACCGCGGACACCGGCCCGCGGCGGCCGTGGCTGCGCGCGCTCCTCCGCTCGCCCGTCCTCGGCGCAGCGGCGTTCGACGCGCTGACCGCGAAGCCCTCCCTCCAGTACTTCGACGAGCGCGACGCCTTCTACTACCCCGAGCGCGTCCCCGAGGGGCTCGTGGACTACCAGTGGCAGACCGCCCACCAGGAGGGCGCGCGGTTCGCGCCCGCGTCGTTCGTCGGCGGCTACCTCGACGCGGACGTCGACCTCGGCGCCGAACTCCGCGAGCGCGACTGCCCGGCGACGCTCGTCTGGGGCCGGGAGGCCACCATCTCGACGCTCGCCGCCGGCCGGGACGTCGCCGAGGACGCGGACACGCGGCTGGTCGTCGTCGACGAGACGCGCCTGCTCCCGCACGCAGAACAGCCCGCGGTGTTCCTCGACGCGGTCCGCGAGGACCTACCGCGGCTCGAAGACCACTAGCCGGTCGCCCCGCGTCTCCGTCTCGCCGACCGCCGGCTCGACTTCTCGCCCGATTTCGACGTCCTCGACGGCCGCCAGCACGTGCCCCGTGAGCCGCACGGGACCGAAGTCCACGACGGCCGTGACGTAGGGCGCGTCGTCGGCGAACGACGGCGCGGGGACGTGGACCTTCGTGTACGTCGCCACCTCACCGGCGTCGGGGAGCGGCGTCTCACGGAGGTCGGCGCTCCCGCACTCCGGGCAGACGCGCCGCGGCGGCAGGCTCCCGTGGCCGTTCGCGCACTCCACGTAGTAGCCCTCGCCGTCGGCGAGCGCGTCGAGGAACTCGTCGAAGCCCGCGTCGCCGACCGACTCCTCGCCGTCTCCCGTCATTCTGCCACCTCCAGAACGTGAACGACGGCACTCGCCACCGTTCCACCGGCGTTGTGCGCGACGCCGACCCGGGCGTCGGGGACGTGCTCGCTGTTGACGTGGTCGCCGCGCAGCAGCTTCGTGAGTTCGGCGACCTGACTTGTCCCCGTCGCACCGACCGGGTGTCCCTTCGCCTTCAGCCCCCCGGAGAGGTTCACGGGGAGGTCGCCGTCCCGCGTCGTTTTCCCGTCGCGGGCGGCCGTGACGCCCTCTCCCTGCTCGAAGAACCCCAGCGACTCCAGCGCGAGCACTTCCGCGATGGTGAAGCAGTCGTGGACCTCCGCGACGTCCACGTCGTCGGGCGTGACGCCGGCGTCCGCGTAGGCCTCCTCCGCGGCCTCGGTAGCAGCGGGTGACGTTGCGACGTTCTCGCGGTCCTGCAGGGCCATCCGGTCGCCGCCCTGTCCGGTTCCGGTAATCGCGACGCCCGCGTCGAGGTCGTTGGTTTCGGCGTAGTCCTCGCTGACGAGGACGACCGCGCTCGCGCCGTCGGTCACGGGGCAGGCGTCGTAGAGGTGCAGCGGGTCCGCGACCGCCGGCGAGTCCAGCGCCTCCGCGACCGTGATTTCGCGCTGGTACTGCGCGCGGTCGTTGCCCACCGCGTTCGCGTGGTTCTTCACCGCGACGTGCGCGAGGTCCTCGCGCGTGCCGCCGAACTGTTCGAAGTACGCCGTCGCCATCATCGCGTACGCACCGGGGAACGTGACGCCCGCGCGCACCTCGTAGAGTTCGTCCGCGGCGATGGCCAGCGCCTCCGTGGACTCCGCCGTCGAGAGGTTCGTCATACGCTCGGTGCCGCCCGCTACCAGCACGTCCGCCTCGCCGTTGCGCACGTCGCGGACGGCCTGCCGGAGCGCGACGCCGCTGGACGCACAGGCGCTCTCGTAGCGCGTCGCGGGCGCCTGCACGCCCAGCGCCTCCGCCGCGAGCGGGCCCTGGTGGCCCTGGTGCTCGCTCAGCTCGCCCATGAAGTTGCCGTAGTAGACGCCCTCGACGTCCTCGCGGGCGACGCCCGCGTCCTCGACGGCGGCGCGGCCCGCCTCCGCGAACAGGTCGCGGCTCGTGCGCTCGGGGAGACTACCGAACTCCGTCATGCCGGCGCCGGCCACGCGAACCTTCGTCATACCGCATCATTGTTCGACCGGGGTCAAAAGGCGTGCGGACCCCCGCTCACATCCCCATGTCGGCGGCGGCCTCCGGCACCGGGAGGGCGTTGGGGTCCGCGCCGAGCAGCTCCGCGGCGTGGTCTAAGGCCATGTCGAAGCCGTAGTAGCGCTCCAGCTCGTCGCCGTCCGCGGTCGGCCGCACCTTCAGCATCGCGTACCCCTCGACGTTCTGCGCGACGGCGGCGGTCCGCCCGTCGCGCTCGAACTCCAGCACGCGCTCGGTGTCGGTCTCGTAGTAGCGGGCGGTGACGCCGTCGGCCTCGGCGGTCTCCTCGGTCATCGTCGGCAGTTCGGCCGGCC
The DNA here is from genome assembly GCF_001488575.1 of Halobacterium hubeiense. NCBI lineage: Archaea > Methanobacteriati > Methanobacteriota > Halobacteria > Halobacteriales > Halobacteriaceae > Halobacterium > Halobacterium hubeiense. The sequence goes on from NZ_LN831302.1 coordinate 484,759, forward strand.
GGCGGAAAAACACGACGGGTCCGCGTCCCGCGGCGGCGCCGAATCCACAACGGCTATCCGGCGCGCGCCGACTGCCCTCGACTAACTGTGGGGCTCGCAGCAGTGTACTCGACGGTGTTCGCGCCGGAACTGTTCGTCCTCGAAGCGACCGCGGTGCTCGTCGGCTACGAGTACCGCGTCCGCGGCTGGAGCGAGCGCGCGCTCGCGGGCCGGGTCGGCGCCGTGCTCGCGGGCTGGGCGCTCGCGTTCGCCGTGTACGCCGGCGGCCCGGAGCTGGTCGCGGCCCCCGTTCCGGGCGGCGACGACTTCTACGCGAGCGCCGGCCTCGTCGCCGGGTTCGCCGTCATCTGGGTGGCGTGGACGCGCCAGCGCCTCGACTCGGCCGGCCCGGCGTACTGCGCGCTGCTCGTCGCGACGTCGGTCGTCCACGCCGCCGTCGTCCCGCTGTGGGACGTGTCCAGCCACGTGCTGTACGCCACGGTCCCGGTCGCCTTCCTCGCGGCGGTCGACTGGCGGTTCGCGGCGCTGCTCGTCGTCCCCGGTGGGATGGTGTGGAGCCGCGTCGCGACCGGCGCTCACACCGCGCCCGAGGCCGTCGCGGGGCTCGCGCTCGGGGCCGGCCTCGTCGCCGCCGCGCTCGCGCTCCGCCGGACCCGGGACGCGGACCGCTCCGGCGCCGCCCGCTCCCGGTGACGTGTCCGGTCTCCGAACTGTTTTCACCGTCGGCGCCGCTCCCTCGAACTGATGGGAGTCGCCACGCGGAGGGGTAGCGTTGTCTGAAGCCGAACCGACGACCGAGCAGCGCGAGGAGGACGGCGTGCAGTCCGTGGAGTTCAGCGCCGCGGGACTCCGCGAGGGGTTCGTCGCCGGCTTCCCGGTGGCCGTCGGCGTCGCGGGCTACGGCGTCGTCTTCGGCGTGGTGGCGCGCCGCGCGGGGCTGAGCGTCGCGGAGGCCGCGGTGATGAGCGCCACCGTGGTCGCGGGCGCCGCGCAGTTGGTCGCCGTGGAACTGTGGGCGGACCCGATTCCGGTGGTCGCGGTCGTCTCCACGACGCTGCTCGTGAACCTCCGGTACGTGCTGATGGGCGCGGCGCTGCGGCCGTGGCTCGGCCAGCTCTCGGTGCCGCAGGCGTATACGAGCGTGTTCTTCTTCGCCGACGAGAACTGGGCGCAGTCCATCGGCGTCCTGCGCTCGGGCAGCCACAACGGCGCGTTCCTGCTCGGGAGCGGCCTCGTGCTGTGGCTGCTGTGGATAGCCTCCACCGTCGTCGGCGCGACCGTCGGCGACCTCGTCGGCGACCCCGCGACGTACGGGCTGGACTTCGTCGCGACCGCGCTGTTCCTCACGCTCGCCGCCGGCTTCTGGGAGGGCAAAGAGTCGCTGCGGCCGTGGGTCGTCGCGGCGGCCGCCGCGCTCGCCGTCCACGCCGTCGTCCCCGGCGAGTGGTACATCCTCGCGGGCGCGCTCGCCGGCGCCGCGACCGAGGTGGTGACCTACGATGGTTGACCTCGACCCGACCGTCGTCGCCGTCATCTTGGCGATGGCGGTCGTGACGTACGCGACGAAGGCGGGCGGCTTCTGGCTGCTCGGGCGCGTGGACCTCTCCGAGCGCGCGGAAGCTGGCATCGACGTGCTCCCGGGCGCGGTCGTCGTCGCGTTCGTCGCGCCCGCGCTCGCTGACGGCGACATCCCCGAGTGGGTCGCCGCGGCCGCGACCGTCGCCGTCGCGCGCAAGACCGGGAACCTGCTGGTGTCGCTGGCGGTCGGCGTCGCCGTCGTGCTCGCGGTCCGGAACGCGCTGTAGCGCGGGCCGCCCTGCGCCACACCTTTTGTGTCGGCTCGCTAATGAACGGGCGAGTGACTGACATCGACGCGACGACCGGAACCGCGGCCCGCGAGTCGGAGCGCGGCCGATGAGCGGCGAGGGCGGGCCGACCCCGCCGTCCGAGCGCGTGGTCGGCCTCGACGCCCTCCGCGGGTTCGCGCTGCTCGGGATTCTGGTCGTCAACGTCCGGCTGTTCTCGATGCCCGAGGTCGTCCTGCTCAATCCGACGGCGTACGGCGACTTCGCGGGCGCGAACTACTGGGCGTGGTTCGCGGGTCACGTCCTCGTCGAGCAGAAGTTCATCACGCTGTTCACGCTGCTGTTCGGCGGCGGCATCGCGCTGTTCGTCCGCAACCGTGAGCGCCGCGGCGAGCCCGCGCTCGCCCTCCACCTCCGGCGGTCGGGCTTGCTCGTCGCGTTCGGCTTGCTGCACGCCTACCTGCTGTGGTACGGCGACGTGCTCGTCGCGTACGGCGTCACCGCGCTCTGGGTCGTCGGCGCGCGCCACGAGCCCGCGCGGCGGCAGGCGGTACTCGGGCTCGGGTTGCTCTTCGTGCCGTCCGCGACGGAAGTCGCGTCCGCGCTGTTCGCGGACCTCTCGGCGTTCGCGCAGACGTGGCGGCCGGCCGAGGCGGCGCTCCGCGCCGAAATCGAGACGTACCGCAGCGGCTGGCTCGCGCAGCTGGCCCACCGCGTCCCGACCGCGTTCGAGCGACAGACCAGCGGCTACCTCGCGTCGACTGGCTGGCGCGTGAGCGGGTCGATGCTGCTCGGGATGGCGCTGTTCGAGTGGGGCGTCCTGACGAACGACCGCTCGGAGCGGTTCTACCGGCGGCTCGCGGCCGTCGGCGGCACCACCGGGCTCGCAATCGCGCTCGCCGGCGTCTGGTACGTCGAAGCGAGCGGCTGGACGCCGGCCGCTGGCCTGCTCTGGCGGCAGTTCAACTACTGGGGGAGCCTCCCGCTCGCCGGCGCGTACGTCGCGGTCGTCATGCTGTACGCGCGACGGCGGCCCGACGGCGTGCTGACGCGGACGCTGGCCGGCGTCGGCCGCACCGCGTTCAGCAACTACCTCCTCCAGAGCGTGCTCGCCACGACCGTCTTCTACGGGCACGGCCTCGGGCTGTTCGGGCGCGTGACGCGGTTCGAGGCGCTGGGCGTCGTCGCCGCCATCTGGGCCGTCCAAGTGGCGCTGACCGTGCTGTGGCTGCGGCGCTATCGCTACGGGCCGATGGAGTGGCTCTGGCGCACGCTCACGTACGGCGAGCGCCAGCCACTCAGCGCCGGGCGCGAGGACGACAGCTCGGCGTAGTTCGGATCGCCGCTCCGCGCCGCGAACCAGCGGCGTAGTTTCATCCAGAATACGTATTTGGGTAGCGGTACAACGGCCGTCCATGCAGTCCCCGGACCTGCAGACCCTCCAGACCGCGTACCGTCGGTACGGCCCCGGAACGGACCGCGACGACCTCGCCGCGGGCTACGCGGCGGCGACCGGAGCCGTCCTCGTGGCGGCACTGTACGCCGCGTCCGTCTGGGCAATCGACGCCGAGGTCGTCGACCTCGGCTGGACGCCGTACTTCGCGACCATCGAGTACCACTCGGCCGTCGACCTCGCGACGACGGGGTTGCTGTTCGCCGTGCCGGCGGCGTTCCTCGTCGGCGTCGCCGGGTGGCGAATCGCCCCAGCCCGGAGCGCGTTCCGCGGGGCGGTCGTGGGCGCGGTCGGCGCCGTGGCGGCGTACCTCGTGGCGTTCGTCCCGCTCGCGGCGGGCGCCGTCGCGGCCGGCGGGGTCGCGAACCCGTTCGAACTGGCGGCGGTCGCCGTCGCTGCCGCGCTCGTGCTCACGTGGTGGCTCGCGGTTCCCGTCGGCGGGCTCGTGGGCGTCGTGTACGCCGCTCGCCGCCCGACCCCGGCGTAAAATCGCGCTCGTCGCCGGCGCTGTGCGGCGGCGACGGAAGCCCGTCTACTTCAGGAGCCGCTGTGCGATAGTATTCCGGAGCACTTCGCTGGTGCCTTCGTAGATTTCGTTGAGCTTCGCGTCCCGGTAGTAGCGCTCGACGGCGAAGTCCTTCGTGTAGCCGTAGCCGCCGTGAATCTGGATGCCCTCGTTGGTGACCTCCCGAGAGATTTCGGAGGCGTAGAGCTTCGCCTGCGCGGCGTCCTTGATGAAGTCCTCGCCGCGCATCTTCTTGTCCGCGGCGCGGTGCATCAGCAGTTTCGCGGACTGAATCTTCGTGTCCATGTCCGCGAGCTTGTGCTGGATGGCCTGGAAGTCGCTGATGGGCTGGTCGAACTGCTCGCGGGCCTGCGCGTAGTCGAGGCTGTCGTCGAGTGCGGCCCGCGCGAGGCCGATGGAGCGCGCGGCGATGGTGATGCGGCCGCCGTTCAGCGTCTCCAGGGCCTGCCGGAAGCCGTCGCCCTCCTCGCCGACCAGCCGGTCGGCGGGCACGCGCAGGTCGTCGAAGCGCAGTTCCGCGGTCGGACAGCCCTTGTCGCCGAGCTTGTCCTCGGTGCCCTCGACGTAGAAGCCGTCGTCCTCGTCGGGGCGCACGACGAACGACGAGATGCCCTCGTGGCCGGCGTCGGGGTCGGTCTTCGCGAACAGCGTCACCGTGTCCGCGACGCTCCCGTTCGAAATCCAGAGCTTCTCGCCGTTGATGACGTACTCGTCGCCGTCCCGCTCGGCGGTGGTCTCCATCGCGGGGACGTCCGAGCCCGCGCCCGCCTCCGAGAGCGCGAACGCGCCGACGTCGTCGCCGCGGTTCATCGCCGCGAGGTACTCCTGCTTCTGGTCCTCGTCGCCGTACTGGTAGAGGACGTTCCCCGCGAGGCTCGTGTGCGCCGCGACGACCGTGCCGAGGCCGCCGCTCCCGCGCGCGATTTCTTCGAGGGCGAGCGCGTAGGAGTGGTAGTCTAGGCCCGCGCCGTCGTACTCCTCGGGGAACGGCATCCCCATCAGGCCGAGCTCGCTCATCTGATCGACGAGGTCCTGCGGGAACTCGTCGTCGTGGTCGATGTCCTCCGCCCGGGGAATCACTTCCTCGTCGACGAAGTCCGAGACCATCTCCTTGATTTGGCGCTGCTCGTCACTGAGGCTGAAGTCCATACGCGAAACTTGCCGGGTCGTTCCTTTAGCTTTCTCATAAGCGTGGCCGACCGCAGGGAGGCCACGTTACGGCGAGCGGGGAGCGAAGCGATGCGTGAGCGTCGTGTTCGACCGGAGCGAACCGGTCTCCTGTGCGGCGAGCGCCGCGAGTCGCGAGCAGCGCGGGGGACGTGTCGGTTCGTCGGGCTGACCCCCGTCCCTTTTTGCGCGTGGTCCCCGTAACGGGGGTATAGCGATGGTCGGAGGCCAACAGTCCCCACAGCCCGCGGCCGACGAGCGCGCGTGGTGCCACGACGCCGTGCAGGACGTCTCCCGCACGTTCGCGTTGACTATCGACGCGCTCGAAGAGCCGATGGCGACCCGCATCTGCGTCGGCTACCTGCTGTGCCGGGTTGCCGACACCGTCGAGGACGCCACGTCGATACCGCCCGCCGAGCAGGCCGAACTCCTGCGGACGTACGACAGCGTGCTCGACCCCGCCGACGAGACCGGGGTCGCGGCGTTCCGCGAGGACGTGGAGCCGCACCTGCCGGCCGAACTGGACGCCGACTGGACGGTCGTCGCGGAGGCGCCCCGCGTCCTGCGGGCGTTCGAGAGCCTCGACGCGGACGCGCAGGCCGCGATTCGGCCGACCGTCCGCGAGATGACCACGGGGATGGCGTCGTTCGTGGAGCGGTACGCCGACGACGGCGGCCTCCGCATCCAGTCCGTCGAGGAGCTAGAGGAGTACTGCTGGTACGTGGCCGGGACCGTGGGGGAGCTGGTCACGGAGCTGCTGGCGGCGGACGCCGCCCGCGAAGACGCGGCGACGATGCGCGAGCACGCGCGGTCGTTCGCCCTCCTCCTCCAGCTCGTGAACGTCGCGAAGGACGTCCGGCCGGACTACCACGAGGAGAACAACGTCTACCTGCCGGCGTCGTGGCTGGACGAGGCGGGCGTCGAGCCCGAGGCGGTGGCGGACCCGTCGAACGCGGCCGGCGTGGGCAACGTCGTCGAGCGCGTCGTCGACCGCGCTCGGGGGTACGCCGACGGCGCGCAGCGGTGGCTGGAGGCGATGCCGACGACTAGCGGGAACACGCTGGCGGCGTGGACGGTGCCGTACCTGCTGGCGGTCGGGACGATGCGCGAGCTCCGCGACCGACCCGGGGACGTCGTCGAGGACGGCGACGTGAAGGTCTCGCGGGCGGAAGTCCACGCGGTGCTGGCGCGGGTCACGGGCGACTTCGACCGCGCGGCGCTGGACCGCCTGCGCGAGCGCATCGCCACCCAGTCGCTGGCCTGAACCCGGAACGCGTTAGTCGCTGCCGCCGCCACTGCTTCTCATGGAGACTGTCGCCGACATCGTCGCGAGTCTCGACGACCCCGACCGGCCGGTCGTGCACGCCGACCGCGTCCACGACGCCCGCGAGTTCCGGTCGCAGACGTACAAGACCGGGAACGCGCTCCGGCACTGCGGCGTCCGCGAGGAGGCCGGCGTCGCGATTCTGGACGTGCCCGCGCCCGCCGCGCTCCAGACGTTCTTCGGGGCGGCGCTGCTGGGCGCGACCGTGGAGTTCGGGCCGGACCGCGTGGTGGAGGCGCGCGTGCTCGCGGGGCCGACCGTGGAACTCGGCGAGTACGACCTGCCGCCGGGCGGCCAGCGCGTCGGCTGGGGGGAGCCGCCCGCGGACCCGTCGTGGACGTACTTCGAGCGCGACGTCTGGAGCGAGAACCCGACGTTCCCGGAGCCGTCGGTCACGGCGGAGACCGAACTGCTCGCCGGCGTCACGCACGGCGCGGCCGTCGAGGCGGCCCGGCGCGTCGCCGAGGAGTACGACGCCAAGGACCGCGTCGCGGTGCGCGCGCCGCTCGCGGAGCCCGGGACGGTCGTCGCCGGCGTGCTCGCGCCGCTGCTGGCGGGCGCGTCGATAGTGCTGCCGCCCGCCGGCGGCGCGGGAACGGTCGCGGTCGCGACGGATGACGCGCCCGAGGACCGCGTGGTCGCGCCCGCCGACGCCGCGCCGTCGCCCGACGTGTGAGTGGGTACCACTCTCGCGGAACCGCTATTATCCGGGGGTGAAATGGGGGAGACGTGCCAGACGCAGTCATCTACTGGGGCGGCCGAGCCTCCACGGGCGCGGCCGAGTCGGAGCGCGCCGACGGCGCCCCCGAGGGCGACGAGCGCGACGGCGACACCCGACGCGACACACATCGAATCGCGGCAGCGAGCGGCAGCGAATCGAGCGGCGACGCGGTGAGCGAGTGATGCCCGGGCCGATACTCGAAGTCGGCGACGACCTCGTGTTGCGGACCGTCGAGCGGGAGGACGCGGCGTTCCTCCAGCGGCTGTTCACGGACCCGTACGCGCGCCTCGGCGTCCACGCGGGCGGCCACAAGAGCGAGGCCGAGGTCGAGGAGTTCGTCGAGGAGGAAGTCGAGGACGACGACAACGCCGCCTACCTCGCTTGCGTGGACGGCGAGGACGCGCCCTACGACCACCCGGACGACGACGAGACGACACCCGTGGCGTTCGTGTTCGCGAGCCACGTCGACCGCGACCGCCCGGGGCTCGTGCTGTGGGTGCCCGAGGAACACCGCGGCGAGGGCTACGGCGCCGCCGCAATCGACCTCGCGCTGAAGGGGCTGTTCCGCACGTACGACGCCCACACGGTCGGCGCGGAAGTGCTGGAAGGCGACGACTACACGCGCGAGGCGTTCGAGGGCGCCGGCTTCACCGACGAGGGCCGCGGCCGCGAGGTGTGGTTCGCAGAGGGCGCGTACCAGGACGCCGTCGAGTACGGCTTACTCCGCGAGGAGTGGGAGGGTCGATGATGCCGGGGCCGGTCGTCACCGAGGGCGAGCGCGTCACGTTCCGCACCGTCGAGCGCGACGACGCGGCGTTCATCCAGCGCTCCTGCACGGACCCCCGCATCCGGTACTCGCTGGGGTCGATTCACCACCGCTCGCGCGCCCAGCAGGAGGAAGGCATCGAGAGCTGGATCGAGAGCGAGGGTACCGCGACGTTCGTCGCGTGCGACGACGCCGCGGACGCGCCCCGCGGCCACCCCGACGACGACGAGACGACGCCCATCGGGAGCTTCAACGCCCGGCACGTGGACGGCGACCGCGTGTGGCTGTCCTACTGGCTGCTCCCCGAGTACCACGGCGAGGGCTACGGCCGCGACATGGCCGAGACGGGCATCGACTACGTCTTCGAGAACTACGACGTCCACGGCATCACCGCGGGCGCCTACGAGTTCAACGACGCCTCCCGCGGGCTGTTGGAGGCGATGGGGTTCACGCAGGTCGCGCGCCGCCGCGAGTCCCGGTACATCGACGGCGACTACTACGACGAGGTGCGCTACGACCTGCTGCGCCGCGAGTGGGCCGAACAGTAACCCTTTTTTGCGCGTGCTCGGTCGGTGTGGGCCGTGACCGCGACGACCGCGCGCTGCCTGATTCGGGACCTCGACGAGCTGCTCGTCGAGGAGGTCACCGACCCCGACGAGGGCCGCGTCTACCGGCCGCTCGGCCGCGACGTCCGCGCAGACGAGTCCCCAGAGGAGGCCGTCCGCGAGGCGTTCCGCGAGACGCTCGGCGTGGACCTCTCGTGGGTGACTGTGCTCGGTGACTACGACGGCGTGCGCGTCTTCGAGGCGAGCGTCGACGACAGGTGGCTGTACGACGAGACCGGCGTCACCGTCTACGACCCCGACACGGAGGAGACGACGCGGCTGGCGTGGCTCCACGTCGAGGACTTCGAGAAGTACGGCGAAGTGCTGCGCCCCGAGGGCCTGCTCGACGACCTCTGACTACCGCGCGTTCTCGATGGCCTCGACGGCGTCGGGGTTCTCGATGCTGGAGAGGTCGCCGACGTCCTCGCCGGTGTACGCGCCCTCGATGGCGCGGCGGATGATTTTCCCGGACTGGGTCTTCGGGAACTCCTCGACGAACAACACCTCCCGCGGGCGGAACGGCTTCCCGAGTTCGGCCCCGACCTGCTCGCGGAGGGCCGCACGGAGGTCGTCGCTCGGTTCGACGCCGTCCTCCAGAATGACGTACGCGACGACGGCCTCCCCGGTGGTGTCGTCGGGGACGCCGACTGCGGCGGCCTGATTCACGGCGTCGTGGTCGATGAGCGCGCCCTCCACCTCGGCGGGGCCGACCTTCCGGCCTGCGACGTTGATGGCGTCGTCCGCGCGGCCGTGCAGGAACCAGAAGCCGTCCTCGTCGACCTGCGCCCAGTCGCCGTGGTTCCAGACGTCCTCGAAGCGCGACCAGTACTCCTCCAGATAACGCTCGTCGCCGCTCCAGAGGCTCTTGGTCATCGCGGGGTTCGAGGAGCGCGCGACGAGGTAGCCGCGCTCGTGGGCGTCCCTGATGGAGTTGCCGTCCTCGTCCACCACGTCGATGTCCATCCCGAGGCCGGGGCCGCCGAGCGTGCAGGGCTTCAGCGACTGGATTGGCATCGGCATCAGGAAGCAGCCGAACACCTCGGTGCCGCCGGAGATGTTGATGATGGGCGTGTCCCCGCCGCCGACCTTCTCGTAGAACCACGCCCAGCTCTCGGGGTCCCACGGCTCGCCCGTCGAACCCAGCAGGCGCAGGCTGGAGAGGTCGTGGTCCTCCAGCCACTCGTCGCCGTACTTGCGGAGCGCGCGAATCGCGGTCGGCGAGATGCCGAACTGGGTGACGCCGTGGCGGTCTATCACCTCCCAGAAGCGGTCGGGCTCGGGGTGGTCTGGCGCGCCCTCGTACATGACGATGGTGCCGCCGAACGCGTGGTTGCCGACGAGCGTCCACGGCCCCATCATCCAGCCGATGTCGCTCACCCAGAAGAAGCGGTCACCGGGCTGCTGGTCGAAGCCGAAGTGAATCTCCTTGGCGGGCTGGACGAGCGTGCCGGCGTGCGTGTGGACGATGCCCTTCGGCTTCCCCGTCGTCCCCGACGAGTACAGGAGCATGCAGGGGTCGCTGGCGTCCATCGCGCGCGTCTCGAAGTCGTCGTCCTGCGTGGCGACCGCGTCGCTCCACCACTCGTCGCGGCTCTCGTCCCACGGAATATCGGCTCCTAATCGGTCGTAGACGATGGTGTGCTCGACGTGGCCTGCCTGCTCGATTGCCTCGTCGGCAGTCTCCTTGAGTGTAATCGGGTCGCCGCGGCGGTAGAAGCCGTCCCCGGTGAACAGCACCGAGCACTCCGCGTCTTCGATGCGGGTGGCGGTGGCGTCCACGCCGAACCCCGAGAAGATGGGGACGGCGATGGCACCGACCTTGAAGACGCCGTAGAGGATGCTCTGCACCTCGGGCACCATCGGCATGTAGAGGCCGACCGTGTCGCCCTCGCCGACGCCGCGCTCGACGAGCGCGTTCGCGACCTGGTTGGCCTGCCGGTGGAGGTCGTGGTAGGTCTGCTGGCGGACCTCGCCGTCCTCGCCCTCCCAGATGCAGGCGACGTGGTTGCGCGTGCCCGAGTCCACGCGGGCGTGGCGGTCCACGGTGTTGTGCGCGACGTTGAGCTTCGCGCCCGGATACCACTCCGTGAACTGCGGGCCCTCGCTCTCGTCTCGCACTTCGTCGAACCCCTCGTAGAACTCCAGCCCGAGATAGCCGGGGAGTTCGCCCCAGAACCAGTCGAGGTCGGAGGTGGTTCGGTCGACGAGCTCGTCGTAGTCCGCGATGTCGTACGCCTGCATGAACTGCCAGACGTTCGTGGACTCGACGAACTCCTCGGCGGGTCGGTGGACGATTTCGTCCACTTCGTCGAGGGTGTCCATGTGTGGCAACTCTTGCCTTCCCGTGAAAGGTGTTTCGCAGTTTCCGGGGCTGACGCCGGGAACGCGACCTGTGGCCGCGTACGCATCACAAACGTTATTAAAATATCCACCGTTCGTTCGGCTAATAAATGAGCGCTGACGGCCGCACGACCGACCGCGGGAGCGTCGCCACGATAGTGGTAGTTGCGTCCGTCGCGGCCGTCGTCGTCGCCGGCGCGCTGTGGCTGGTCGCCGCGCCCGAGGCCGCCAGCCAGCCCGTCGGCGCGGACGCCGGCGAGCAGTACGCCGGCATCGACGGCGTCACCGCCACGGAGACGACGGTCGTCGAGCGCGGGAGCCGGACGAGCCGGACCGTCGCCGAGGTGGCGTTCCGGCCCGGGACCGACGAGCGCCGCAGAACGGTCGTCGACGGCAGCGAGCGCTACGAGGTGACGGTGTCGAACGGCTCCGTGCTGTGGCTGTACGACGACGCCGGCGACCGCGCAAAGCGCGTGCCGCTGTCCGCGACGCCCGAGGACGGCGTCGGACGCGGCGACCACATCGAGCGGCTGTTCGCCGCGCTGAACGTCACGCAGCGCTCGGCGTCGGCGAGCGCGTCCGGCCCCGAGGTCGCGCCGCTGCCCGTCGTCCCGAGCGCCGCGAGCGGGCCGAACGCGTCCGCGGACGCGGCGCTCGGCGTCGAGTACGACGGCACGACGAGCGTCGGCGACCGCACGGCGTACGTCCTCCGGCTCGCGCCGCAGTCCGACGCCGCCGCCTACGAGCAGACGCTGCTGGTGGACACCCAGCGCTTCTTCGTGCTCGAACAGCACACCGAGTGGGTCGACGACGGGACGCGCGTCTCCGTTCGCACGACGTACACGAACGTCACCTTCGACCCCGGCCTCGGCGAGGACGCGTTCACGTTCGACCCGCCTGCGGACGCGACCGTCGAGCGCGTGGACACCCCGGAGACGACGACCTACCAGAGCGCGGCGGCGCTCCGCGACGCGACGAACGTCTCCGTGCCGTCGCCCGACGTTCCGGCGTCGTTCCGACCGACGTACGCCTCCGAGACGACCGGCGAGGTCCACGGCGTCGGCCTCCGGTACGTCAACGAGACCTCGCGCATCACGGTCGCGAAGTACAACCGCACGTTCCCCGTGGACGGCCACCGCACGGTCGAAGTCGGGGACCGTGAGGCCGCGGTGACGTACGGCCCGACGGCGTCGGTGTCGTGGAACTGCGGCGAGTACCGGTACACGGTGCGCGGACAGGGGGTTCCCGCGTCGGTGCTCGTGGAGGTCGCGCGCTCGGTCGGCTGCGACGCGTCGGCGGCGTGATATTTTAGTCCCGTGGCCGCGAACGGCCGCGCGTGACCCGAGCCCTCCTCACAGCCCTGTTGGTCGCCAGTATCGTCGCCGCCGGCGGTGGTGCGGCCGCCGCGCCCGACGCCAGCGTGGTCGCCCGCTACCCCGCGGAGAACGGGTCGATGACCGAGACGCCGGTCGTGACTCCCGACGACGTCGCCACCGCAGAACAGACGCGGACCGCGAACGGCGGCGTGGGCGTCGAGGTCACGCTCACCGACGCGGGCGCGCAGTCGTTCGCCGACACCCTCGTCGACGCCGGGTTCACGTCCGAGAACGGGACCGGGAACTGTCCCGCCGACGGCGCCGAGCGCAACGACGGGGGCTACTGCCTGCTCACCGTCGTCGACGGCGACGTCGTCTACGCGGCGGGACTGGCGCCGACGCTGGCGGAGAACGTCGAGAGCGGCGGGTTCGAGGACGACCCGCGGCTGTTGCTCACCACCGCCACCGAAGCGAACGCCACGCGGCTGGCGCGAGCGTTCGGCGCGTCACCGGAGAACGCGACCACGGCGCGCACGCAGACGGCGACGACCGACGACTCGACGGCGACGAGCGCGGCCACGACGAACACGACCGGAACCAACAGCCCCGGGTTCGGCGTCGGGGCGGCCGTGGTCGCGGTCGCGCTCGCCGCCGGCGCGCTGTTCCGCCGGTGACCGGCGGCCCCGCAAACCCTTTTCCGGGGGGCGTCCGAGGGTAGGAGTATGTACGCCCGCGACGCGAAGAAACACGAGGAGGTGTGGCTGCTCGACCGCCTCGACGAGTTCGGGTTCGAGGACCCGGCGTTCCGCTCGCGGGACTACGTGCTCGCCATCGACGGGGAGACCAACGAGCGCGCCGGGTTCGCGCGGCTTCGCGTCCACACGACCGACGACGGGTCGGTCTGCGAGTTCACGAACATCGGCGTCCGCGAGGAGTGGCGCGGCCGCGGCGTCGGCGCGCACCTCCTCGAACACCTCGTGGAGGACGCCCGCGACCAGGGCTTCGAGGCGGCGTACGCGCTCACCGACGAGCCGGCGTACCTCGCGCAGTTCGGGTTCGAGTGCGTGCCCGCCGAGGACCTCCCGGAGCCGCTCCCGGACCGCCTCGACGCCACCCGCGAGTACCAGCCCGACGCGGTGCCGGTGCGGCTGGCGTTCGCGGACTTCGAGATTCCCCAGCGGCTCCGCGAGCGGTTCGCCGAGAGCGAAGCGGACAGCGACGACGAGACCGAGCCGCCGGAGTCCGCGGAGGACTTCGGCATCGACCCCGACTCGGCGACGTACAAGTACGACACGGGCGGAACGTAACAGCAGACCGACAGCTACTTCTCCGGCGGCCGCGACCCGACGGCCATGAGCGAGTCCTCCGCGCTCGACGGCGTGCGAACCGCGCTGTCCGGCATCGCGTTCGCCCTGCTCGGTCTCCAGGTGACCCTCGTCGGCCTCTTCGACGGCGGGAGCTTCCTCGTGGTCGTCACCGGGCTGGCGCTGTCGCTGGGCGGCGCGCTCCGAACGATGGGGTCGTCCGGTCCCCGATAACGCACGAACTAAGGCGCCGTCCGCCGTCGCTCCAATCATGTTCGACGACGAGGACCTCGCGGAGATTCGCGAGTCCCGCGAGGAGTGGGAGGCGGAGTCGCTGTCTCCCACGCTCGACCGGTTCGGAGAGCGCAAAGACGAGTTCCGCACGGACACCGGCGGGCAGTCCGTCGACGCCCTCTACACGCCGGCGGACGTCGCGGACCTCGACTACGAGGAAGACCTCGGGTTCCCGGGCGAAGACCCGTACACGCGGGGCGTCTACCCGACGATGTACCGGGGGCGGCTGTGGACGATGCGCCAGTACGCCGGCTTCGGCACGCCCGAGGAGACCAACGAGCGCTTCCACTACCTCCTCGACGAGGGGCAGACCGGCCTCTCGATGGCGTTCGACCTCCCGACGCAGATGGGCTACGACTCCGACGCCACGATGGCCCAGGGCGAGGTCGGGAAGTCCGGGGTCGCCATCGACACGCTCCGGGACTTCGAGAAGGTCTTCGACGGCATCCCGCTGGACGAGGTGTCCACGTCGATGACCATCAACGCGCCCGCCAGCGTCCTGCTGGCGATGTACATCGCGGTCGGCGACCAGCAGGGCGTCGACCGCGAGGAGCTGCGGGGGACCATCCAGAACGACATCCTCAAGGAGTACATCGCGCGCAACACCTACATCTTCCCGCCGGAGCCGTCGATGCGCATCATCACGGACATCTTCGAGTTCTGTGCTCGGGAGACGCCGAAGTTCAACACCATCTCCATCTCGGGGTACCACATCCGGGAGGCGGGCGCGACCGCCGCCCAGGAAATCGCGTTCACGCTCGGGGACGGCATCGAGTACGTGGAGACCGCGCTGGACGCCGGCCTCGACGTGGACGAGTTCGCGCCACAGCTCTCGTTCTTCTTCAACGCCCACAACAACATCTTCGAGGAGGTCGCGAAGTTCCGCGCCGCCCGCCGGATGTGGGCGAAGATTATGGAGGAGCGCTTCGACGCGCAGAACCCCAAGAGCAAGCAGCTGAAGTTCCACACGCAGACCGCGGGCTCGACGCTGACCGCCCAGCAGATCGACAACAACATCGTGCGCGTCGGCTACCAGGCGCTGGCGGCAGTGCTGGGCGGCACGCAGAGCCTCCACACGAACGGGAAGGACGAGGCGCTGTCGATTCCGACCGAGGAGTCCGTGCGGACTGCGCTGCGGACCCAGCAGATTCTCGCCCACGAGTCCGGCGCCGCGGACACCATCGACCCGCTGGCGGGGAGCTACTACGTCGAGAGCCTCACCGACGAGGTGGAGGCGGAGGCCCGCGAGATTCTCGACGACGTGGAGTCCCGCGGCGGGATGCGGCAGGCCGTCGAGGACCAGTGGGTGCAACGCCAGATTCAGGACGTGGCGTTCGAGCGCCAGCAGGAAATCGAGGAGGGGGAGCGCGTCATCGTCGGCGTCAACGAGTTCGAGGTCGAGGAGGACGAGCCCGAGGTGGACATCGAAGAGGTCACCGAGGAGGACGAGCGCCGGAAAGTCGAGCAGGTCGAGTCCGTGAAAGCCGAGCGCGACGAGGAAGCCGTCGAGGCCGCGCTCGCCGCGCTGAAAGAGGCCGCGGAGGGCGAGGAGAACGTGATGCCGTACATCGTGGACGCGGTGAAGGCGTACGCCAGCGTCGGCGAAATCTGTAACGCGCTCCGGGACGTGTTCGGCGAGCACCAGCCCGGCGCCGCGCTGTAGACCCGGCCGGCGTCGCCGCGACACCCCGTATTATGTGGCTCGCGCGCGGGATTGAATACATGTTCAACGACAGCGGCTGGACCGCCGACGACCTGCCCGACGAGTCTGGGCGCACCGTCGTCGTCACGGGCGCGAACAGCGGCATCGGCTACGAGGCGACGAAGGCGTTCGCGGCGCGCGGCGCGCACGTCGTCATGGCGTGTCGCAGCGTCGAGCGCGGCGAGGACGCCAAGCGGGAAATCGAGGCCGAGTACCCGGGCGCGTCGCTGACCGTCCGCGAACTCGACCTCGCGGACCTCGACTCCGTGGCGGCGTTCGCCGACTGGTACGAGACGGAGTACGACTCGCTGAACGTGCTCGCGAACAACGCCGGCGTGATGGCGATTCCGCGCTCGGAGACCGCCGACGGCTTCGAGACGCAGTTCGGCGTCAACCACCTCGGGCACTTCGCGCTCACCGGCCGCCTCCTCGACGTCCTGCGGCGGACCAGCGGCGAGACGCGCGTCGTCACGCAGTCCAGCATGGCCCACGAGAACGGCGAAATCGACTTCGAGGACCTCCAGCACGAGCAGGCGTACGACAAGTGGGAGGCCTACGGCCAGTCGAAGCTCGCGAACCTCCTGTTCGCGTACGAACTCGACCGCCGGCTGCGCGCCGCGAACGCCAGCGTCACCAGCGTCGCCTGCCACCCCGGGTTCGCCGCGACGAACCTCCAGCTTCGCGGCCCCGAGGCCGAGGGGTCGCGGCTCCGCCTGCTCGCGATGAAGGCCGCCAACGCCGTGCTCGCGCAGAGCGCCGAAGCCGGCGCGTGGCCGCTGCTGTACGCCGCAGCCCACTCGTCTATCGACGGCGGCGAGTACGTCGGTCCCGGCGGCCTGCTGAACGCGCGCGGCCACCCCGAGGAACAGGAATCCAACGAGCGCTCCCGCGACGAGGGGACCGCGCGCCGCCTCTGGTCGGTCTCCGAGGATCTCACCAGCGTCTCCTTCGACCTGCCCGAGCCGGCCGACGACTGACGCGACCGGGCGCGCGTCGGAGCCTTGATTGTCCGCGGCCGGCCACGTTCCCGCATGCACGTCGACCACATCGGCGTCGTCACCGACGACGCGGACGCCCTCGCGGAACTGTACGGGACGCTGTTCGACGCGCCCGCCGTCCACGAAGAACTGCTGGACGGCCTCCGGGTCGTCTTCCTCGAACTCGGCGAGAACAGCTACTTCGAGCTACTCGAACCGGTCGAAGCCGACACCGACGTCGGCGCGTACCTCGACCGCGAGGGGCCGGGCATCCACCACGTCGCGCTCGCGACCGAGGACATCGAAGCCGCGCTCGCGACGGCCCGCGAGGCGGGCGTCGCTCTCATCGACGACGAGCCACGGGAAGGCGCGTGGGGACACGAAATCGCGTTCCTCCACCCGCGGGACACGGGCGGCGCGCTCGTGGAGTTCGTCCAGCACTAGCCGTCGAGAATCGCGGCGACGTGCGGGCCGACGGCGTCCGGCGGGTCCGCGGCGTCGAACCACCGCGCTTCCAGAATCTCCTCGGACAGCGCGAGGTCGCGCTCGGCGGTCTCGCCCTCGAAGAACACCCACAGGCCGGTGACGCCGTCACCGTCCTCCACGAGCGCGAACGACTGCTCGATGACGCGCGCGACGCCGGTCAGCGAACACGTCGCGCCGACGTCGTCGTGCACGCGGAACTTCGCCGTGTCCTCGTGGGACTCGCCGCGCTCGGTCGAGCCGCCCGGGAAGTCCCACGCATCGGGGTGGTCGCCGTAGCGCACGAGCAACACCTCGTCGTCGTGGCGGAGGACGACGCGCGCGCCACCCAGCGACCCCGCTTCGGCGGCCTGCAGGCAGTCGGTGTAGACGGCGCGCGGCACGACCGTCTCCTCCTCGACGACGTCGAACGCCCCGTAGTCTCGTTCGAGGCCGGCGAGCCGTCGGCGAACCCGGTTCCAGCCGCTAGACGACACGGGAGCACCAAAGGAATCCTCCGGTTTAGTTCGTTCGGCTCCGAGAGACGCTTACGATTCCGTCTGCGGGCGATTCCTCGCGGGGCTACGGCGCCGGCCCGAAGCTCTCGACTTTCGCGGCGTCGGTGTCGAAGCCGGCGGCGTCGAGCGCGTCCACCGCGGCCTCGCAGAACCCCGCGAACCCGTAGACGAACGGCACGGCGTCCGCGGGCCCGGTCAGCGACTTGACCGCGGCGTCGACGCCGTCCGCGACGAAGACGACGCGCGCCCCGGCGTTCGCGAGCGCCGCGAGCCGGTCCTCGTGGACGGGTTCGTCGTCCTGATAGACGACGGTGACGTCGGCGCCGTCCGCGAGCGCGCGCTCGCCCACCGCGACCGCCGGCCCGACGCCGGGACCGCCCGCGAGCACGACGACGCTGTCCTCGCCCTCGTAGTAGTCGTCGCCGAACGGCCCGGAGACGACGACCTCGTCGCCGGGGTCGCGCGAGGCCAGCCACGGGCCCAGCGTCCCCTCGGGGTCGACTTCGACCGTAATCTCGAAGGTCTCCTCGACGTCCGGCGAGGAGAGCGTGTAGAAGCGCCCCTCGCGCTCGCCCTCGAACTCGCCGAACACCTGTACGAACTGGCCGGGTTCGGCCGCGAACCCGTCGGGACTCTCGAACACCACGGCGACGGTGTGCGCGCCCGCGTCGCGGACCGCCCGAACCGAAACTGCTGTCTCGTCCATGCGCCGAGTTCGCGCCGACGACCCAAATGGATTCGCTTCCCGGCCGACCGACCCCGCGCGCGCCGCCGTCGTGACAGAACGACAACCCGAGAATCGGAAGTTCCCGGTAGACACGCGGGCGTAACGCGCGCGTGCAGCGGCCGTCCATCACGCCCCCCGAATCTATCATGGACGAATGATCAATTATATCGCTCTCTCGCCGAGAATCGGCTGTTTCGGAGGGTCGTACGGCTTCAGAAGCCTTTTTGCAGGGGGCACGGCTACCCCCACTCACATGCACGACGACCTGAACTGGGCCATCGGCGGCGAAGCCGGCGATGGAATCGCGTCCACCGGGAAAATTTTCGCGCAGGCGCTGTCCCGCGCGGGTCGCCACGTCTTCACCTCGAAGGACTTCGCGTCCCGAATCCGCGGCGGCTACACCGCGTACAAGGTTCGCACGTCCGTCGACGAGGTGCAGAGCGTCGTCGACCGACTCGACGTCCTCATCGCGCTCACCGAGCGCACCGTCGACGAGAACCTCGACGAACTCCACGACGACTCCGTCATCATCTTCGACGGCGACCGCACGGAGTTCTCGGACTTCGAAGCCCCCGACGACACGGTCGGCCTCGACGTCCCCCTGAAGTCGCTGGCCGAGGACGCCGGCGGCGCCATCATGCGCAACATCGTCGCGCTGGGCGCCGTCTGCGCGGTCACCGACTTCCCCATCGAGAACCTCGACGAGTCCCTCGAGAAGCGCTTCGGGAACAAGGGCGAGAGCATCGTCGAGAACAACAAGGAGGCCGCCCGGCTCGGCCACGAGTACGTCAACGAGGAGTACGCCGACGTCCAGGCCACCTACGAGCTTGAGACCACGGACAACGACTACGTCCTGCTGAACGGCGACGAAGCCATCGGCATGGGCGCCATCGCCGCCGGCTGCCGGTTCTACGCCGGCTACCCCATCACGCCCGCGACGGACGTCATGGAGTACCTCACCGGCCGCATCGACCAGTTCGGCGGCCACGTCGTCCAGGCCGAGGACGAGCTCTCGGCCATCAACATGGCGCTGGGCGCCGCCCGCGCCGGCGCTCGCGCGATGACCGCGACCTCCGGCCCCGGCATCGACCTGATGGCGGAGACGTTCGGCCTCGTCGCCACCAGCGAGACGCCGCTGGTCATCGCGAACGTCATGCGTTCGGGCCCCTCCACGGGGATGCCCACCAAGCAGGAGCAGGGCGACCTCAACATGATGCTGTACGGCGGCCACGGCGAGATTCCGCGGTTCGTTCTCGCGCCCACGTCGGTCGCGGAGTGCTTCCACAAGACCGTCGAGGCGTTCAACCTCGCCGAGAAGTACCAGCTCCCCGTCTACCTCACCGCCGACCTCTCGATGGCGGTCACCGAGCGCACCTACGAGCCCGACGAGTTCGACATGGACGAGGTCGAAGTCGACCGCGGGAAGCTCGTCGACGAGGACGAGATTTCGGCGTGGCAGAACGAGAAAGACCAGTTCAAGCCCCACGCCGTCACCGCCGACGGCATCAGCCCGCGCGCGGTCCCCGGGACCGAGGGCGGCGTCCACATGTCCACCGGCCTCGAACACGACGAACTCGGGCGCCGGACCGAGGACACCGAGGTGCGCGTCGAACAGGTCGACAAGCGCAACCAGAAAGTCGAGACCGCCGAGGAACGAGAGGACTTCGACTACCGCGAGTTCGGCGACAGCGACGCCGACAGCCTCGTCATCTCGTGGGGCTCCAACGAGGGCACCATCGTCGAAGCGCTCGACTACCTCGACGACCTCGACGTGCGCGTGCTCTCGGTGCCGTACATCTTCCCGCGACCCGACCTCACCGACGACGTGCAGGCCGCCGACGACGTGGTCGTCGTCGAGGCCAACGCCACCGGCCAGTTCGCGGACGTCGTCGAACACGACACCCTCGAACGCGTCGACCGCATCAACAAGTACGACGGCGTCGACTTCAAGGCGGACGAACTCGCCGACGAAATCAAGCAGACACTGGAGGCCTAACCCAATGAGCTCAGAGAACGTCCGATTCACCGACTTCAAGTCCGACAAACAGCCGACGTGGTGTCCGGGATGCGGCGACTTCGGCACCATGAACGGCATGATGAAAGCGCTCGCGGAGACCGGCAACAGCCCCGACGACACGTTCGTCGTCGCTGGCATCGGTTGTTCCGGCAAAATCGGGACGTACATGCGCTCGTACGCGCTCCACGGCGTCCACGGGCGCGCGCTCCCGGTCGGCACCGGCGCGAAGCTCGCCAACCCCGACCTCGAAGTGATGGTCGCGGGCGGCGACGGCGACGGCTACTCCATCGGCGTCGGCCACTTCATCCACGCCGTCCGCCGGAACGTCGACATCACGTACGTCGTGATGGACAACCGCATCTACGGCCTCACCAAGGGGCAGGCCTCCCCGACCAGCCGGCCGGACTTCGAGACCTCCACCACGCCGGAGGGCTCCAAGCAGCAGCCGGTCAACCCGCTCGCGCTCGCGATGTCCGCCGGCGGCTCGTTCATCGCCCAGAGCTTCTCCTCTGACGCGATGCGCCACACGGAAATCGTCAAGGAAGCCATCGAACACGACGGGTTCAGCCTCGTCAACACGTTCAGCCCTTGCGTCACGTTCAACGACGTCGACACCTACGACTACTTCCGCGACAGCCTCGTTGACCTCTCCGAGGAAGACGACTACGACCGCCACGACTACGACCAGGCCAAGGACGCTATCCTCGACGCCGACAAGGAGTACATGGGCGTCCTCTACCAGGACGAGAACTCCACGCCGTACCACGAAGCCCACGGCGTCACCGAGAACATGGCCGAGATTCCCGACGGCGCCCCCGACGGCGCCACCGACCTCGTCCGGGAGTTCTACTAGTACCTTTTTGCTGCGCTCGCTCGGGCGCTGACGCGCCCTCGCTCGCTGGCAAAAAGCTACGCTAAAAAGCGCCGTCGGACCCCCTGCGGGGGTCCTCGGCGCCCGAGCGCTTCGCGCTCGGTGAATCGCGCGAATACTTCTCGTTGCTTTCTCTCTTTCCACACCGCACAGCACCGCCGCCGTGTTTATCGTTGCCGGCTACGTGAAGCGAGTATGACAGACAGCGAGCCGGAGTCGTTCCGGTACGAGGGCGAGGTGCCGCCCGGGGAGAAGCGCCACGTGCGCTACGAAATCGGGGAGACGTACCTCGGCGACCCCGTGGAGATGCCGGTGACGATACTCAACGGCGAGGCCGGCGGACCGACCGTGGGGCTGGTCGCTGGCATCCACGGGGACGAACTGAACGGCGTGAAAGTGCTCCAGGAGGTCGCCGCCGAGTACGGCCCCGGCGACCTCCACGGAACGCTGGTCTGCCTGCACGTCGTCAACGTCCCGGGGTACCTCGCCCAGCAGCGCGACATCCCCATCTACGACCAGGACCTCAATCGCTCGTTTCCCGGGCGGGAGCGCGCGAACACCGCCGAGCGGATGGCCCACGAGGTCTACCGGCGGTTCGTCAGTCAGTGCGACCTCGTCGTGGACTTCCACACCTCGACGCGGAACCGGACGACGATGTACCACGTGCGGGCTGACACCTTGAACCCGGACGTCGAGCGCCTCGCGGCGGCGTTCGGCGCGAACGTAATTCTCGCGGGCGCGGGCGACGACGGGTCGCTTCGTGGGACCGCTACTCGGGACGGAATCCCCACCATCACCGTGGAGATGGGGAAGGCCCACCGCTTCCAGCGCCCGCTCGTCGAGAAGGCGCTGGAAGGCGTGGAGAGCGTGCTCGCGGCGTACGACGCGCTCCCGGACGGCGAGGTCGCACAGCCGCGGTGGCAGGAAGTGCTCGGCGGCAATCAGGAGAAGCGGTGGCTTCGAGCCGATACGGGCGGCCTCGTGCAGATGGAGTGGGGGCCGACGCCGCTGGTCCACGAGGGCGAGACCATCTGCACCATCAGCGACCACTTCAGCACCGAGGAGCACGTCGTCGAGGCGCCGTTCACGGGAATTCTCGTCGGGATACTGGAGAACCCGGTGGCGGCGCCCGGCCACCCGCTCTGTCACCTCGCGCGCATCGACGCCGACACGCACGCCGAAATCGAGCGCGAGATCGAGACCGGGGAGTTCGACGGCTACCGGCTGCTCGGCCTGCGGTGGATGGGCGACGGCGAGGAAGCCGAGTGACCCCGATTCCGCCCTCTCGCGGGCGTCAGGAACGTTCCCGCGTGTTTTTTACCTGCGACGCGACTTACGTCGAGTAACAGTGACCGCGGACGCCGACGCAGCTCCCTGCGGAGACGGGCGCCAGTCCGAGCACCGACGCCCCCCGCGCGTCCGCGAAACCACGGCGGCCGGACGGCCGCACCCACACACCGACCCTCTACGCCATGTCTGAGCACTACGACGTCGTCGTCGCCGGCGCCGGCCCGGCAGGAGCACAGTGCGCACGAGACCTCGCCCAGCGGAACTACGACGTCCTCGTCCTCGAAGCCGAACCCGAGGACGGGTTCCCGCGCCAGTCGAACAAGTCCACCGCGGGCACGTTCGCGTCGATGACCGGCGCGTTCGGGATTCCCGACGACGTCGTGATGCAGTACACCGACGAGGTCGTCCTCGAATCCCCGAACGAGCACTTCGTGCAGACCCAACCCGGCGCAGTGCTGGAGTTCGCGGAGTTCAAGCAGTGGCTCGTCGCGGAGGGCCGCGAGCATGGGGCCGAGTACCGCTTCGACGCGCGCGTGAACAACCCCATCATGGACGACGGCGACATCGTCGGCGTGCAGTACGACGGCGACGAGGAAGTGTACGCGGACATCGTCGTGGACGCGACGGGGCCGGCGGCGCCGCTCGCGAAGAAGCTCGGCGTCTGCGACCTCCAGCGGCAACACCAGGCGGTCGGCATCGAGTGGGAGATGGAGGGCGTCGATGTCGATCACCCGGACTTCGCGGACCTCTCGAACGCGATGATGTTGCGCCTCGACCACGACGTCGTCCCCGGCGGCTACTCGTGGATCTTCCACACGGGCGAGGACACGGCGAAGGTCGGGCTCTGCTACATCCAGCACGAGCGCTACCAGCAGTACGGCGACACGTCGCGGAGCATCGACGAACACCTCGAAGCGTGGCTCGACGAGGACCCGCGCTTCGAGAACGCCGAACGCATCGCGGACAAGCAACAGCACCGCGGCTCCGCGCACATCCAGATGCCCGACAGCTTCAGCACGGACAACTTCATGGCCATCGGCGACACCGTCCCCACCATCGACCCGCTGTGGGGGGAGGGCATCCACAAGGGGATGGAGTCCGCGCGCGCCGCCGCCATCACCGCGGACCGCTGCCTGATGGGGACGGAAACCGACACGTCCGCCGACGCGATGTCGATTTACGACGACCTCTGGAAGAGCCGGGTCGCCCCCGACATGCGCCGCCGGCTCGCGATGACCCAGCTCCTCTATCTCGCGCCGAACGACCGCTACGACCGCCTCATGGACGACCTCAACGCGATGGACGTGGAGACGCTCAGCGAGGCCAACGAGGGCGGACTGCGCGGAATCTCGAAGCTCGTTCACTTCGACGACCTCCCGCTGCTCGCGCGGTTCGCGAAGCAGCGCCTCGCGGAACGATAGCCCGCGGGCGCCGCCGCCTCCCCAAGCACTAACCCCGCGGCGGCCCTGCATTCGGACATGTCTCAGAACGAGCAGCGACGCGCACCGCTGGCGAACGAGATGCCGATGCTCGGGCTCGGCACGTGGCAGAACGACGACCCCGAGCAGTGCGTCGAGAGCGTCCGCACGGCGCTGGAAGCCGGCTACCGCCACATCGACACCGCGCAGACGTACGGTAACGAGGAGGACGTCGGTCGCGGCATCGCCGAGGCCGACGTCGACCGCGAGGACGTCTTCCTCGCGACGAAGGTGTGGATCGAGAACCTCGCGCACGACGACGTGATTTCGACGACCGAGGAGAGCCTGGAGAAGCTCGGCGTGGACGCCGTGGACCTCCTGTACGTCCACTGGCCGGCCGGCGAGTACGACGCCGAGGAGACGCTGTCGGCGCTCCAGCAGCTCAAAGACGACGGTCTCACCGACCGCATCGGCGTGAGCAACTTCGAGCCCCGTCATCTCGATGAGGCCCGCGACATCCTCGGCGAGGACCCGTTCGCGAACCAGGTCGAACTCCACCCGCTGCTCCCCCAGGAGGAGCTCCGGGAGTACGCCGAGGGTCGGGACCTCGAACTCGTCGCGTACTCGCCGCTCGCGCGCGGCGAGGTCTTCGACCAGCCCGAGATTCAGGCCGTCGCCGACAAGCACGGCGTCAGCGAGGCGCAGGTCAGCCTCGCGTGGGTTCGCGAGAAGGGCGTCACCGCCATCCCGAAGGCCACCAGCGAGGCCCACATCGCGGACAACTTCGAGAGCCTCGGCGTCGACCTCGACGACGAGGACGTCGAGAAAATCGACGGCATCGACGCCCGCGAGCGCGAAGTCGACCCCGGCTTCGCCCCGTGGAACTGACGACGTAGCCGCTCCGCTATCGGATTCTTCTTTCGCCGATACCGCGAGAAGCCGTAGCAGCGAGCATCGGCGCGCGGAGCGCGCCGTTCACCGCGCGAGCGAAGCGAGCGCGGGAGTTTTTAGCGTAGCTTTTTGCAAGCGGGGGTTCCCGCAGTGAGCGCGTAGCGCGAACGAGGAAACCCCCCGCTTGCAAAAAGGTACTACATGTACCCGAGGTCGCGGAGGCGCTCCATGAGGTCTTCTTTGTCTTGGGCGCGGCCGGCGCGCTCGGTCGTGTTCGCCAAGTCCTGGAGCCAGGCAGGCTCCTCGGAGGCCTTGTCCGTGGAGATCTCGCTGCCGAGCGAGCGGAAGCCCTTGAAGTACTTCGGGGAGACGGGGATGTCCTCGTGGGTGAGGCCGTTGGGGAGGTCGTCGTAGTCCTGGGGGACGTAGCCGTCGTCCGGGAACTCCTCGACGGTTTCGGGGACGACGTAGAACCAGAAGGCGTCCCAGACGGCGGCCTCGTCGAACTGGAGGATCGGCTGGATGCGGTCGTGGGGCGGGTAGACGTCGGGGTCGTGGCGGGGGCTGAAGAACGTCTCGTCGGCGCGGGCTTCCTGCTCGTCCCAGCGAATCCCGCTAAGAATGCCGTCGACGTCGTGCTCTTCGAGGGCGTTGTTGAGCGCGACGGTCTTCAGGAGGTGGTTGCCGACGTAGGTGTCCAGCAGGAACGGGAAGGTGTCCTCCTCGTACTCGAGGAGGTCGCGGACGTGGTGCTGGTTCTGTTCGTTGAGGGCGTCGATGGGGATGTCGTCGCCGGGGTCGAGGCCGTTTTCGTCGACGTAGTCGCCGACGTCCTCGTTGCGGGCGTAGATAACGTCGAGGTCCCACTCCTCGGCCCAGCGGTCGACGAAGTCGTGGAGTTCGTCGAAGTGCTGGAAGTGGTCGATGAAGATGGTCGGCGGGACTTCGAGGTCGAACTTCTCGGCGACCTCCTTGACGAAGTACAGCGTGAGCGTGGAGTCCTTGCCGCCGGTCCACATGATGGCGGGGTTCTCGTACTCTTCGAGGCCCTCGCGGGTGACTTCGATCGCCTTCTCGATTTTGTCTTCGAGCGTGGGGTAGTCCTCGGGGGACTCGCCTTCGCCGTCCGTGTAGTCGACGTCGAGGTAGTCGGGGAATTCCTCGCTCATACGCTCGGAATCGACACAGTCACGTATAGGTTTGTGGATATCGAGTCCCGTTGTCAGTGCTCGCGAACCGCGGCAGAACTTACGCGCACGTGGCTGTACGGGTCACGGGCCGGGCGTGGGCGCGGACTTCTGGAGCGCGGTCTCGGCGATGTTGCCGCCGTAGTCGGCGCTCCGGGACAGCGAGTCGACGACGAGGCCGAGGTGCTGAGCGTGCTGGGGGTCGAGGTCGTGGAGGAGGTCGTCGATGGCGCGCGTGTGCTCGTCGATGCCGCGGACGTCCGCGCGTGCTTCGTTGGCGAGCCGGGTCGCTTCCTCCGGGTCGTCGGTAAACAGTGCCTCCATCGCGGTGCCGACGATGTCGGTGGCGTCGGCTTCGAGGTCGCCGAGCGCGTCCGCGACTTCCCCGGGGACGTCGTCGTCGAGGTCGCGGGTGACGTTGGCGATTTTCGCGGCGTGGTCGGCGACGCGTTCGAGCTGGCGGGCGCTGGAGTGGTAGTCGAAGGCGGTCTCGCGGCCGAGCCCGATCTCCTGGGCGACTTTCGGGGAGCGCAGCGCGCCGCGGAAGATGCGGGAGACGACGTACCAGAGGCGGTCGACGTCGTCGTCGCGCTCGATGACGTCGGTGGCGACGTCGAGGTCGCGGTCGCCGAGCGCGTCGACGGCGTCGCCGAGCATCGACGTGGAGATGAGGTGCATCCGACGGACGGCGTTGTGAATAGAGAGCTCCGAGGAGTCCAGGAGGTCCTGAATGACGACGCGATTGCCGGTCTCTTCGAGCACTTCGAGGCCGACCAGTCCCTGCGTGGCGTTGCGGATGACGCGGCGCTGGTCGGCGGTGATGCGGTCGGCTTCCAGCGCGAGCACGTCGAAGCCGCTGACGTACATCGTCATCACCGCGCGCATGAGTTCGTCGCCCTCCATCCCGGAGATGTCAAGCGTCCCCTCCTCGGTCTCCGTGGGGGAGACCGGCGTCAACAGAAGCGACCCGCTGTCGGGGTGGAAGCCGACTTCGTCGCCGGCCTCGACGTCGTGGTCTCGCGCCCAGTCTTTCGGAATCGAGACGGTGAACGTCGATCCGCCCGTGACTTGGACCTTCCTGCGTTCCATACTTCGCGGTTGAGAGTGTACCAATATAAATTCTTCCACCCATATATATTTCTTATACCGTGTCGTGAGATGTCCGGAAGTGCCGATATAGCGACGTATACTCGCTTCCTACCCAGTATTCGGTCTCGAACGACCACCGCAAAGTACCCGTGGCAACGTCTACATAGGTATATCTATATAGATAACATAGTAGGGTATTTATCTACTTCTCCCTCACCATCAGTTGATGGCTCACAATGAGTCGGCTGTTCGTACGCGTCGTCAATTCCTGACCGGTGTCGGTGTCGTCGGAGCCGCAGCCCTCGCCGGCTGTCAGAGCACCGGCGACGGCGGTTCCGGCGACGGGCTCTCGGGCTCTATCGACATCGCGGGGAGTTCGACGGTCTTCCCGCTCGCGACGACGATGTCGGAGGCGTTCCGCGGCGACGACTTCGGCGAACCCCACTCCAACGTCGACTTCAACATGCAGTCGACGGGCTCCGGCGGCGGGTTCGCGAACCACTTCTGTCCGGGCAGCACGGACTTCAACAACGCCTCCCGGCCCATCCGGGAGCAGGAACGCCAGCAGTGCGCCGACAACGACGTCGAACCCGTCGAGCTGACCGTCGCGACGGACGCGCTCACCGTCATCGTCAACAACGACCTCGACATCGACAGCATCACCGTCGAGGAGCTGGCGACCATCTGGTCCGCCGACGAGCAGCCCGAACTGTGGAGCGACGTCAACTCCGACTGGCCCGACGAACCCCTCGAACTGTACGGCCCGTCGGACGCTTCGGGCACCTACGACTACTTCATCGAGTCCATCCTCCACAGCGGTGACGAGGAACGCAGCCACCGCCAGGACTACTCGGGCACCGAGCAGGACCGCACCATCATTCAGGGCGTCGAGGGCTCCCAGTACGCGATGGGCTACATGGGGTACGCGTACTACTCCACGAACAAGGACCGCGTGAAGGCGCTCGCTATCGACGACGGCGACGGCGAACCCGTCGAACCGAGCCTCGAAACCGCGCGCACCGGCGAGTACCAGCCGCTGTCGCGGCCGCTGTTCACGTACCCCGCGAAGTCCTCGCTGGCCGAGGAGCACGTCGCGGAGTTCGCGCGCTTCTGGCTGGAGAACTCCACCAGCGAGCAGCTCGTCGCCGAGGAGGTCGGCTACGTCCCGCTCGACGAGGAGACCCAGCAGGAACAGCTCGACGTCCTCGAGACCGCAATCGAGGAAGCGCAGAGTTAACCGCCCACACGGCCGAACAAAGAGCTTATAGGTTCACGATGACCGGAACAAATTAATGAGCGGCGACAGCCTGGCGGACGACCTCACTCGTCGGACCCAGAACGCGCCACCGGAGTTACTCTCGCGGACGTTCTTCTTCGTGTGTGCCGCGCTCTCGATAGCCACGACCATCGGTCTCATCGTCCTGTTGACGACGGAGGCCGCGAAGTTCTTCACGTTCTCCGCGCCGCTGGTCGGCGTGGAGGGCGAGACCGCGACTGTCGTCGAGTTCCTCACTGGCACAGAGTGGCAACCGACCAGCGGGCAGTTCGGCGTGCTCGCGCTCGTGACGGCGACGCTGATGGTGATGATCGGCTCCTCGCTCATCGCGTTGCCGCTGGGCGTCGGCACCGCCATCTACCTCAGCGAGTACGCCACCCCGCGCGTGCGTTCGATACTCAAGCCCGGACTGGAGATTCTCGCGGGCATCCCGACGGTCGTCTACGGCTTCTTCGCCATCATCTACATCACGCCGATGCTCCAGCCGTTCGTCCCCGGGCTCGGGACGTTCAACATGCTGTCGGCGTGCATCGTCGTCGGCATCATGATCATCCCGATGGTCGCGTCCATCAGCGAGGACGCGATGTCCGCCGTCCCCGAGGAGCTGCGACAGGCCGGCTACGGGATGGGCGCGACGAAGTTCGAGGTCTCGACGGGCATCGTCGTGCCGTCGGCGCTGTCGGGCATCTTCTCGTCGTTCATCCTCGCGCTCTCGCGGGCCATCGGCGAGACGATGGCGGTCACCATCGCGGCCGGTTCGACCGCGCAGTTCCTCAACCCCCTGAACCCCGCCACGTACACCGAGCGCGCGCTCCCGATGACCGCCGCGATGATCAAGCTCATCGGGGGCGACGTCACGGGCGGCGGCATCGCGTACCGGAGCGTGTTCGCCATCGGCATCACCCTGTTCGTCATCACGCTCGCCATGAACGTCATCAGCGACTACGTCGCACAGCGCTACCGGGAGGAGTACTGAGATGGCCACGAACAACGAACTCGAGGGGTTCGGGCGCGTCAGCCGGACGGCGGGCACGCTGTTCCGCTACCTGCTGTTGGCGGCGACGCTGTTCGGCCTCGTCTTCGTCACGATACTGCTGGTGTACGTCGCCAACGACGCCATCCAGCCGCTGACCGCCGACCCCGGCTGGCACCTGACGTTCCTCCTCACGCTCGTGTTACCGACGCTGGCGGCCGGCGCGTACGCCTACCGGCGCGGCGTCGAAGCGCTGCGCACGGGCGTGTTCACCATCGGCTTCGTCGTCGTCGCGCTGATGTTCAGCGGCGGCGCGGCGATGATATTCGTGGACATCGTCGAGCCGTTGACGTGGCTGGCGTTCCTGCTCGCGCTGGCGGTCCCGACCGCGGTCACGATGGCGGTCGTCAGCTACGACCACCGCATCTCGTTCGTCGCGCAGTTCGTCGTCACGGTCGCCGCGTTCTACCTCTCGCTGTTCGGCGTGCCCGGCCCGCTGGGCTCGCTGGCGGGCGCCTCGACGGTCGTGCCGGGCCTGTTCGGGTTCGTCTCGGGGCTGCCGTTCGCACCGGCGCCGTGGCTGATGATGGCCGTGACGCTCGGCCCGCCCGTGGCGTACGTCGGGAGCCGGTACGTCGCCGCCGACCGCGACCGACGCGCGCACGTGCTGGTCGGTGCGACCGTCTTCGCGGTCGTGCTCGCCGGCGGCGCGCTCGCCCCGTTCCTCGGCGTCGACCCCGTTCCGGGCGTCGTCGTCGCGGCGGTCGGCCTCGTGCCGCCGCTGGTCTACGCGGTCGGCACCGCCGCGAACCGCCCCACCGAACGCGTCGGCCTGCTCGTCCCTTCGACCGTCGTGGTCGGCTCGCTCGTCGGCGCCGCGGCCGCCGACGCCGCCGGGTTCGCCGGACCGCAGTCGTGGGTCGACTGGGCGTTCCTCACGGGCGCGCACAGCAGCACCGCCGCGGACGCCGGCTTCTACCCCGCCATCGGCGGGTCGATTCTGCTAATGCTGACCGTCGCCGTGCTCGCGTTCCCCGTCGGCATCGGCGCCGCCGTCTACCTCGAAGAGTACGCGCCGGACAACCGGTTCACGCGCGTCATCGACGTGAACATCTCGAACCTCGCGGGCGTCCCGTCGGTCGTCTACGGCCTGCTCGGGCTCGGGCTGTTCGTCACGTACCTGAACCAGCCCCCGGGCACGGTGCTGCTCGGCGGCGCGACCCTCGGCCTGCTCATCCTCCCCATCGTCATCATCTCCGCGCGGGAGGCCATCCGCGCGGTGCCCGAGGAGACCCGGGCGGCGTCGTACGGGATGGGCGCGACGAAGTGGCAGACCGTCAAGAACGTCGTGCTGCCGCGGTCGTTCTCCGGCATCCTCACCGGGACGATTCTCGCGCTCGGCCGCGCCATCGGCGAGACCGCGCCGCTCATCATGATCGGCGCGCCGAACGTCAAGTACT
This sequence comes from Halobacterium hubeiense, assembly GCF_001488575.1. NCBI lineage: Archaea > Methanobacteriati > Methanobacteriota > Halobacteria > Halobacteriales > Halobacteriaceae > Halobacterium > Halobacterium hubeiense. The sequence goes on from NZ_LN831302.1 coordinate 515,238, forward strand.
CGCTGCCCGCCGGGCTCTCGGAGGCCGCCAGCGCGATGCCGCTGCAGGTGTACGCGTGGTCGAGCCTCTACGCCGGCGACGACTTCTACCAGAAGGCGGTCCCGGCTGGCGTCGTGGTGCTCGTCGCCATCCTGCTGGCGATGAACTCCATTGCCATCGTCCTGCGGAACAAGTACCAGTCCACGGAGTAACCATGAGTGACAACACACCACAGACCGACGAATCGGCCCGCGGGGAGACCGCCGACCCGACGAACGACGACATGCTCGTGGAGACGGACGTCGCGAGCGCGACGTCCGACTCGACGGCGGGCGCGACCCCCGACCCCATCATCCGCTCGCGGGACCTCGACGTCTTCTACGGCGAGGAACAGGCGCTGGACAGCATCGACATCGACATCCCGGAGAACCGCGTCACCGCCATCATCGGGCCGTCGGGCTGCGGGAAGTCGACGTTCCTGCGCTGCATCAACCGGATGAACGACCGCATCGACGTCTGCCGCGTGGACGGCGACCTCACGCTGCGCGGGAAGAACGTCTACGACCCCGACGTGGACCCGGTGGCGCTCCGGCGGAAGGTCGGGATGGTGTTCCAGGAGCCCAACCCGTTCCCGAAGAGCATCTACGACAACGTCGCCTACGGCCTCGAAATCCAGGACGTCGAGGGCGACTACGACGAGATCGTCGAGCAGTCGCTGAAGCGAGCGGCGCTGTGGGACGAGGTCAGCCACCAGCTCGACAGCTCCGGGCTCGCGCTCTCGGGCGGCCAGCAGCAGCGACTCTGCATCGCGCGCGCCATCGCGCCCGACCCCGAGGTCCTGCTGATGGACGAGCCGGCGTCGGCGCTGGACCCGGTCGCGACCAGTCAGGTCGAGGACTTAATCGAGGAGCTCGCCGAGGACTACACCGTCGTCATCGTGACCCACAACATGCAGCAGGCCGCCCGCATCTCGGACAAGACGGCCGTGTTCCTCACGGGCGGGGAGCTCGTGGAGTTCGGCGACACCGACCAGATCTTCGAGAACCCCGAGCACAAGCGGGTCGAAGATTACATTACGGGCAAGTTCGGGTAACAACCATGCCACGCGAGAGCTACCAAGAGAAACTGGACGCGCTCCGCAACGACGTCCTCTACATGAGCGAAGTGGTCGTCGACCGCCTGCGGCTGGCGCTGGAAGCGATGGAGCAGAAAGACGAGGAGACCGCCTGGGAGGTCATCGAGGGCGACGACGAGGTCAACGAGCTCTACCTCGACCTCGAGGAGGAGTGCATCGACCTGCTCGCGCTCCAGCAGCCCGTCGCCGGCGACCTCCGGCTCATCGCGTCGTCGTTCAAGATTACGACCGACCTCGAACGCGTCGGCGACCTCGCGACGAACCTCGCGGAGTACACCCTCGACGCCGACCGCGACATGTTCCCCGAGGTCGACATCCAGGCCATCGGCGCCACCACCATCGAGATGGTCGAGGACGCGATGGACGCGTACGCCGAGGCGGACGTCGAGGCCTGCTACAACATCGCCGAGCGCGACGACGACCTCGACGAGCGCTGTCGGCAGGCCTCCGAGACGGTGATGCGGGACCTCATCGAGACCGAAATCGACACCGAGTCCAGCGAGTCGGACGTCGAAGCGCTGATGAACGACGTCTCGCGGATGCTGCTGACGGTGCGGGACCTGGAGCGCGTCGGCGACCACGCGGTCAACGTCGCCGCGCGCACTCTCTACATGGTCGAGAAGGACGACGAGCTCATCTACTGACGCGACCCAATCCTTTTGCGCGTGCTCGGGCTACAGCGGCGCATGGACGCCCGCCCCGAGTTCGACGCGTACGTCGGCAGCGACGGGGTGACCCTCGACACGCGGGACGTCGCGCTGCTGCGCGCCATCGACGACGAGGGCTCGCTGAGCAGTGCCGCCGAGTCGCTGGGCCGCTCGTACGCGCACGCCCAGCGCCGCGTCGTCGAACTCGAGGACGCGTTCGGCTCGCTGGTGGAGCGCCAGCGCGGCGGCACCGACGGCGGCGGCAGCGAACTCACGGAGGCCGCCACCGAACTGCTCGCGACGTTCGAGCGCGTGCAGACGAGCTTCGAGGGCGTCACGGAGGTCGCGGAGACCGTGCTCTCGGGGACGGTCGTCGAGCGCGACGGCGAACTCGCGACCGTCGAGACGGACGCGGGGCGCGTGCGCGCGCTCGTCCCGGAGGGCGACGGCGACGTCTACCTCACGCTGCGCGCGGACGCCGTCACGCTCACCGACCCCGCGGACGCGCCGACGCCCGAGCACACGAGCGCGCGGAACCGCTTCTCGGGCACCGTCACCAGCGTCGAAACTGGCGAGCGTGTCGCGCGCGTCACCGTCGACGTGGGCGCGGACGACCCGGTACTCGCGCTCGTCACCGAGGACAGCCGCCAGCGGCTCGCCCTCGAACCGGGTCGCGACGTCGTCGTCTCCTTCAAGGCCACCGCGACCCGCGGCGTCCCCGTCGAGTGACGGAGCCGCCGCTGCGCGGCGAGCGTCGAAGAAAACTGCCTAGGTGCGGCTCAGAACGGGGATTCGACGCCGTCGTCGGGGCTCGTCGCCGCGGCGTCCTCCTCCACGTCGGCCTCGTCGGCGTTCAGTTCGTCCGCGAGCTCGCCGCGCTCCTCGAGTTCGGCGAGAATGTCGCTGCCGCCCACGAACTCCCCGTCCACGAACGTCTGCGGGATGGTCTCCCAGCCGCTGCGCTCTTCGAGCGCGACGCGGAACTCGTCGAGGCTCTGGAGCGCGTCCACCGTATGCACGTCCGGTCGGTACTGCGAGATGAGGTTGATTGCGCGCTTCGAGAACCCGCACTGGGGCATCCGCGCGTCCCCCTTCATGAACAGCACCACGTCGTTGTTCTCGATTGCCTCGGCGACGATTTCGTCGACCGCCTCCTGCTCCATCGCGGAGTCCATCGGGTCGAAAGCCATACTCGTCTTACGGCGAGGACAGAGAAAGGCCTTGGGACGCGTGGCGCGCCGCCGGCGCGCCACGAAACGAGCGAACGCGGAGCGAAGCGATGCGTGAGCAGCGTGCTCGACCGAACGGGAGAGCACGTCAGAGCGAACGGCGAACGGAGTGAGCCGTGAGCCGCGTGCGCGACCGGAAGCGAGCGTCGTCAGTCGTCGTTGCCGACGCGGATGACTTGGAACAGGGATTCGAGGGGGACGTCGCCGACGTCGGCGATGCCCTGTTTGTCCACGAGGACGCCGCAGGCGACGGGGGTGCCGTCGGCTTCGCGGATGGCGTCGACGGTCTCGGAGATGGTGGTGCCGGAGGTGATGGTGTCGTCGACGACGAAGCACTCGCGGTCCTCGACGCTCGCGAAGTTCCGGCTGAAGCTCCCGCCGAGGTTCTCGATGTCGCCTTCCTCCCACTGGTGTTTGCGCGGCGTGTACGTCGCGAGGTCGGTCTTCAGTTCGTTGGAGACGGCGGTCGCCAGCGGCACGCCGGCCTTCTCGACGCCGACGATGAGGTCGACGTCGTGGCTGTGCTCGCGGAGCGCGTCCGCCAGCGCCACGCCGATGGCGTTGAGGCGTGCGCCGGCTTCGCCGATGTTGCTCCAGTCCACGTGGACGTCCTGGGGGCCGCCGGAGGGCTCGTCCTCGACGGGGGCGGCGGTGCCGCCCGCGCGCTCGACCAGCCAGCTCGCGGTCTCCCGGGAGACGTTCAGTTCGTCAGCGATTTCGCCGCGCGACAGCCCGCGGGCCGCGAGCTCCGAGGCGCTGTCGATGAGGTCGTCGACGTTCTTCATCTACTGTCGAATTGAACCGCCGTCTTGATGGTCGTTTCGTCGTCGACGAATGCTCGCTCGAACTCGTCGAGGCCGTAGACGCCGGTGACGAGGTCGTCGAACAGCCACTCCGGGAGCGACCGGAGGGTGTCGACGGCGTCCTCGAAGTGCTGGACGCCGGAGTTGACGCTGCCGACCAGCGCCTTGTTGTGGAGGACGAACTCGCGGTGGAGGCGGCCGCCGCCGACCTCGAAGTCCCAGTCCTCGGGGACGCCGAGGAGCGCGCCGACGCCGTTGGGCGCCAGCGCGTCGATGGTCTCGAAGGCGTGTTTGGGGTAGCCGGTGGCCTCGTAGACGAAGTCCATCGGCTCGTGTGCGGCGGGGACGTCGGGCACGGGTGTCTCCCGGGAGTCGACGTACGTCGCGCCGAGGTCCTCGATGAGGTCGATGGTGGGGTCGGGGCGGTCGCGGCGGCCCAGGCAGTACGTGCGCTCGAAGCGGTCGTCGGCTTCCAGCATCGCGAGCGTGAGCAGGCCCAGCGAGCCGTTCCCGAGGACGAGCGCGCTCTCGGGATGCCAGTCGAACGCCGACCGCGAGGCGAACGCGTGCTCGAAGCCCTTCTCGGAGATGCTGACGGGTTCGACGAGGAACCCGCGCTCGGCGAGGTCCGCGGGAATCTCCACGAGGAACTCCGCGGGGCTGGTGAAGTACTCGGCCATGAACCCGTGGGCGCCCTCGATGCCGCGCTCGTAGTACTTTCCGCCGGGCGCCATGTCGGGTTCGCCGCGCTCGAAGAACTCGTTGCCGCCGTTCGGTCGGCGGCGGACCGTCGGCACGACGACGCCGCCGGCGTCGAGGTCGGTGCCGTTGGGGTCTTCGACGACGCCGACGGCCTCGTGGCCGAGCACGAGGTGGTCGTCGCCGTCGGGGAAGCCGCCGTGGCCGCCCGCGATGACTTCGTGGTCGGTGCCGTCGACGCCGACGCGGAGCGTGCGCACGAGCGCCTCGCCCGGTTCGGGCTCGGGCCGCGGCAGGTCGACGACGCGCGGCGTCGGGTCGTCGCGGGTGACGGCGATTGCGTCCATGCACACCGCTCACACCCACACCGACTAAATATTTATTATACACCGAGTAAGTCGTGGGGTTCTCGACTCCCACCCACAGCTAAAGTGGTGCCGTCCCTCGACCCGGTATGGAACGGTACGACCGGCTGTACGCACTCTACGACGAGTTCGACGCGGAGACGCTGCGCGCGTACCAGGACCTCGTGGACCTGTTCCCGCCCGTGGACTCCCGGGTCGCGCTCGAATACTGGGAGTCCGCCAGCGACGAGCTCGCCGCGCGCAAGGACGAGGTGCGCGCGGCCTTCGAGGACGGCGACACGTACGCCGAACTGGTCGCGCGCGCGTCCCGCGAGCAGGCGTTCGCGGCGCTGGACCTCCACGCGAAGTACGACCGCGGCGTCAACGTCCTCGTGCTCGACGTCGACGAGACGCTACGCTCGGCGGGTCACACGGACAACGAGATTCCCCGCGAGACCCTGCACCTCCTGACGGAGTTCCACGAGGCCGGCGTCCCCATCGTCATCTGTACGGGGCAGACTTTAGAGAACGTCAAGGGGTTCCTGATTCAGGGACTGGGCAACGAACTCGTCCACTCGGGGAACGTCTCCATCGTCTACGAGGCCGGGACGGGCGTGTTCACGCCCGGGCACGGCCCCGACACGAAGCAACTGCTCTACGAGGGGCTGGACGAGGACGTGCGGACGGTGTTCGACGACGTTCGCGCTCGCGTTCTGTCGGAGGCTCCGGAGGGCATCCGGCAGGGCTGTCACCTCCAAGGCAACGAGTTCAACGTGACGCTGAAGCCGAACTTCGAGACGGGCAGCGAGCGCGCCCGCGGCCTCATCGACGACGCGCTCCGGTACGAACTCGAACTGCTGGCGGACTGCGTGGCGGACGCGACCACCGACCACGTGCGCGCGTTCTACGCCGAGCAGGACCCCGAAATCGCGGACGTGCTCGCCGACGCCGGCCAGCGACCCGACGACGTCACCGTCCCCGAGGACGTGCGCGCGGTGCTGGAGCGCATCGACGTGGCGTACTACGAGGCCGACGCCGCCGAAATCGCGTCCCGCGAGCTGAACAAGGTCGTGGGCGTGCAGGGCGCCTTCGACGTGCTCGACGTCGACGACCCGTTCGCGCTCGTGATGGGCGACTCCAAGAGCGACCTGCGCGTGATGGAGTGGGTCGCCGAGGAGGACGCCGGCATTGCGGCGGCGCCCGACCACGCCTCCAAGCGCGTCCTGGAGCACGTCTGGGAGACCGACGACCTAGTCTTCGACGAGGGCGCCGCCGACGAGGTTCTCAGGACCGCGTGGGCGCTGAATCGGCTGGCAGAACAGTAGCTAGTTGGCGAGCGTGAAGCGGACGGTGTCGCCCTCACGGAGGCGACTGCCGGCGGTGAGCGGCTCGCCGTCGGCGGAGTCCCGGACGACGACCGTGTCGGTGCGGAGTCGCGACCCTTCGAGGACGCCCGCGCGGACCTGCGGCCCGAGTTCGTCCGCGAGCGCGTCCACCACGTCGGCGACGGTGGCGTCGCGGGCGACGCCGACGCGCGCGCTGTGGGTGCCCGTGCGAGCGGCGAGCGTGCCGGTGAGCTTCACCTCGACGTCCATGCTAACGGGTACCGACCACGCCGGCAAAAAGTTTACTCACCTGTGGAAAAAGTCGTCGCGCGAACCGCGTCGCTTATGCTGGCGGCGGGCGACCCGCCGCACGTGCCAGACCACGCACCAGTCCCCGGCGCGGACGACCCCCTCGACCTCCACGGGGTCGTGCCGCCGACGGTGACAGCGTTCCACGACGACGAGACGGTCGACTTCGAGCGCACCGCCGAGCACGCCCGGTTCGTCGTCGACCGCGGCGTCGACGGCGTCTTCCCGCTCGGGACGAACGGCGAGTTCCCCCTGCTGACCGGCGGCGAGCGCCAGCGCGTCGTCGAAGCCGTCGTCGACGAGGTCGGCGGCGACGTCCCGGTCATCGCCGGCGTCGGCGCGCCCAGCACCAGACAGACCGTCGCCCACGCCGAACACGCCGAGGAGGCGGGCGTGGACGGCGTCGTCGTCGTCACGCCGTACTACTACCCGCTCGACGACGAGGCCACTGTCGCGCACTACGAGCGCGTCTGCGCGGCCGTCGACGTACCGGTGTACGTCTACCACATCCCCTCGAAGACCGGGAACTCCCTCTCGCTGGACGTGCTGGAGGACCTCTCGGCCATCGACAACCTCGCGGGCATCAAGGACTCCTCGAAGGACGTGCCGTGGCTCGGGCAGGCCATCGACGCCCACCCCGAGCTGACGTTCCTCGCGGGGTCGGACTCCCTGCTCGTGCCCGGCCTCGACTTGGGCTGCACGGGGATGGTGTCGGCGGTCGCGAACGCGTTCCCGGAGCTCGTCGTGGACCTCTACGAGGCCTACGACGAGGGTGACGTCGAGCACGCGCGCAACCTCCAGAGCACCGTCTACGACGTTCGCACGGCGCTCAAGCAGGGGCCGTACATGGCCGGCGTGAAGACCGCGCTCCAGCTGCGGGGGTTCGACGCCGGCCCGCTGCGCTCGCCGCTGCGCACGATGGACGACGACCAGCGCGAGCGCCTCGAAGCCCGGCTGGAGGAACTCGGGCTCCTCGAAACCATAGATTTACACCGAAACGAGTGAACGTTCACCCATGGGAATAGATTACAGCGACCTCCACGACCCGAACGCGGAGTACACGATGCGCGAGCTCTCCGCGGAGACGATGGGCGCCGACCGCGAGCGGCCCGCGCCCCGCGACCTCGAAATCACGGACGTCCAGACGACGATGGTCGACGGGAACTTCCCGTGGACGCTCGTCCGCGTCTACACGGACGCGGGCGTCGTCGGCACCGGCGAAGCCTACTGGGGCGCCGGCGTCCCCGAGCTCATCGAGCGGATGAAGCCGTTCGTCATCGGCGAGAACCCGCTGGACATCGACCGGCTCTTCGAGCACCTCGTCCAGAAGATGAGCGGCGAGGGCTCCGTCGAGGGCGTCACCGTCACCGCGATTTCCGGCATCGAAATCGCGCTCCACGACCTCGCCGGGAAAGTGCTGGACGTCCCCGCCTACCAGCTGCTCGGCGGGAAGTACCGCGACGACGTGCGCGTCTACTGTGACTGCCACACCGAGGCCGAGGCCGACCCCGAGGCGTGCGCCGACGAGGCCGAGCGCGTCGTCGAGGAACTGGGCTACGACGCCCTCAAGTTCGACCTCGACGTCCCCTCCGGCCACGAGAAGGACCGCGCGAACCGCCACCTCCGCCCGGGCGAGATTCGCCACAAGGCCGAAATCGTCGAGCGGGTCACCGAGCGCGTGAAAGACCGCGCGGACGTCGCCTTCGACTGCCACTGGACGTTCTCCGGCGGCTCCGCGAAGCGCCTCGCCAGCGAGCTCGAGGAGTACGACGTGTGGTGGCTCGAAGACCCCGTGCCGCCGGAGAACCTCGAAGTGCAGGAGGAGGTCACGAAGTCCACGACGACGCCCATCGCGGTCGGCGAGAACCGCTACCGCGTCACCGAGGAGCGCCGCCTCATCGAGAATCAGGCCGTGGACATCGTCGCGCCCGACCTCCCGAAGGTCGGCGGGATGCGCGAGACCCAGAAGATTGCGGACGTCGCGAACCAGTACTACGTCCCGGTCGCGATGCACAACGTCTCCTCGCCGGTCGCGACGATGGCGAGCGCGCACGTCGGCGCCGCCATCCCGAACAGCCTCGCCGTCGAGTACCACTCCTACGAACTCGACTGGTGGAGCGACCTCGTCGAGGAGGACGTCATCGAGGACGGCTCCATCACCGTCCCCGAGAAGCCCGGCCTCGGCCTCACCCTCGACATGGACGCCGTCGAGGAGCACATGGTCGACGGCGAGACGCTGTTCGACGAAGCGTAGCTTCGTCGTGCTCGACAGACGAGCGTAGCGAGCCTGTCGGCGTTCGACCCCAGCGGGGTCGAGCGAGTGAGTCGCAGCGCGAACGCAGTGAGCGACCGTCTCACTACGTTCGACGAAGCGTGAGCTTCATCGAGCACGCCGAGCAAATATCGGCAGCGCCGTCTCTCGTTCTGTCGCGTCACTCCGCAATCGTCACGGGTTCGAGGCCGCGTTCGACAAGTTCCGCTTCGATGCCGTCGATTCGCGGAGCGATTGCATCGGGGTCGTGGCTGTCGGTGCCGACGGTGACCTCGACGCCGCGGTCGGCGAGCGTGTCGAGGAACGCGGGCGCGGGATGGAACTCGCCGTAGTCCCCGAGCAGGCGGCCGGCGTTGATTTCGGGGACGGTGCGCGAGCGTGCGAACGCGTCGGCGACGCGCTCGTAGTGGTCGTCGGTGGCGAGCCCGCGGAGGTGGCGGTTGCGCTCGACGAGGTCGGGGTGGGCGGCGATTTCGAACAGCTCGGCGTCGGCGAGCGCGACGAGCTTCTCGAAGTAGCGGTCGACCAGCTCGCGGCGGGTCGCCGCCGAGAGGTCGGCGAAGTGCGACTCGAAGTGGACGTTCACGCCGTCGAGGTCGTGGACGCTGCCGACGGCGTAGTCGAAGTCGGCGTCGTCGAGGAACGCCGCGACCTCGGCCTCGTGGTCGGGGTGGTAGTCCATCTCGACGGCGTCGAACACCTCGACGGCCGCGTCCTCGCGGGCGTCGGCGATGGCTTCCCGGCGGCGCTCGTGCGTGATGTCGAGGTTGAACCCGAGCGCGCGGCGGTGGCGGCGGGCGTCGTCGGCGGGGAAGACGTTGCAGTGGTCGGCGATGCCGACGCCGTCGAGCCCGGCGGCTTCGGCGGCCTCCACCATGCGTCGGAGGAAGTCCCCGTCCGAGTAGTTCGAGTGGACGTGGTAGTCGTACACACCTCTCGTTGTGTCCGCCCGTGACACGTAAGTTGCGGACGCGTGCGACTACTCCACAGGGTTCGGTCGTCCCGGCGAGCCCCGCGTCGCAGTCACTCCTCGACGGTTCGGTCGCGCACGACGAGCACGGGCGCGACCGCGCCCTCCGCGACGCGCTCGGTCTCGTCGCCGAACAGCGCCGCGAACAGCGACTCGCCGCCCGCGCCCATGACGATGATGTCGAACTCGCCGGAGCGCTCGACGATGCTGCGGATGGGGTACTCCGAGGCGGTGACTTCGGTGGTCACCTGGTCGGCGGGGAGCCCGCGGTCGGCGAGCGTCTCGCGGACGTACGCGACGGCCTCGTCGGCGTCGAAGTCGCCGCTTGGCTCCGCGATGCCCCAGAGCGTGACGGTGCCTTCGGTGCCGACGAGCAGGGTGGCGACGAGGTCCGCGAGCCGGTCGGCGTCGACGGTGCCCCGAACCGGGACGACGACGTCGTGGATTTCGCCGACGGGGTTCGGGAGGAGGACGGCGGTCGCGCCGACGTCTTCGGCGACGCGCTCGACGGTCTGGTCGCGGTCGTGCGTGAACGCGACCCGGGTCTGGACGTCGCGGCCAGCGGCGCGGAACGTCTCCGCGAGGTCCTCGACGGCCTCCTGCGCGCGGTCCTCGAACTGCATGCTCGCCTGCTCGGTCGGCGTCTGCTCGGGGAGGACGTGATAGCCCAGCACGACGACGTTCGCGGGCGCGAGGAACGCCGCCAGCGACTCCGAGATGGACTCGCCCTCAAGCACTTGCACGGGCACGAGCACGCGCGGCGGCTCGCGGACGTGCAGCGATTCGTCGTCGGTCGTGAGCGCGGGTTCGTCGTCCGTCATCAGAGGACCCCCTTGAGTCGCACGTCGCTGGCGTAGTACTTGTACCACCCGGCGGCCGCGGCCATGATGGCGAGCCCGATTACCTGGGAGGCGCGCTGCATGAACCCGATGAGGCCGAAGCTCGCGACCGCGCCGACGCCCGCGACCAGCCAGTAGGCAGGCACGCGGAAGTCCGGATCGTACCACTCGGGTTCGTCCCGCCGCATCGAAATCAGCGCGACGCACATCAGCCCGTACATCACGAGGTGGAGGAACGACGCCACCTCCGCGAGTACCTCGACCTCGCCGAGCGCCACGAGCACAAGCACGGGGCCGCCGGCCATCGCGAGCGCGACGTGGGGCGTGCCGTACTTGAGGTTGAGACGGCTCGCATACTGCGGGACGAGCGCGTCCTTGCTGATTGCGAACACCGCCCGCGAGGTGGAGAGAATCGACGCGTTCGCGCTGGAGACCGTCGCCAGGAGGCCGGCGACGAGGATGGCGAGCGCGCCCGCGTCGCCGAAGTACGCCCGCGCGACCTCGACGATGGCGGTCTCGCCGAACCGCGACAGCGGCCCGCTACCGAACGCGCTCGTCGCCACGAAGATGGTCGAGACGTAGAGGACGCCGACGATGACCACGGAGCCGACCATCGCCAGCGGGAGGTTCCGTCCGGGGTCTTTGATGTCGCCGGCGACGGTGGCGACCTGCGCGAACCCCAGGTAGGAGGTGAACACCAGCGCCGCGGTCGTGAACATCGGCATCGGGCCGAACGGCATGAACGTCTCGGGCGTGCTCGCGGTCCCGAACACGCCGAGGGCGTCGAGGCCGCCGTACCCGAGGAAGAGCACGAGAATCGTCAACAGCAGGCCGACGACGTAGTTCTGGAGCTTCGCGGCGTTCTCCGTCCCGAAGAGGTTCAGCGCCGTGAGCGCCACGCCGAACACCAGCGCCAGCGGCACGACCACGGGGATGTTCCCGACGGGGACGCCGGCCTCCAGCAGCAGGGCGGCGGCGTAGTTCCCGAACCCGACGAGGTAGAACGCGGTCGCGAACACGAGCCCGAGCCAGATGCTGATGCCGACGACGGCGCCGGGGAGCGCGCCCAGCGCCCGCGAGATGAAGTAGTAGCCGCCGCCGGATTTCGGCATCGCGGTCGCCAGCTCGGAGGCCGGCAGCGCGACGAGCAACGCGATGACCGCGCCGATGGCGAACGACCCCGCGGCCGCGGGGCCGGCGTTGCCCGCGGCCAGCCCCGGGAACACGAAGATGCCCGCGCCAATCATCGTCCCGACGCCGATGGCGACGCCGCCCTTCAGGCCGATGGAGCGCTCCAGTTCCGTGCCCTCCTCGGTGACGGTCGTCTCGCCGTCCGCCGCGGTCGGCGGCGCCACCGCCTCCGGCGTCTCGCCCATCGCGTTCGTCCCGCTCTCGTCGGCCGTTCCCATACCGGATTCCCGACACGAACCCGGAATAAGCTATCGGCCAGCTGGCACCTACTCGCCGAGACTGGCTGACGTAATCTCGACGTGGCCGCGGTCGCCGTTCCAGACGGTGTCGTACTCCAACTCGATTGGACGGGACATGTGTGGGCCGTCGGTGACGAAAGTCTCGAATTCCCCGCCCTCGCCGAGCACGTGGACGCCGTACTCCTCGTTGAGGGCTTCGAGTTCGTCCAGCGCCTCGCGGTCGAGCGTGCGGCCGAGCCACGACTCGTCGAGGCCGTAGGCCGCCACCTGCACGATGGTGATTTCGAAGCCGGCGGCGAGCATCTCGTCGGCGAGGTCGCGGGGGTCCCGTTGCCACAGCGGCGCGAACACCTCGCAGCCGAGCCGCTCGGCCATCGCCTCGATGCGGGAGGTCTGGTACTCACTCTCGACGGCGCCCGCGGTGACGCCCGCGAGGCCGCCGTTGAGGTCGTCCGCGAGGTCGGCGAGCGCGGCCTCCAGCGGTTCGAGTTCGGTGTCGCCCTGCTCGCCGGACTCGCTTCCGGCCGCCGCCTCGAAGTCCGCCGGTTCGACGTCCACGAGCGGGACGCCGATGCTCTCGGCGGCGAGGCTCGCGAGGCGGGTCGCGGGCACGTGGTACATGTACGAGTCGCCCTCGGGGTGGACGGTGACGAGCCGCGCGACGTCCAGACCCTCCTCGAGCGCGCGGTAGAGCGCCCACGAGGAGTCCTTGCCGCCCGAGAACAGGCTCACCCACTGGCCGTCAGTCATACGCGTGCTTGCACCGCGGCGTTGAAATACTCCACTCTATGGCTCCACGGGCTCCTCGCCGTCCTCGACGTCGACCTCGACGCCGCTCAACCGCGTCGCCACGCGGAGACCGACCACGCTGACGAGCACGCCCGCGACCACGAACGCCGCGAGCCGCTCCTCCGGCGAGAGCACGAACCCCTCGATGGCGAGCGCGCCGACCTCCGCCGCCGGCACGACGACGGAGTCGAGTTCGCCGGCCAGCTCCATGAAGTACGCCGAGAACCCGCGGACGACGAGCCCGACCGCGAGCACGCCGAACGGGAGGTTGAGGAACGACGTGCGCACCTCCTCGCGCCGGATGAACTCGTCGAACAGCCGGCCGGCGCTGGCCGCCAGCCCGCCCAGCGTCACCCACGGCACGCTGTAGTACGTGAACGCCATCGCGGTCAACAAAAGCGGCGTCTCCGAGGGGAGGTCCGAGACGCCGAGCGCGCCCGCGAACACCCCGACGAGCGCGAGCCCGCCCGCGACGACGTACGTGACGATGGAGACCCGTCCGGAGTAGAGCGCGTCCCGCGCCTGCGCGGGGACCTCCGCGAGGTAGTTCTCGATGCTCAGTCCCTTGTAGAGGACGAACAGGCCGATGACGGCGGTGATGGCGGCGACCGCGACCGCGAGGCTACCGGTCACCATCAGCAGCGCCGGGAACACCAGCAGGACGATGCCCAGCGGCACCAGCACGGTCTGTCGGAGCTCCTCGTCGGCGAGGAACTGCTTGAGGAGGTAGTACGTGGATTCGAGGTCGCGGGCCTGCCGGACGACCACGCGGTCGACGGCGTCCACCTGGAGGCGGCTCTCCACGATGGGGACGACGCGCTCGTCCTCGGCGCTGTCGATGACGACGACCGCCGAGTCCGGCTCGTAGCGCTCGATGAGGTCGTCCAGCTGCTCGGCGACCGAGCGGTCCGCGGAGACGCCGTCCCCGCTCCCGGAGATGGCGGCGACGACCGCGTCGTCCTCGCCGTCGCGGAGGTCGCGGGTGACGCGGAGGGCCTCCAACAGGGTGTTCACCGCGGAGTCCTCGGGGTCGGCGATGCCCATCTCCACCACCAGCGACTGCACGGCCTCCCAACCGGCGACCGGCGTCTGCAGCCCGGTCTGTCGGGGGATGTCCCCGGTCCGGTCCACGCAGACGACCAGCGTGCGCATCTGTCGTCCACAGCGTCACGCTGCCGTGATAAAAACCCCGCGCTCGGGTCACCGGAGTTCGACGTTCGTCCCGTCGCCGTCGCCGACTGCGTCGGCCAGCCCCGCGCCGAGCGCGTACGCCGCGCCGACGGCCGTCCGCCGCATCCGCACGAACATCCCGCGCGGCGGCTCGAACTCCCGGACCGCGACCTCGTGGCCGAGTTCGGCTTCGAGGTAGGCTTCGGCGGCGTCCCGCGTTCCGAGGTCGTCCACGAGGTCGCGCTCGTGGGCGTCCCGGCCGACGTAGACGCGGGCTTCCGTGTCCCGAATCTGCTCGCGGGAGAGGTCCCGCCCCTCGGCGACGCGCTCGACGAACGACTCGTAGAAGTCGTCGACGAGCCCCTGGAGGTAGCGGCGGTCGTCCTCGCGCATCTCCCGCAGGGGGTTGCCGGCGTCCTTGTACTCGCCGGCGACGAAGCGCTCGTAGTCGACGCCGAGGTCGTCCGCGAGCGCCGAGGCGTTCAGCGTCGACCCGCGCACGCCGATGCTACCGACGAGGCTGTTCTCGCGGGCGACCACGTGGTCGCAGGCGCTGGCAATCCAGTAGCCGCCGCTCGCGCAGACGTCGGTGACGTACGCGACCGTCGGCCCGTCGAACTCCCGGACCGCGCGCCGGATGTCGTCGCTGGGCACGACCTCGCCGCCGGGCGTGTTCAGGCAAACGGCGAGCGCCTCCGTGTTGCTGTCCTCGTCCGCGCGCTCGATTTGCTCGACCACGGCGTCCGCGGGGACCTGTCGCGGGTCGGTCGGCAGCGACTCGCCGCCGTCCCGGGCTATCGGCCCCTCGACGCTGACTTCGGCGGTGTCGTACGCGCCGAACGCGGCTCCGGCGGCGTTGCCCGACAGCCGGAGGGACACCGCGCCGATCAGGAGCGTCAACACCACGCCGAGAATCGTGGGGCCGCCCGCCGGCACCCGCACGAACAACACCCAGCCGACGACGACGCCGACGAGCACGCCGAGTGCCAGCACGGTCAGCCGGCCGACTCGCTTGGGGAGCGTGTCCATGGCTACGGCGTCGGCGGCCGGCCCCGTAATTCACGCGGCCGACCCGGCTCCGACGCCCGGGAGAGTGCCGCGGCTACGCGCCGGAAAATACGGAGAAATCAGCAGTAGACGGCTTAGAGGTGGCCGGACTTCTGGAGCTTGCGGAGGTCCTCGGTGTCGAGGGTCTCGCCCTCCTTGAACCGCTCGTAGATTTCCTCGGCTTCCTCGCGCGCTTCGGCCTGCTCGGCGGCGCGCTCGTCCTCGCGCTCCTCCTCTTCCTGCTTGTCCAGTTCGCGGAGGCGCTTCTGGACCTGCACGAAGGCTTCGTGGTGGGCGTCGGCGGCCTCCTGCGCTTCCACGAACTTCTCGTGCATCTCGTCGGCCTCGTCACGGATGTCGTCGGCCTCGCGGTAGGCCTCGATCATCTCGTTGTGGTGCTCCTGAGCCTTGTCCGCCAGCTCCGTCACCTTCTCGTGGTGCTCGGAGGCTTCCGCGCGGACTTCCTCGGCCTCGTCGACGAGCTCTTCGAGGTCACCGGACGCGTCGAGTTTCTCCTTTCGGTCCTGGTACTCCTCGCGCTTCTGCTCGATTTTCTCGATGAGCTCGCGCTCGTCCTCGGTGGAGAGGACCTCGGTCTGCTGCTTGAACTCGAGCTGCTCGATTTCCTCCTTGAGCTCCTCGAGGTCCTTGCCCTCGTCGAGTTCGAGGTCCTGCTTGCGCTGCTCGACCTCGTCGAAGAGCTCGTTCGCCTCGGCGTTGAGCTCGTTGCGGACCTCCTTGTGTTCCTGGACGCGCTCGTTGAGCTCGTCGCGCTTCTCGCGGTGTTCCTGGGCCTCGTCGACCTTCTCGCGGGTTTTCGCGTTGAGTTCGTCGCGGTCGGAGGCGCGGGAACTGGCGAGCTGGTTCAGCTCGTTCCGGCGGTCGCGGAACTGGCCGGCGTTCTTGATGAGCTGACCCTTGGACTTCTCCTGAAGTTCCTCGTCAGTAATGAGTTCGTCTGCGCTCGATACTTCGATAGTTTGTTCTTCCTCAGCCATTGTTCAAACCTCGATGCCATACCCGCTGGGCGTTCGCGACAGCCGTCGCTCGGAGCGTGTTACTTCCCGGTCGGAAGGAGAACGTCCTGTCATTCTCTCGGGCTGTGCACGAACGCACGCAGCGTTCTGGTAACGGGTACTACTCCGCCACGCCACTTAAAATTTCCGACGGCGCGTCGCGTGCAAGCAGTTGTCAGACCCCGTTCATCGGGTGATAACGGCTCACACGACGCCCGGGGGAATTACTTAAACTCCGGGCGCAGAACGCCGCACACAAGTGCGGCTACCGGCAACCCCGGCGCATGGAAGAAGTCGTGCGGGCGACCGGCCACGAACACATCACGGCCGAACACGCGTCCACGCTGGAACTGACGACCGACGACTACCTCACGCCCGCCGGCGACTGCATCCTCGGCATCGAGGCCGACAAGGCCGCCGCGGACTTCGACCGCGAGTTCGTCGCCGCCTGCCGGGACGCGGACGCCACGATTACGCTCGTCCTCGAAGCCGACGGCCACCGCGCGGAAGTCACCGGCTCCGGCCACCCCGACCTCGAATACACCAACGACCGCAGCATCGTCGGCCGCACGAGCACGTACGTGGATGACCGCACTATCTTCGTGGACGCCGACAAGGCCGCCGCCGACCTCGACCGCGACCTCGTCGCCGCGCTCGCGGACGGCGCCGACCTCACCGCGACGCTGCGCGTCGAGTAGCCCGCCACCCGTCCTGGGGTTTGTGTTGCTCGCGCCTGCACCGGATTTATGTGACTTCGACAGCGAGCCCCGATATGGTGCTTGGCCTCGCGGTCAAGACGCACGAACCAGTCGGTGCTCGACTTCGTACGGCGTTCGAGCGCGCCACCGAACCGGAGACGCGTACCCCCGGCGATGTCGACGCGTTCTTCTCGCAACAGTTCGTCCGAGACCACACGGAGTTCCACTCTCTTGACGAGTTCTGTCGCGCGTGTCCGTGCAAGCGAGACTCGATTGGCGGCGTCAAGCGGCTCTCCCCCGACGAGCGTGACGACTTCGTCGCTGCCACGACGGAGTTCGAGTCGTGGGCGGCCATGAAAACGAGTGCGGCGACCACTGACCTCGTCACGCTCACGCAAGCGTAACTATCCCGCCCCGAGAACGGCAGCGAGTACGTTGTACAGCGCGTAACTAATCGCCGCGCCGCCGACCATCGACAGCACCCACGCGACTACCGTGTAGCCGGTCTTCCTCGCCGAGATGCCGCCCGAACGCGACGACCTGCCGACCAGCCCGCTGCCGACGATGCTGGATATCATCACTTTGTTGAACGAGATGGGGAACCCGAGGACGATTGCCGTCTGCGCGACGAGAAACGCCGGGATGAACGCGGCAATCGAACGCTTCGGGCCCAACGAAGCGTACTCGCGGGCGACTGCCTGAATCAACCGCGGCGACCGAACCCAACCGCCGAGCAAGATACCGAAACCGCCGAACGCCAGCAAGACGGCGCCGGGCAGCCCGAGAGCGGACGAGAACACCGGTTCCAACGGCCCGGTGGCGAGTCCGACCTGTGTCCCGCCGCTCGTGAACACGACGACGAGCGCGAGCGCGACGAGAATGCGATTGATGCCCGCGGTCACGTTCTTGACGAGTTGCCAGTACGTCACCGCGAGCACGGCGAGCGCGACGGCGAGGCTGACCACGACGAGGCCGAACTCGTCCGCACCGAGGAAGCCAGCGACGCCCCCGAGCTGGTGCGAAACGTAGCCCGCGACCGACCCCTGCTCGCCGCGTGGCGTCGGGATGAACGAGAGTTGCACGTTCGCCAGCGCGTAGCCGACGCCCGCGACGAGTAGCGGGATGACGACCGTGTCTGGAGCACGATCCCCGAGCAGGACGCGAGCGAGCGCGTACGCGAGCACCCCTTCGACGAACGGAATTGCGAACCAGAACCCGAGAATCTGCGCGTACGTTCCGACTGCGAGCCCGCCCCCGAGCGCGAGCCCTGCGCCTACGGCCGCCCCGCTAACGGTGAACGCGGACGGAATCGGATACCCGTAGGAGTTGCCGATGGTGATGAGCGTCGCGGCCGTCAATAGCGTCGCAGCGGCGGCTAACGGGGTGATTGTGACGCTAGTGACGAGACCGTGACCGATTGTCTCGGAGATGCTGCCGCCCTGCGCGACGGCACCAGCAGCGGCGACGATGCCGACGAGGAACGCGCCCTTGAGCGTAGACAGGGCGTTGGCCCCAACCGCGGGGGCGATTGGCGCGGAGTTACTGTTCGCGCCGACCGTGAAAGCCATGAACAGCGACGTGACGAGCGCAACCGCTACGATTCCGACAGCCGAGGGCATACTGGAGGAGAACCCTTGGGCTGCGGTTGACCAGCCACTGGTTAGTGCTTGTCGTTCTCCGCCGGGTCGCCGCGGTCCTTTTTGCGCTCGCCGACACACCTCCGCGTATGGACGACGAACCCGCGGAGAACATTTCCGGCGGCGACGCGGCCGCCGGCCGGTTCACGGAGTTCGAGCCCGGCGACGGCACGAGCCGCGCGGAAGCCGTCGTCGACCGCCTCGGCGACATGTACTGGCAGAAGGCCTACGGCGGACGGGACGCTTTCGAGTGCCTCGTCCGCACGATTCTCAGTCAGAACACCAGCGACAAGGCCAGCCAGCCGGCGCACGACGCGCTGATGGACAGGTACGACCCCGGCGACCCCGCCGACCGCCCCGCCTCCGACGACGACCGGGACGGCGCGGGCTCCCGGGGTGACGGTGACCTCGCCGAAGCACTCGCGGCCGCCCACCAGGACGAACTCGCAGAGACCATCTCGTCGGCGGGCCTCTACAACCAGAAGTCCGAGACGCTGATTCGCATCGCCGGCCGCGTCTGCGATGAGTACGGCGGTGAGGACGCCTTCGACGAGTTCGTGCGAACTGGCGACCCCGACGAGGTCCGCGACGCGCTGCTGGACATGAAGGGCGTCGGCCCGAAGACCGCCGACTGCGTGCTGCTGTTCGCGGGCGGCCGCGACGGCGTCTTCCCCGTGGACACGCACGTCCACCGCATCTCGCGGCGGCTCGGACTCGCGGCCCCGGACGCCGACCACGAGGGCGTCCGCGAAGCTCTCGAAGCCGACGTTCCGGGCGAGAAGTGCGGCTTCGGGCACACGGCGATGATTCAGTTCGGCCGCGAGTACTGCTCGGCGCGCGAGCCCGCGTGTCTCGACGGCCCAGAAGCCTGCCCGCTGTACGACCTCTGCGACAAGGTCGGCGTGGACGAACTCGCGGAGGAAGTCGTCGACCCCGCCGAGGCCGCCGATTAGAGGCTCCGCCAGCAGGTGTCGGTGAACGACGCCAGCGGGATGTCCACGTCGGAGTCGACGCTGACGAACAGTCCCTCGTACTCCCGCTCGGCGAAGTGGAACGCGGTCACCTCGTCGAAGCGGTGCATCGAGCAGTGCAGCTCGCCCGCGTCGAAGAGGTCTTCGAGGTGCTCGCGGCTGATGCCTTCGAGCACGAGGTTCCGGTGGATGGCCTCGGCGCGGTTGTCCAGCCGGGCGCCCACGCCCTCGCGGACGTAACGTATCTCGTAGCCCTCGCGGTCGTACTCGGCGACGACCCGCAGTGCGTCTCCGGCCTGCTGCTGGAGTTCTGCGACGAGTTCGTCGCCCCTTGTCATACGTTGACGTAACGACCGCGCGGGTTTGAAAGTTCGGCCCGCTGCTACGCGTTGCTTCCGTTTATCGTCTCGTTGCCCTCGTAGCTGAAGTCGTCGCCCGCCGACGGCCCCGCCGAGAGGAACGGGAGGTTCAGTTCCCACTCCCCGACGACGGAGAACCGCGAGAACGGGTTCGACAGGAAATTGCTGACGTCGCCGACGCCGTCGAAGCGCAACTGCACGTCCACCGCGACGACTCGCGTGTCCATCGCGTGCCCGACAGCGCTGAACCCGAAGTCCCCGGCCGCGCCGAGGTTCGTGAACAGGTCGAGGTGGAGCCAGAACGTGATGTTGGTCTCACTGCCGCCGACGTCGAACCGGTGGCCGCCGTCGCCCTCGACCGGCTGTTCGGCCTGCGTGGCCGCGACGGCCTGCGCGGCGACGGCGGGGCCGACGAACGCCGCCGACACCACCAGCGCCGCGACAAGTGCGCTCACCGCTCGTGTGTGCCTCACACACTACAGTATCCGAACGCGGAGTATAGTGCTGTCGGCTTCCGTAACGATGCGGCGAAAAATCCAGAGCCGGCCGGAGGCGCCTAGACGAAGCGGAACGTCTCGAGGTTCTTCGGCGCGAACGTCCGCATGTTGTAGTCGTGGTAGAGCGCGCTGGAGAGGTCCTGCGTGGAGGACTCGTCGCCGTGCACGCACAGCACCTTCTCCGGGCGCGGGTTCATCGTGCGCACGAAGTCCTCGAGACCCTGCCGGTCGGCGTGGCCGGAGAAGCCATCGACGGTTTCGGTGTCCATCTCGAGCTGGAGGCGCTCCGTGCGGCCGCTGCCGCGGGAGTCGGGCATCGGAATCTCGTCCCAGCCGGACTGGATGCGGCGGCCCAGCGTCCCCTGGGCCTGGTAGCCGACGAACGTCATCGTGGAGTCCGGGTCCGGGCCGATGTGCTGAATCCAGGACATGATGGGGCCGCCGGTGACCATCCCGGAGGTGGAGAGGATGATGCACTGGTCGCCGTCGGCGACCTCCTGGCGCTCCTCCTCGCCGCCGTCGATGTGGTTGAACTGCGGCGCGAGGAACGGGTTCTCGTCCTCGTGGAAGATGCGGTCCCGGAGGTCGTCGCGGAGGTACTCGGGGTACGTGGTGTGGATGGCGGTCGCCTCCCAGATCATGCCGTCGAGGTGGATGGGCATCTCGGGGATGTCGCCCTCCCGCATCGCCTCCTCGAGGACGAGCATCATCTCCTGGGAGCGCCCGACCGCGAACGCCGGAATCAGCACCTTCCCGCCGCGGTCGTACGTCTCGTTGATGACGCGCTTGAGCTTCTCCTCGGAGTCCTCCTGGTCGGTCTGGTAGTCGTTGCGGCCGCCGTACGTGGACTCGAGGACGAGCGTCTCCACGCGCGGGAAGTCGTTGACCGCGCCGTTGAACAGCCGCGTGTCCTCGTAGTGGATGTCGCCGGAGAACGCGACGTTGTAGAGGCCGTCGCCGATGTGGAAGTGCGAAACCGCGCTCCCGAGGATGTGGCCGGCGTTGTGGAACGTGAGCTTCACGTCCGGCGCGATGTCCGTGACGTCGCCGTACTCCAGCGGGATGGTGTGCTTGATGGCTTCGCGCACCATCTCGGAGTCGTAGGGAGGCGTGCGGCCCTCCTTGGCGGCGACGTCGAGGTAGTCCAGCGTCAGCAGACCCATCAGGTCGCGGGTCGGCTCGGTCGTGTAGATGGGGCCGTCGTAGCCGTACTTGAACAGGAGCGGGATGAACGCGGAGTGGTCGAGGTGGGCGTGCGTGAGCACGACCGCGTCGATGGAGTTCGCGCCCGCGCCCAGCGCCTCCTGCACCTGGAGGTAGGGGACTTCGTCCTCGCTGCCGGGCTTGTCGCCGCAGTCGATGAGGATGCGCGTCTCCGGCGTCGAGAGGATGAAGCTCGCGCGGCCGACCTCGCGACAGCAGCCCAGCGTGGTGATGCGGACGTACTCGTCGTCGCTCATCTCCTCACGGTGAATCTGGCGGCCGACCTTCTCGAGGATGTCACGGCGCTCGTCGCGCTCGGACTTCAGGAAGTTCCGGACGTTCGAGACCGTGGAGGACTCGATTGGCGGCGTGCGAACGACCTCGGGCGTCCAGCCGGCGGCCTCCGTGATTTCGCGGAGCGTGGAGCCGTGGCGGCCGATGACCATCCCGGGCTTCTCGGCCTCGATGACGACCTCGCCGGTGTCCTCGTGGAAGTCGAGGTCGGTGACGCCGGCGTCGTCGGGGATGACGTTCAGAATCTTCTCGCGGGCGGTCTCCGGGCGGGAGAGCACCGCGGGGTCGGGGCGGACCGTGATGCGCTTGCGGAGCTTGCTCGCGAGCTGCCGAACGAGGTCGCCGTCCTGGGCGAACTGCTTGGGGTCCCGGGTGTAGACGACGAGCTCGGGGCCCTCGTACTTCACGTCCGTCACCGAGATGTCCGGCGGAATCTCGTTCGTAATCTGGTCCTGTAACTCCTCGAGTTGCTGGTCTACAGTGCTCATAGTCAGTGAATGAGGCCTCCTGCGTCCGCGTCTCCGTCACGACCACTCACAGTCCGCCGTAGGCGGGGCGAGGAGTGGGCCGTAGAACGTGGTGAGTAGACACACGCTGTCGTCATTCCAGTATGGAGACCGGTGTTCCGGCCGAAGGCGGCCGGGCCGCGGGGATTGCTACAGGAGAACCCGCTTACTCGGCAATATGCAGTTCCGGTTATAAAAGCCTTCGCAAACTTGGTAGCCCTTGACGCACGACTGTGGGCATGGAACTGACACCAGCCGCGGTCGCGCGGGAACGCGAGTGGGTGCTCGAACGGGCCGACGTCGTCGTCCCGCTGATAAACGACGTCCGGGACGCGCTCGGCGACGCCTTCGACACCGAAGTCGCTCCCGTCAGCGACGCACAGTACCGCGGCGCCGTCGAGGACGTGTTCGCGGACGGCGACCGCGCGGTGAACGTCGCGGCGCTCGTGGCGCTGCTGCGCGACCTCGACGTGACCGACGACTACCCGGGGTTCGTCGTGGACGAGCTGCTCGGCCGCGAACTCGCCGCGATGCTCGCGGGCGAACAGCCGCTCCGGCTGCTCGCGGAGTCGACGTTCCACTACGCGGACGTCCACACCAGCGGCGACGCCGACAGCGCCGCCGGGCTGGACGACTTGGACGCGGCGCTGGCGGCGGGCGTCCAGACGCGGCTCCCGGGGTGGGCGTGGACGGACGCCGAGAGCCCGTTCGACCCCGCGCGGCGATAGCCGGGGCTACGTGGTTCGGTCGCCAAAGAAGGTTCGACGGCCGCTCGCGGCTACTCCCCGAACTCGATCTCGTCTTCCTGCGGGTCCGGCGGGTCGTCGGAGGCTGTCAGCGTGCGCTCGACTTCCTGCTCGCGGAGCTGTTCGCGCTTCTTCTGACCCTGCCGTTCGCGGCCGCGTTTCGTATCGCCCATACCGTGGGGGACGTTCTCATACCACTTAGTTCTCTCGGCGAGTGCGAGCCCGCCGCTCACGACAGCGCGTCGTCGACGAACTGGGAGACGACGAGGTCCTCGGCGCTGCGCAGCCGGTACTGGACCGTCGACCGCGGGATACCGAGGTCGTCGCTGAGGTCGCTGACCGTCACCTCCCGGGGCCGCGAGTAGTAGCCGGCCTCGACGGCGGCCTCGAGGACCGCGCGCTGCTCGGGGGTCAGCTCGGCGGCGACCCGCGACTCCGCGTTCCAGTTCCCGGCGCTGGAGAGCCGGGACAGCGACAGCGAGAGCCCGTCTCGCAGTTGGGCCTCGATGGCGTCGTAGAGCTCGCCGACCGGCTGCTCCTCGGGGTGGAGCACGCGCCACCGGTACTCGTCGCCGCTGCGGCGCGCCTCGAAGACGACGCCGTCGCCGACGTGCTCGTGGACGTAGTGGGGGACCGAGTGGCAGCCGTGGACCTCCTCGCGGAAGGTGTAGACGGTCCGGGAGTTCGCGGACTCGTCGAGGACGTGGTACTCGCGGTAGGTGTCGCAGTCGGGGAGGTCCAGGCACTCGTTGCACCGCGACTCGTCGAGGAAGACGTCGTCGAAGGCGGCCAGCGCTTCCTCTGTGCCGGTGGCGTGGTCGATGCGCCACATCCGCTCGCGGGTCGTGAAACAGACCGAGGTCCACGCCGTGAGACTGTCGTGCTCGATGAAGCAGTCCATGAGGGCGTCGCTGCCCGGTTCGTACGTCACGGTGAACTCGAACTCGCGCACGCACACCGGTACGGCCCCGTGGCTATTAGTTACTGCTAAACGCGTCCGGTGCGCGAACTACCCTTCTCTCGGCGCCTCCGCTCGTCCCGAGGCCAGTCACCTCGAACGCGACTACCGGATTAGCTATGGGCAACCGCGCTCTGCGCTCGTCGCTCGGTCGCACACCTTCACGGGTTTTAAGAGCGAGTCAGGCCACAGTTGGGGTAATGAGCGACGAACAGGAGCTCGGCATCACCGAGTCCAAAGAGCACAGTCCCGGCGACTGGTACGCGGAAGTCGTCCAGAAGGCGGAGCTGGCCGACTACGCGCCGATGGGCGGGTTCATCGTCACCCGGCCCCGGGGGTACGCCCTCTGGGAGGCGATTCAGGACAACCTCGACTCGTGGTTCAAGCAGACGGGCGTGGACAACGCCTACTTCCCGATGTTCATCCCCGAGTCGTACCTCGAACGCGAGAAGGACATCGTCGAGGGGTTCGACCCCGAGGTCGCGTGGGTCACGCAGGGCGGCCACGAGGAACTCGAAGAGCGCCTCGCCGTGCGCCCGACCTCGGAGTCCATCGTCGCGCCGTACATGGCCCAGTGGGTGCGCTCGCACCGCGACCTCCCGCTGCGTCTGAACCAGTGGAACTCCGTCGTGCGCTGGGAGGCCACGGAGACGAAGCCGTTCTTCCGCACGAAGGAGTTCCTCTGGCAGGAGGGCCACACGGCCCACGAGAGCGACGAGGAGGCGTGGGCGGAGACGACGCTCCGGCTGGACCAGTACCAGCGGCTCTACGAGGACGTCCTCGGGATGCCCGTGCTGCGCGGCCGGAAGCCCGACCACGACAAGTTCCCGGGCGCGGACACCACGACGACGGTGGAGGCGCTGATGCCCGACGGGAAGTCCGTGCAGGGCGGCACCAGCCACCACCTCGGGCAGTCGTTCGCGGAGGCGTTCGACATCACGTTCAGCGACGAGAACGAGGACGAGCGCACCGCGTACACGACGTCGTGGGGGCTGTCGTGGCGCGCCATCGGCGCGCTCGTGATGAGCCACAGCGACGACCAGGGGCTGGTGCTCCCGCCGACGGTCGCGCCCAAGCAGGTCGTCATCGTGCCCATCTGGCAGGAGGACACCAAGGAGGACGTGCTCCAGTACTCCTCGGAAATCGCCGCGGAGCTGGAGGCGCAGGGCGTGCGCGTCCACCTCGACGACCGCGACGAGCGCAACCCCGGCTTCAAGTTCAACGAGTGGGAGCTGAAGGGCGTCCCCGTGCGCTTCGAAATCGGGCCGAACGAGGTCGAGGACGAGGAGGTCACGGTCGTCCACCGGCCCGACGGCGAGGACACGGTCGAGGACCGCGCGGACGTCACGTCTGCCGTCTTCGAGCACTTCGACGACGTCTACGAGAAGCTCTACGACGCGGCCGCCGAGCGCTTAGACGAGAACGTGCGGGAGGCCGAAAGCCGCGAGGAGATTCTGGGCACCATCGGCCAGCACGGCGGCTACGTGAAGGCGCCGTGGTGCGGCGACGAGGCCTGCGAGGGCGAAATCAAAGACCAGATTCACGCCGAAATCGTGCTGGTGCCGCTGGCGGAGGACAGCGCGGCGCGCGCCGCCTCGGAGTTCGACGACGAGCACCTCCCGACGCCCGACCACGAGGGCAAAGACTGCGCGGTCTGCGGTGAGCCCGCCGAGGAGACGGCGTTCTTCGCGAAGTCGTACTGAGCCGGCGACTATTTGTCACGGTCGATTATTTAATGGGGGATGCGGTCGAAGCCAGTGACGACCACAGCCACTGGAACGACCCCCAGACGGCGCCGACGGGCGCCGACGACACGGCTCGCGGCCGGCTCGGGCGACGCGCTCGAACACCTAAATTTACCTTATACGCATCTATATTACCCTTAGTCATTCAGGAGTAGGGTTTTACTCGGTCGTGCCAGTGGGTGTCACATGCACCAGTCCGACAGTGCGAACAACCTCCTCGCAGACCCGACCGACGAGCGGTCGAACTGCGGGGTCGGGGTCGTCGTGGACCTCGACGGTGGCCAGTCCCATCGCGTTCTCTCTGACGCGCTCGACGTACTGGAGAACCTCCAGCACCGCGGCACCACCGGTGCCGAGGAGAACACCGGCGACGGCGCCGGCGCGCTCATCCAGACGCCCGACGAGTTCTTCGCCGACGTCTTCGGCGGCGTCCCCGACACCTACGCGGTCGGCTCGTTCTTTCTGCCGCAGGACGCCGACGAACGCGCCGACGTGGTCGAAACCGTCGAAGCCGCGCTCGCCGACCACGGCCTCGCCGTGGACGCGTGGCGCGACGTCCCCACGGACAACAGCGACCTCGGGCAGACCGCCCTCGACTCCGAGCCCCACGTCGCGCAGGCCGTAGTACGTCCGGAGGACGCAGATAACTTCGAGAAGGCGCTGTACGTCGGCCGACAGGCCGTCGAAGCCGCCGTCGACCACGAGCGCTTCTACGTCTGCTCGCTCGACGCGGACACCGTCGTCTACAAGGGCCTCCTGAAGGGCGACCAGGTCGCGGACTACTACCCCGACCTCACCGACGAGCGCGTCGAGACCGGGTTCGCGCTCGTGCACGCCCGCTTCTCCACGAACACGCTGGGCGCGTGGCACCTCGCGCACCCCTACCGGAACATCATCCACAACGGCGAGTTCAACACCATCCGCGGGAACGTCAACTGGATGCGCGCCCGCGAGGCCGACCTCGAGGCCGAGGGGTTCACCGACGACGAACTGGAGACCGTGCTCCCCGTCATCGACGACCCCGAGCAGTCCGACACCGCCAGCGTGGACAACGCCCTCGAACTGCTGATGCAGACGGGGCGCTCGCTGCCGCACGCGCTCCGGATGCTCGTCCCCGAGGCGTGGCAGGGCGACGACGAGATGAGCGACGCGCGCCGCGAGTTCTACGACTACCACGCCAGCCTCGTGGAGCCGTGGGACGGCCCCGCGCTGGTCATCGGCACCGACGGCGACCGCATCGGCGGCGTCCTCGACCGGAACGGCCTGCGCCCGTGCCGCTACGAGAAGCGCTCGGACGGCACGCTCGTGATGGCGTCCGAGCAGGGCGCGCTGGAGGGCGACGTCAGCGAGGTCGAGGAGCGCGGCCGGCTCCGCCCCGGTCAGCTGTTCCTCGCGGAGCCCGGCGAGGGCATCGTCGACGACGAGGACGTCTTCGCGGACCTCACCGACGACCGGTACGGCGAGTGGGTCGAAGGGAACCAGCTCCGCCCGGAGACCGGCGAGGACGTGCTGCCCAGCGACCCGACCGAGGACCTGCGCTCCGAGCAGGCGATGTTCGGGTACACGCGCGACGAACTCGACGAACTGGTCGCGCCGATGGTCCAGGACGGCAAAGACCCCGTCGGCTCGATGGGCGACGACGCGCCGCTGCCGGGCATCTCGGAGTTCAATCACCCGCTGGCGTCGTACTTCCGCCAGCTGTTCGCGCAGGTCACGAACCCGCCGATCGACTACATCCGCGAGGACCTCGTGACGAGCATGGAGACGCGGCTCGGCCGTCAGAACAACCTCCTCGGGGAGTCACCCGAGCACGCCGAGCAGGTCGTCCTCGACAGCCCGGTGCTGGCCGATAGCGACCTCGACGCGGTCGTGAACGCGGGCCTGCCGACGGCGACGCTTGACCTCTCGTTCGGCTTCGAGGAGTCGCTGGCGGACGCCGTCGAGCGCCTCCAGCGCGAGGCCGCCGAGGCCGTCGAGGACGGCGTCGAACTGCTCGTGCTCTCCCAGCGCGAGGCCGGCGAGGACGCGGTGCCGGTGCCGAGCCTGCTGGCGACCGGCGCGGTCCACCACCACCTCACCCGCGAGGGGCTGCGGGCGCGGACCGGCCTCGTCGTCGAAGCCGGCGACGTGCGCACCGTCCACCAGCTCGCGGCGACCGTCGGCTACGGCGCGGGCGCGGTCAACCCCTACCTCGCCATCGAGTCCGCCCGCGACATCGTCGCCGGGCCGGACGGCCCCGAGCCCGAGGAAGCGGTGTCGTCGTACCTGCAGGCGCTCGAAGACGGCCTGCTGAAGGTGATGGCGAAGATGGGCATCTCGACGGTTGAGTCCTACCAGGGCGCCCAAATCTTCGAGGTCGTCGGCCTCGACTCGTCGGTCGTCGACCGGTTCTTCTCCGGGACGCCGAACCGCACCGAGGGCGTCGGCCTCGACGAGCTCGAAGCCGACGTCCGCGCGCGCCACGCCGCGGGCTTCGACGACGAGCCCGACGTCGAGCGCGTCGGCGAGTTCGAGAACCGCACGTCCGGGCGGTTCCACCAGTGGAACCCCCAGACGGTCCACAGCCTCCAGGAGGGCGTGGACAACGGCGACTACGAGGCGTTCGAGGACTACGCCGAACACGTCAACGACCAGGCCGAACAGCTCCAGACGCTTCGCGGCCTCCTGAACGTCGACACCGAGGACCGCGAGAGCGTCCCCGTCGAGGACGTGGAGCCGGCGTCGGACATCGTCGAGCGGTTCTCGACCGCGGCGATGAGCCTCGGGAGCCTCAGCCCGGAGGCCCACGAGACGAACGCGGAGGCCGCCAACGCCATCGGCGCGAAGGCCAACACCGGCGAGGGCGGGGAGCCGCCCGAGCGCTTCGACACCGAGAAGGAGTGCGCCATCAAGCAGGTGGCGTCGGGCCGGTTCGGCGTGACGAGCACGTACCTCTCGGCGGCCGACGACCTCCAGATCAAGATGGCGCAGGGCTCGAAGCCCGGCGAGGGCGGCCACCTCCCGGGGAAGAAGGTCAACGAGATGATCGCGGACGTGCGGTGTTCGACGCCGGGCGTCGGCCTCATCAGCCCGCCGCCCCAGCACGACATCTACAGCATCGAGGACCTCAAGCAGCTCATCCACGACCTCCGCGCGGGCAACCCGGACGCCCGCGTGCACGTGAAGCTCGTCTCCGAGGCGGGCATCGGCACGGTCGCGGCGGGCTGCGCGAAGGCGGGCGCGGACTGCATCCACATCTCCGGCCACGACGGCGGGACGGGCGCGTCCCCGAAGACGAGCATCAAGCACGCGGGCCTCCCGTGGGAGCTCGGGCTCGCGGAGGCGAACCAGATGCTCGTGGAGACGGGCCTGCGCTCGCGGGTGACGCTGCGCGTGGACGGCGGCCTGAAGACCGGCCGCGACGTCGCGGTCGGCGCGCTGCTGGGCGCCGAGGAGTTCGCGTTCGGCACCGCGTCGCTGGTGTCGGCGGGCTGCGTGATGGCCCGCATCTGCCACACGAACAACTGCCCGACCGGCGTCGCGACGCAGGACCCCGAACTGCGGGACCGCTTCCGCGGCACCCCGGAGAAGGTCGCGAACTACCTCACGTTCGTCGCGCGCGAACTCCGCGAACTGCTCGCGGAACTGGGCTACACGAGCGTCGAGGACGCCGTCGGTCGCGTCGAACACCTCTCCCAGCCGGAGAGCGACCACCCGAAGGGCAAGCACATCGACCTCTCGCGCGTGCTCGCCGAGCCGGAAGGCGACGGCCGCACGCACACCGTCGAGCAGGACCAGCCCGACATGGCACTCGACGAGGGCATCATCGCGGACGCGCAGGCGGCCATCGCGGGCGAGGAGTCCGTCTCGCTGACCCGCGAGATTACGACCCGCGACCGCACCGTCGGCGCGCGCGTCTCCCACGCCGTCAGCAGCGAGCACGGCGTCGAGGGGCTGGCCGACGACACGCTCGACGTCACGCTCGAAGGGAACGCCGGCCAGTCGTTCGGCGCGTTCCTCGCCTCGGGCGTCACGATGTCGCTGACCGGCGCCGCCAACGACTACGTCGGGAAGGGGCTCTCGGGCGGCACGCTCGCCGTCGAGACGCCGCCGGAAGCGGGCTTCGAGCCCGCGCAGAACACGCTCGTCGGGAACGTCGCGCTGTACGGCGCGACCGACGGCGAGTGCTACGTCAACGGCGTCGCCGGGGAGCGCTTCGCGGTGCGGAACTCCGGCGCGCACGCCGTCGTGGAGGGCGTCGGCGACCACGGCTGCGAGTACATGACCGGCGGCATCGTCGTCGTGCTCGGGGACGTCGGCCGGAACTTCGCCGCGGGGATGTCCGGCGGCGTCGCGTACGTCCACGACCCCGAGGGCGACTTCGAACAGCGCTGCAACACCGGGATGGTCGCGGTCTCCCGCGACCTCTCGGAGCGTGACGAGTCCGCGATTCGCCGGCTCGTGGAGAACCACGCCGCGCGCACCGACAGCGACCGCGCGGCCGAACTGCTCGGCAACTGGGAGGAGGCCGTCTCGGAGTTCGCGGTCGTGATGCCGGACGCCTACCAGGAGGCCATCGACGAGCGGCCGGAGGCGGACGCGCGCCGCTCGCTCCCCGCCAGCGCGAGCGACGGCTCGGTCGCCGGTAGCGCCGACTGAGCGCCTCGTTCGGTTCTTCTCTCGGTTCGACTTCCGGATAGCCACCGCTTTTGTCGCGGCCACCCAATCCCCGCGTATGGATTCCGCGCTCGTGGTCGGCGGCACGCGGTTCATCGGCCGCCACCTCGTGGAGGAACTGCTCGCCCACGACTACCGCGTCACGACGTTCAACCGCGGGAAACACGACGACCCGTTCGAGGGTGACGACCGCGTCCACCACGTGCAGGGCGACCGCACGGACCGGAAGGCCCTGCTGACGGCGAAACGCGAGGTCGAGCCCGACGTCGTCTTCGACTGCGTGGCGTACGAGCCCCGCGAAGTCGAGCACGCCATCGACGTCTTCGGCGGCGTGGACGCCTACGTCTACGTCTCCAGCGGCGCCGCGTACGCCGACGAGGACGTCCCGAAGCGCGAGGACGAGACGACGCTGGAGAGCTGTACGGCCGAGCAGGCGACCGACGACTCGCCGGAGACCTACGGCCCGCGGAAGGCCGCCGGCGACCGCATCGTCTTCGAGGCCGCCGAGCGCGGCGTGAACGCGATGAGCGTGCGACCCCCCGTGGTCTACGGCCCCCACGACTACACCGAGCGGCTGGCGTACTGGGTCCACCGCGTCGCGGAGTACGACGAGGTCGTCGTCCCCGGGGACGGCACGAACCTCTGGCAGCGCGTCTACGTCGAGGACGTCGCGCGCGGGATGCGCCTCGTCGCCGAGGAGGGCGAGCCCGGCGAGGCGTACAACGTCGGCGACCGGAACGCGGTCACGCTCGACCGGATGCTCGACCTGATTGCGGACGCGCTCGGGACGGACGTCGAGCGCGCGTACACGAGCCCGCGGGAACTCGAAGTCGCCGGTCTCGACCCCGAGGACTTCCCGCTGTACCGCGACTACCCCCACCTGCTGGACACGTCGAAGGTCGAAGCACTCGGCTACGAGTCCACGCCCGTGGCGGAGGCGATGGAGCGCACCGTCGAGGCCCACCGCGAGAACGGGCGCACCGGCGAGGAGGAAGGGCCGGACCGCGAGGACGAGCAGCGCCTCCTCGACGTGCTGGACACGCTGTAGCGCGCCACTCACACCCACACCCACCGAGCACTTATTTCGCGGCGCGGCGAACGACGGCGTAGAGCGATGACCCGGCTTCTCGTCACGTGACGGCTCCCCGTTTGTGGGGGTCGTCGCAGCTCGGACCGCGTTCTGACCGCCGCCACGGACACACCTATGCGAATACGAGAAGCCACAGCCGACGACGCACAGACCGTCAAAGACGAACTGCTCGTGCCGGGGTTCCGCGAGACGGCCGCGGTCGCGCCCGAGTACAGCGAACTCGACGAGGAGGGGGTCGCCGACGCCGGCATCGACCGCTGGCTCGGCGACGACGACCGCGTGCTGTTCGTCGCCGAAGCCGACGACAGTCTCGCGGGCTACGTCTCCGGCGGCCGCCACGACAGCCCGACCATCTACGCTCGCGGGCCGTACGCGAACGTCGACGGCCTCTACGTGAAGCCCGCGCTCCGCCGCGACGGGCTCGCCGACCGCCTGCTCGACCGCTTCGAGGCGTGGGCGGCCGAGTGGGGCTGCGAGCACGTCGGCGTCTCCGCGCACGTCGAAAACGGCGCCGCGCTCGCGCTGTACGACGACCGCTACGAGCGGACGTACGTGAGCTATCGCGGCCGGCTCGGCGACGAGTAGACTTTTACTCGTCCCCGGGCGAGGCTTGGACATGTTCGAGAAGTCGAAGTGGATACGCCTCCCGCGGAGCGTCGTGCTCGGCCACGACGTGCTCTCGCAGACCCGGGAGGTCGTCGTCGAGACCCACTTGACCGGGCGGCCGCTGGTCGTCACCAGCGAGACGCCCCGCGAGGTGGCCGCCGACCGCATCGTCGCGCAGTTCGAGGCCGCGGGCGACGACCCCGAACTCGTCGTCGTGGAGGAGGCGACGTTCGAGGCCGTCGAGGACGTGCTGGAGGTCGCCCGCGGGATGGACGTCGGCTACCTCGTCGGCGTCGGCGGCGGCAAACCCATCGACATCGCGAAGATGGCAAGCGACCACCTCAACGTCGGGTTCGTGAGCGTGCCGACGGCGGCGAGCCACGACGGCATCGTCTCCGGGCGCGGTTCGGTGCCGGAGGGCGACACCCGCCACTCGGTCGCGGCGGCGCCGCCGGTCGCGGTGGTCGCGGACACGGGCGTCATCGCGGACGCGCCGTGGGAGCTGACGACTGCGGGCTGCGCGGACATCATCTCCAACTACACCGCGGTGAAGGACTGGCGGCTCGCGAACCGCCTCCAGAACGTCCCGTACAGCGAGTACGCGGGCGCGCTCAGTCAGATGACCGCGGAGATGCTCGTGGACAGCGCCGACTCCATCAAGCCCGAACTGGAGGAGTCCGCGTGGATGGTGATGAAGGCGCTGGTCTCCTCGGGGGTCGCGATGTCCATCGCGGGGTCGTCGCGGCCGGCGTCGGGGAGCGAGCACCTGTTCAGCCACCAACTGGACCGCATCGCGCCGGGGAAGGCCCTGCACGGCCACCAGGTCGGCGTCGGGTCGATTCTCGCGGAGTACCTCCACTCCGGCGAGCAGGGCCAGTGGCGGTCGGTGCGGGACGCGCTGGCGTCTCTCGATGCGCCGACGACCGCGGACGGCCTCGGCGTCACCGACGAGGAAGTGCTGGAGGCGCTGACGTCCGCCCACGAGATTCGGGACCGCTACACGATTCTGGGCTCCGGCATCAGCGAGGACGCCGCCGTCGAGGCCGCGACGAAGACCGGCGTCATCTAGTCGGCGAACCCGCCGGTCGCCGCGACGTCCAGCGTCCACAGGGAGAGCCCGCCCGCCATCACCTGCACGAGCAGCATGCTCGACCGGTAGAGCACGAGCGCGGACGCCAGTTCGCCCAGCGAGTGCGGCGTGAACGCGACGAGCACGCCGCCGAGCGCGACGTCCACGGGGCCGACGCCGGCGGGCAGGGGGACGGCGCGCGCGAACCCGGAGACGGTCACGGCGACCATCACGACCGCCGGCGACACCACCACGCCGACCGCCAGCAGGCTGACGAACAGCGGAATCATCCAGCACAGCCACGCCGCGTGGGCGGCCGCGACCATCGTCGCGAACCGCGAGCGGTCGGCGGCGAGCCGGCGCAGCGTCGCGAAGAACTCGTCGAGGCCGCGGCGCACGCGCTCAGCGTCGAGGGGCGCGTCGTAGCCGGGGACCACCCGCTCTAGCACCGGCTCCAGCGCGCCGGCGATTCGAGTGACGGCGGTGGCGACGCCCGCCCGGTAGGCGTCGAGGAGGACGCCCGCGGCGGCGATGGCCGCCAGCACCGCGGCGAACGCCACGAACAGCCCGACCGTCCCCGACGGGTCTTGGCCGACGGCGGCGACCGCGAGCACGCCGACGCCGCCGACGACCGCGGACGCGACCATCATCACGAACTCCCAGCCGGTGACGCCCGCGATGGCCTCGCTGACGGTGACGTCGCCGTGGCGGCTCACCGTGTACGCGACGAACCCGCCGCCGCCGACGTTGCCGGCGGGGAGGAAGTTCCGGACGATGGCGGCGCCGTAGAACGCCCGCCGCGCGAGCGCGCCGCGGACGCTCCACACCGGGAAGCCGAGCGCGACCCGCGTCCCCTCGCCGCCCGCGAGGAGGGCGAGCGCGGCGCCCAGCGGCGCGAACGCGTAGACGGCGAGGTTGGCGTCTCGGAGGTTGCGGAGGACGCGGTCCCAGCCGACGCCGGTGACCAGCAGGGCGGCGATGGCGACGGCGACGACGACCCGGAACGCGACGCGGCGGCGGTCGAAGTCCACGGTGGCACCTCGCAGCGAGTCAGGAAAAACGGTTGGGTCACCGGAGCCGGCCGCGGCGCCGGCCGACCGCGGGGTGGAACGAGAACAGGCGGGCGAGCCGCGAGCGCTCCGTGGGGACGAGGCCGCGGTCGGCGAGCGTGGCGAGCGCGCGCTCCATGGCGGCGTCCCCGACGCGGGCGGCGGCGTAGGCGTCCGCGTCGAACTCCGTCCACCGAACCAGCGGGCCGACCGCGAGCAGCAACGCGGCCGAGAGCGCGATTGCGGGGACGAACGCCTCGACGACGCCGTTCGCGGCGAGGAAGATTGGAGCGAGCGCGACCCCGGTCGCGAGGAAGCGCGCGAGGACGTGACCGCGGCGGTGGTGGGCAACCTCGTGGGCGAGGACGGCGGTCGTGGCGTCGGCGTCGAGCGTGTGGAACAGCGCGTCCGTCACGAACACGTACCGGGCGCCGGGCAGCACGCCCGCGGCGACGGCGTTCGCGACCGGATGGTTGCCGGTCTCGACGACGCGCACGCGCAGGCCGTCGGCGCACGCGGGCACGACGGCGGCTTCGGCGGCGGTCGGCTCCCTGACGGGACCGAAGCGCGCGGCCAGCGACGGAAGCGCGACGGCGACGACCGCGGCGGCGCCGACGACGGCGAGGAGGCTCGCGGTCCCGCTGGGGGCGGCCAGCCACGCGCCGACGACGAACAGCGCGGGCGCGACGAGGACCGCGGCGAACGCGAGGAACCGCCGGACGGTCGCGGCGTAGTCGGTCGCGTTGCCGGTGACGGCCGCCCACGCGGGCCGCGTGCCGAGGTGGACCGCGAGCGCGGGCAGAACGCCGCCGACCAGCACGGTCGCGGCGAGCACGCCGAACGCGCTGGCGGCGTCGGGCGCGGGCAGCGCGGCGGCGAGCGCGTCCGCGAACTCGGAGTCGGTGAACACGAACAGGCCGACGAGCGCGGCGGCGGCCTGCAGGAGGCGGTTCGCGCGCCGCACCCACGACGCCGCGGTCACGCGGTCTGCCGCGCGGACGGCGGCGGCGCCGGCCAGTCGGCTCGCCGCGTACGCGAGGACGGGGAGGGCGAGGACCACGGCAGCGTGCATCACGTGGCGGTAGCTCGGGCTCCTACTAACAGTTGTCGCGGGTCACGCCCGCTGGCGCTGCACGTACGCGTACACGACGGCGAACGCGAGCCCGCCGGCGAGCCCGCGGACGGCCGCGCCGGCGACGTCGCCGTCGAGGACGAGCAGTTCCGCCGCCACGAACACCGCCACCCACAGCGCGACGACGAGCGCGCCGAACACCCACGGGTTCGTCAGGTCGACTTCCATACGCGGCGCTCTCGCCGGAGACGGAAGTAGTTAGACGTGTTCGTCGAGGAAGTCCACGACCGCGCGGTACGCCGTGAGCTTGTTCTCCAGCTTCGTGAAGCCGTGCCCCTCGTCCTCGAAGACGAGTTTCTCCGTGGGGACGTGCTCGCCGGCCTGCTCGACGATTTGCTCGGCTTCCTCGACGGGGACGCGGGGGTCGTTGGCGCCGTGCAGCACGAGCAGCGGCGCGCGGATGCGGTCGGCGTTGTTGACGGGGCTGATGGCTTCAAGGAACTCGCGGTCGTCGGCGAGGCTGCCGTACTCGGCCTCGCGGTGCTCGCGGCGCCAGTCGCCCGTGTTTTCGAGGAACGTCACGAAGTTCGCGATGCCGACGACGTCCACGCCGGCCGCCCACAGGTCGGGGTACTCGGTGAGCGACGCCAGCACCATGAAGCCGCCGTAGGAGCCGCCGTACGCGACCACGCGGTCCTCGTCGACGTCGTCGCGGGCGGCCAGCCACTCGACGCCCGCCTTCCCGTCCTTCACGGAGTCCATCCGGTTGCGGACGTTGTCGAGGTTCATGTACTCGGTGCCGTACCCGGAGGAGCCGCGGACGTTCGGCTCGAAGACGGCGTAGCCGTTGTCCGCGAAGTACTGGCGCAGCGCCGTGAACCACGGGCGGCGCTGGGCCTCGGGGCCGCCGTGGAAGTCCACGACGACGGGGTGGGGGCCGTCGCCGTCCGGGAGCGTGAGGAACGCCGGAATTTCGAGCCCGTCGAAGCTCTCGTAGTGGATTAGCTCGGGCTCGCGGAACGTCTCCTTCGGGATGCCCGCGGTGGCGGCGTCGGTCCAGCGCCGGCTGTCGCCGGTTTCGACGTCCACGACGTAGACGTTCCCGTTCTCTGTCGGCGAGGACGCCGACACCGCGACGCGCTCGCCGTCGCTGTCGAAGCTCAGCCCGAACACCACGCCGTCGAGGAGGTCGGGATCGGGGTGTTCGTCGAGGGTCGCGCCGTCGCTGTCTGCGAGCGTGAGTTCGCTGTAGCCGTCGACGTTCCGGACGTACGCGAGCCGCCCGGAGTCGTGGTGGACCGCGACGGACTCAAGCGGCCAGTCGCCGCCGCGCTCGACTTCCTCGATGTCGCCGGTCTCGGGGTCGAGCAGGCCGAGGTAGTGGGTGTCCGCGCCGCGGTTCGTGCAGACGTAGACGCCGTCGCCGTCCGCCGTCCACGCCACCGAGGAGAACTGCACGTCCTCCTCGAACGGCGTCGCGTGCGTGACCTCGCCGGAGGCGACGTCGACCACGTGGAGGTCGGCGTCGAAGTTCGAGTGACTCTCGTGGAGCAACAGCCGGTCGTCGCTCGGACTCCAGCCCGCCGCCGCGAGCATGTCGTAGTCGTCACCCTCCACGAGCAACTCGGCGTCCGCGCCGGTCTCCTCGCGGCCCTGCACGTAGACGTCGAAGACGCCCTGCTCGCGGCGGTTCGCGGCGTACGCGATGCGGTCGCCGTCGTGGCTCCAGCCGCCGAAGTGGTGTTTCGCGTCCGGGTCGTCGGTGAGCGCCACGTCCTCGCTGCCGTCCGCGGCGAGCCGGTGGAGCTGCCAGAACTCGTCGCCGCCCGCGTCCTTCGCGTAGACGAGTTCGTCGCGGGTCGGCGAGAACGACGCGTGCGCCACGCGCTCGTCGTGGAACGTCAACTGGTCGGGCCACGCCTCCGGCGCGTCCACGCGCCACACCTGATTCGACCCCGTGACGTCCAGCGTGAACGCCAACTCCCCGGCCGGCCCGAACGTCGGGCCGCCCGCGCTCCGCACGTTGAGGTAGCGCTCGATGTCGTAGGCCATGCCACGACCTCCGCTCGGGCCGGCGATAGCGCTTCTGGTCGCGGAACCGGGACGCAGCGCGGGCGAACCCGCCGCCCGTTTTATGCTCATCGGCGCTACACGTCCGCCCGTGACCGAACCGACCGGTGAGTCCGAACACCCTGACACGACGTACGCCTTCGTCGTCGGCCTCTACGCCGGCGTGGTCGGCGGCCCGGCCGCCGTGCTCGCGGTCTCTCCGTGGCTGCGCGGCGCCGGCGCGCTCTACGTCGCGCTGCTCGTCGCCGTGACGGGGCTCGCGACCGCGGTCGGCTGGGCGGCCGCTCGGGCGCCCGGGCTCGGCGTGCGACTCGGCGGCCGGACGGCGGTCTGGCTGTTCGCCGTCGCGCCGTTCGCGTGGGTCGCGGGCGTCGCCGGCGCGGAGGCGGTCGGCGTCGAAGTGCCGTCCGTCGCGGCGGTGTTCGCGATGCTCGCGACGGCCGGCGGCGGCCTGCTCGGACTTGCGGTCGTCGCGATGAGCCACACCCGGTACGCGGACTGGACCACTCGGGACGCCGTCGAACTCGCGGCGTGGGAGGCGCGCTGGCCGAAGCGGTGGCGGCAGGCCGCGATTGCGGTCGTCCTCGTCTCCTTCGTCGCCGGCGCGGGCGGCGTCGGCGCGGAAGCCCTGTTCGGCGTCGAGGACGCCGGCACCGCCTACCTCCTCGCGCTGTTCGCCGTGCCGCTGGCCTCCCTGACGACCGCGCCGCGGACGCTCCGCGCGACCGACGCCGGCCTCGTCGTCGAACGCCCCCACCAGCGGCGGTTCCGACCGTGGTCGGCGTTCTCGGGGTACGACGCGACCGCGGACGCGCTCGTCCTGCGGTCGGCGGCGTGGTGGCGCGTCGACGTCCGCTGCGACCGCGGGGACGTCGGCGACGTCGAAGCGGCGACGGCCGCCCTCGACGACGCGCTCGGGAGCGCGCGCCAGTAGGGAACAGAACCGTTTTTACCGGCGTACCGCGTCCCGGCGAGTATGCGCGTGGCGTTCGTCTCGGAGACGACCGCCCACCACGTCGATGCGGACGACGTCGACCGCCTGCGCCTGCTCGCGGACCTGCTCGCGGCGCGCGGCCACGACGTCCACGTCTGCTGTGCGCAGTGGTGGGAGGGACACCCGGACACGTTCGAGCACGAGGACCTGACGTACCACGCCGTCACTGCCGAGCGCGGCCGGCGCTGGTTCTCGCCGAAGGCGGCCGCCACCCTCCGCGACCTCGACCCGGACGTCGTCCACGCCACGAGTCGGACGCCCGGCCACGTCTACGGCGCGCGCTGGGGCGCGCTGCTGGCGGGCGCGCCGCTACTCGTGGACTGGTACGACCCCCACGACGCCACCGACGGCCTGCGCGGCCGCGCGTACCGCTACGCCGCGCGGAAACCGAGCACGGTCGTCACGCCGTCCCGGACGGTGAAGACGAGCGCCCGCGAGTGCGGCGCGAGCGGCGACGACGTCGAAGTCGTCCCCACCGGCATCGACATGCACGGGATTCGGAGCGTCGAGCCCGCCGACGCCGGCGACATCGTGTTCAGCCGCCGCCTCGACGAGGACGCCAACCTCGAATCGCTGTTCCTCGCGCTGGCGGAGTTCCGCGAGTACGGCTGGAACTGCACCGTCGTCGGCGACGGCCCGGCTCGCGCGGGCTACGAGCGGCAGGCACGGGACCTCCGCATCGACGACCGCGTGGAGTTCGTCGGCGAGAAGAGCGTCGAGGAGCGCGTGCGGCTGTTCAAGGACGCCCACGTCTACGTCCACACGGCCGAACGCACCTCCTTCGGCCTCGATTTGCTTCGCGCGCTCGCCTGCGGCTGCGTCGGCATCGTCGAGTACCACGCCGAGTCCAGCGCCCACGAGCTCGTCGAGACCTACGACCGGGGGTTCCGCGCGACCAACGACGAGGAGATTACGGAGTGTCTGGTGCGCGCTGGCGACCTCGAACGCAAGGACGTCGACGAGACGTTCGCGAAGTACGACCACGACCACTTCCTCGACGCGTACCTCGACGCCTACCGGCGAGCGCAGGAACAGGCGGGCTTGCTCTGAGCGGCGAACCGGTCGGGCCGTCGATTCTACGCCTTCGAGCGCCGAAGCTCGGGAAACGACTATGTATACAGCGGCGTATACGGTGGCGTATGAGCAAGAGCATCCGCGTCGACGAGGAGACGCACGCGGCGCTCGCGGCACTGAAGGGCGACGACGAGTCCTTCGACGAGCTCCTCTCGCGGCTGCTCCGCGAGCGCCGAGAGACCATCGACGCCGGCGCTGGCCTGTGGTCGGGCACCGATGCCGCCGAGGGAGCGCGTGCGGCACGGGAGGAGATGAAAGAGGACGTCGGCACGCGATGACCCTGTACGACAGCAGCGTCCTCATCGACTACCTCGACGGACGGAAGGACGCCGTCGAGTACGTCCGCGACCACCACGGCGACCGCGCGCTCGCGCCGCCGCTCGTGCTCTACGAGGTCTACCAGGGCGAGGTGTTCAAAACCGGGCCGACGGACTTCGACGCCGTCGACGCCGCGCTCGAGTGGCTGGTGGTCGTCGACGAGACGCGCGAGTTCGCTCGCGCCGCCGCGGAACTACAGGACGCCGTCGCAGCCGACGGGTCGCCGCTCGCTGCCAGAGACGCGTTCGTCGCCGGCGCCGCGCGTGCGCTCGACGAGCGACTCGCCGTCGCCGACCGGGACTTCGACGTCGACGGCATCCGAGACGAACTCGACGTCGACTTCCTCTGAGCGCTACTCGTCGTCCGTGCCGCGGCGCGTCCGTTCGGCGACCTTCACGGCGGCGACGTTCTCCTCGACGTCGTGGACGCGCACGATGTCGGCGCCGCGTTCGGCCGCCAGCGCCGTGCCCGCGACCGTCGCGTAGCCGCCATCGTCGGGGTACGAGTCGGCGGCGCCGAACATCGACTTGTGGCTGTGCCCGATGAGCACGGGGCAGCCGAGCGCGTGGAACTCGTCGGTGCGGTCCAGCACCTCGAAGCTCTCCGCGGCGGACTTCCCGAAGCCCAGTCCCGGGTCAACGACGATTTTCTCCCGCGGGAGGCCCGCCTTCTCCGCGAGCAGCACGCGCTCGGTGAGCTCGTCGATGACGTCGTCCACGACGTCGTCGTAGTGGACGTCCTCGCCGGGTTCGACGGGCGCGTTGATGGAGTGCATCACCACGAGCGGCGCGCCGTACTCGGCGGCGACGAATCGCATCTCGGGATCCTCCAAGCCGGTCACGTCGTTGAGGATGTCCGCGCCCGCTTCGAGGGCCTGCCGGCCGACCTCGGCCTTGCGCGTGTCCACGGAAATCATGGCGTCGAGGTCGCTGATGCGCTCGACGACGGGGACGACGCGGTCCAGTTCCTCTTCGAGCGGGACGGGCTCGGCTCCGGGTCGCGTGGACTCGCCGCCCACGTCGATGATGTCCGCGCCCGCTTCGACCATCTCCTCGGCGCGCGCGACGGCGTCCTCGACTGCCTCGTACTCGCCGCCGTCGTGGAAGCTGTCCGGCGTGACGTTCAGGATGCCCATGACGGCGGTGCCGTCCTCCCACGGGTAGCCGTGCTCGACGGGCTCGGTCTGGATGCCCAGCGTCTCCCGGAGTTCATCGGCGTACACGGAGAGCCCGTAGGGCTGGCCGTCGAGCTTCTCGGCGAGGCGCTTGAACTGCGCGAGCGTCCCCATCAGCACGGCGTCGAGGTACCCCCGCGGCTGGGCGTTCAATCCGGACAGAGAGCACTCCCCACCGAGGCTCAACATTTCCTCTTTGAGGTACTGGGCCTGCCGTTTCTGGACGCGCGTCCGGACGACGCGGTGGACGCCCTTCGCGCGCATCCGCCAGACGCCCGGCGGCGTGACGTGCGCGCCCTCCAGCGCGTCCCGGGAGTCGTCCAGACTGTCCACGTCCGTCTGGACGTTCGTGCGCGTCCAGCGCTTGCGCGCTTCCGCGACCGCGAACAGCGACCCCGTGACGAGCACGAGGTCGTCCTCGCCGGCGGCGTCGAGCGCGTCGTCGAGGGCTGCTTCGACCGAGCGCGTGACCGTCGCGTCCGCGCCCGCCTCGTCGAACACCGTCGCGAGCACGTCCGCGTCCTCGGCGCGCTCGGAGTCGGGTTCGCACGCCCACACGCGGTCGGGCGTCGGCAGCGCGTCGGCCATCCCGCGGTGGTCCTTGTCGTGCATCGCGCCGAACACGCAGTGGAGGTTCTCGTAGTCGAACTCCGCCAGCGTCCCCGCCAGCGCCTCGCAGGCCGCCGGATTGTGCGCGCCGTCCAGCACCGTCACCGGGTCCGCGCTCATCACCTCGAAGCGCCCCGGCCAGTACGCCTTCCGCAGGCCGCGTTCGAGCGTGGCCTCGTCCACGTCCGCGACCTGTCGCGCGAGCGTCGCCGCGACGCCCGCGTTCTCCGCCTGGAACGAGCCGAGCAACGGAATCTGGGCGTCCACGGCCCAGTCCGAGCCGGCCAGCGAGACGGCGCTCTCGGTGTGGTTCGTGCGCCCCTCGTAGGTCGCGCGCACGTCTCCATCGCCGCCGACGGTCACCACGTCGCCCGCGTGGTCCCGCACCGCTTCGAGCGCGTCGCCCGTGGTCGCCGTCACCAGCGGGTTCGATTCGGGCGCGACGTGGGCCTTGTCGCGGGCGATTTCCTCGACGGTGTCCCCGAGGACGCTCGTGTGTTCGAGGCTCACCGACGTCACCGCGCTCGCGGCCGGGTCCACGACGCTCGTGGCGTCGTAGCGCCCGCCGATGCCGACTTCCAGCACCGCGACGTCGACGTCCTCGCGGCCGAACTGCCACAGCGCCATCGCCGTCACCACCTCGAAGAACGTCGGCGCGTCCCCGTCGGCGGCGCGCTCGTTGACGTGCGGCCGAACCGCCTCGACGAACTCCGTCAGCGCCGCCTCCGACAGCCGGCGGCCGTCCACGGTGACGCGCTCGCGCACGTCGTCGAGGTGCGGGGACGTGTACAGGCCGACGGTGAGTCCGGCCTCCCGGAGCACGGATTCGAGCAGGCGCGCGGTCGAACCCTTCCCGTTCGACCCCGCGACCTGCACGTACCGCGGGCCCTCGTGGGGGTCGCCGAGCGCGGCCAGCAGGTCCGCCGTCGAGTCCGTCCCGGGCTTGGGCCGGTAGCGGCGGAGGTCCAGCAGGAAGTTCGCCGCCTCGTCGTATCGCATACCAGTTCCGAGCGCTGCGCCCCGCTTTAGGCTGTCGGACGCGCACGCGCGCCGCCGCGACCCCTGTCAGTCGCACAGAATTTGGGGGACGGCACCGGGTTTCGTGAAACGCGGCTTTGTCCTAACGCAACCCACTTTCCCGTGCGGGGGAAAACGCGGACATGCAGCGACGACAGTTCATCGCAGGTATCGCGGCCGGCGCCCCGCTGGGACTCGCCGGCTGTCTCGGCGCGCCCAGTACGAGCGACGACGCCGCGGCGACAGACACGACGACCGACGCGGGGACGCTTTCGGTCGGCGACTCCGTCTCCCTCGCGGACGGCGGGTCGCTGTCGGTCGCCGACGTCGGCGCGGCCGCGTTCGTCGCGACGCGCGGCGAGGGCGACAACCAGGTCCACTCGGAGGCCGACGGCCGCTACGTCACCGTGAAGTTCGCGCCCGACGGCATCGACGACTACCGCTCGTTCGTCTCGGAGCACGTCACGCTCACGCTCAACGGCGACCACGAGTTCGGCGACCCGCTGTTCCCCATCGGCGGCGGCCCCTCGCGGTTCGACGCGGCGTTCGCCGTCCCGTCGGACGTCACGCCGTACGGCGCGACCGTCGAACTCGACGCGGAGGAGACGACGGCGACGTGGGAGCTGGACGCCCGCGACATCGAGGCCATCACGCAGAGCGTCGACTACGAGGTGACGGGGCTGACCGCGCCCGACTCGGTCGCGCCGGGCGCGAGCTTCACGGCCGAACTGGAGGTCGTCAACGACGGCGACGCGGTGACGTTCCGCGGCGTCGTCGAGGGCACCGCCGGCGCGCCGTCCCGGTTCGCGCGCGACGTCGCCGCCGGCGCGACCGAGACGCTGACCTTCGACGTCACCGCGCCGCCCGCCGACGGCGAGACGTTCGACGTGGCAATCGACTACGGCCACGCCGACGCCGCCGCGACCGTCGCCTACGAGTAGGGCGGTAACTCAAACGGCAGTTTGTGTTTCCCCAATCGACTTGATACGTCCCGCCGTCACGTCCTCGTGGAGCGCCACCGGTCCCCGACCCCACACCCCATCACTGCCCCCTCACCTGTGTCAGCCCGCTGGCGCTCCACTGCCCCTTCTCCCCCTCCGGCGAGCGCGTAAGACGCGCATAACGAAGCGCGGCGGGAGCGACGCGTCGGTATGGTTCAGCGAACCACGAGCGCCGAGACGCTCGACAGAGACGCCGTAGCCGCTCGGCTCGAAGGCATCGCGGCGTCGCTGCGCTCCGACGACGAGTTCACCGTCCGCGTCGAGAACAAGGACATCACGCTCCGGCCCACGGACAGTATCACGTTCGAGGTGGACGTCGTCGAGAAGCAGGCGGTGTTCCGCGGCGACCGCGAGACCATCAAACTCGAACTCGACTGGCGGCCCGAGTAACCCGGTCGCCGACCGCGAGCCGGGTCAGTCGTGGCGGAACGTGCGGTGGCCGGTGAACACCATCGCCATCCCGTGCTCGTCGGCTTTCTCGACGACGTCGTCGTCGTTCACCGAGCCGCCGGGCTGGATGACGGCTTCGACGCCCGCCTCCGCGGCGGCTTCGATGCCGTCCGGGAACGGGAAGAACGCGTCGGAGGCCATCACGGCGCCCTCGGCGTTCTTGCCGTCGGCGTCGCGTTCGGCCTTCTTCGCGGCGAGTTCGACGGCGTCCACGCGGGAGACCTGTCCGACGCCGAGGCCGACGGTCTCCGTGCCGTCCGCGAACAGGATGCCGTTGGACTTGACGTGCTTGAGCACGCGCCACGCGAACAGCATCGTCTCGATTTCGTCCTCCGTGGGCTCGCGCTCCGTGACGACTTCGAGGTCCTCGCGCTCGGGCGCCCAGAGGTCCCGCTCCTGCACGAGACGGCCGCCGACCAGCGGCTTCTCCGTGAGCGTCTCCGAGATCTCGCCGAGCGGGCCGGTTTCGAGCACGCGGAGGTTGTCCTTCGCGGTGAGCACGTCCAGCGCGGCGTCCGTGTAGCCGGGCGCGACGACGACCTCCTTGAACGAGTCCGCGACGAG
This sequence comes from Halobacterium hubeiense, assembly GCF_001488575.1. NCBI lineage: Archaea > Methanobacteriati > Methanobacteriota > Halobacteria > Halobacteriales > Halobacteriaceae > Halobacterium > Halobacterium hubeiense. The sequence continues at coordinate 559,668 of NZ_LN831302.1, forward strand.
TTCGGCGGTCTCCTCGTCGCACTCGCGGTTGAGCGCGACGATGCCGCCGAACGCGCTCTTGGCGTCCGTCGCGAGCGCGTCGGCGTAGGCCTCGGCGAGCGTGTCAGCGACCGCGGCGCCCGCGGGGTTGGTGTGCTTGATGACGGCGGCGGCGGGCTCGTCGAACTCCTTGATGAGGTTGAGCGCGGCGTCGGCGTCGTTGTAGTTGTTGTACGAGAGCGCCTTCGCGCCCTCGTTGAGCTGGTCGGCGTGGACGACGCTGGCCTCCTCGCAAGTGTCGTCGCGGTAGAGCGCGGCGTCCTGGTGAGGGTTCTCGCCGTACCGCAGGTCGCTGTCGCGGTCGTTGCTCACGAACCGCCGCACCGGGAAGTCGCCGCCCTCGTCGGCCTCGACGGTGACGCCGTCGTCGGTGACGTCGAGGTCGCCGTTCGCCGCCCAGCGGACGGCGCGCGGGTACGCCTCGAACTCCGCGTCGTAGAGCACGCGCTCCTTGAGGTCGCTCTCGTCGTCGCCCTCGTAGACGGGCACCGGCTCCTGCGTGACGACGGGGCCGGCGTCCACGGCCTCGGTGCGGACGCTGCCGTCCTCCGCGACGGCGTTCGTGACGACGTGGACCGTACAGCCCGTCACGGAGACGTCGGCGTCCAGCACTTGCTCGTGGGCGTCAGCGCCGGGGAACGACGGCAGGAGGCTCGGGTGGACGTTCAGCGTGAGCGGCGTCGCGTCGAGGAACACCTCCGAGAGCACGCGCATGTAGCCGTCGAGGCAGACGAGGTCCACGTCGTAGTCGGCGAGGGCGTCCACGACGCGCTGTTCGTGGTCGCGCCGGGACTCGTTCTCTCGGTGTTCGACGACTTCCGTGGGAATGCCCCGCGCCTCGGCCGCGTCGAGGATGGGCGCGTCCGGGTCGTCCGCGAGCACGACGGCGAGGTCGGCGCCGCCGGGCCGCAGGTCGTCGATGTGCAGGAGGTTTCGGCCGCGGTTGCTGGCCAGACCGGCTACGTTCGTCATGTCCCATCGACCGGCGCCCGCGGGCAAAGTGGTTGCGGTTCGCGCCCGGAAAGTATGCACGAACTGGCATAGAAATGTGTGACTACTGCCGGTATTGCCGCGAGTGTATGCACGCTCGTGGTTCGCTCGACCGGCAGGCTTTTGCCGCGAGCGCGGCCACTCCGAGGCATGACCGACACCCACGCCCTTCACGCCGTGACGCCGCTGGACGGCCGGTACGCGGGCCGCACCGAACCGCTCCGCGAGTACGCCAGCGAGGCGGCGCTAATGGGCGCTCGCGTCCGCGTCGAAGTCGAGTACCTGCTCGCGCTCGCGGATCTCGACGAAGTCGACCTCGATTTCACCGACGAGGAGCGCGAAACCCTACGCGCGGCCTACGAGGAGTTCGGCGACGAGGACGCGGCGCTCGTGAAGGCAATCGAGACGGAGGGCGCGCGGGGCTACGACGCCACCAACCACGACGTGAAGGCCGTCGAGTACTTCGTCCGCGAGCACGCCCCGGAGCGCGCGCACCCGTGGATTCACTTCGCGCTCACCAGCGAGGACGTCAACAACCTCGCGCACCGCCTGCTCGTCAAGCCAGCGGTCGAGGACGTACTCGTGCCGGAACTCCGCGAGGTCCGGGACGCGCTCGTGGAGTTCGCCTACGACTACGCCGACCTCCCGATGCTCGCGCGCACCCACGGCCAGCCCGCGACGCCGACGACGTTCGGCAAGGAGATGGCCGTCTACGCCGCCCGCCTCGGCCGCGCAATCGCGCGCGTCGAGGACGCCAGCGACGACCTCGCGGGGAAGCTCGCGGGCGCGTCCGGCACGTGGGCCGCCCACCACGCCGCGTTCCCCGAGATCGACTGGCGCGCGTTCTCCCGGGAGTTCGTGGAGGGACTGGGACTGGCGTACGTCGAACCCACCACGCAGGTGAACCCCAGCGACGACCTCGGCGCGCTGTTCGACGCGCTCACGGGCGTCAACGGCGCCCTCATCGACCTCTCGCGTGACGTCTGGCTGTACGTCTCCCAGCGCTACCTCGGGCAGGAGGCTGCCAAGTCCGAGACCGGCTCCTCGACGATGCCGCACAAGGTCAACCCCATCGACTTCGAGAACGCCGAGGGCAACCTCTCGAAGGCCAACAGCGACCTCGACTTCCTCTCGGAGTACCTCGCGACCAGCCGCCTCCAGCGCGACCTCTCCGATTCGACCGTGAAACGCAACGTCGGCGCGTCGCTGGCGTACTGTCTGCTCGCGTACTCGAAGCTCCAGAACGGGCTCGCGAAGGTCACGCCCAACGAGGTCGTCATGCGCGAGGACCTCGAAGCAAACCCCGAAGTCATCGGCGAGGCCGTCCAGACGATTCTGCGGCGCGAGGGCCACGGCGACGCCTACGAGCGCGTGAAGGACCTCACGCGCGGCGAGCGCGTCACCATCGAGGACTTCCACGACCTGTTCGCGGAGCTGGACGTCGAGGAGTCGGTCCGCGAGGAACTGCTCGCGCTCACGCCCGCGTCGTACACCGGCGTCGCCGGCGACGTCGCACGAGACGCCTGAGACGTTCCGGATTCCTGAAAGCTTATGCCGCGGCGCTCCCCAGCGCCACGCATGTCCCCGACTCCAGACGACCACGACGGCTGCCCGAAGTGCGGACACGACGAAGTCGACGTCGGCTCCATCTCGGCGACCGGCTCCGGGCTCTCCAAGCTGTTCGACATCCAGACGAACAACTTCCAGACGGTGACCTGCACGTCCTGCGGGTACACCGAACTGTACGCGGACGTCGCCTCCCGCGGCACCGACCTCGCGGACGTCTTCTTCGGTTAGACCAGCGCGTCCAGCGCGCCCGTGACGATTTCGGCGGCGCGCTCGACGTCCGAGCGCCGCACGTACTCGCGCTGGGCGTGCGCGACCGGTCCGTCGTCGTCGGCGAGCACGCCCGGCCCGAAGACGACCGTCGGCGCGTCGGCCGCGAAGTAAGAGGCTTCCGTAGCGGCGCCGAACGGCCGCGGACTGCCGGCGCCCACATCGACGAGCGCTTCGACGACGGCGCTGTCGTCGGGCGTGTCGAACGCTTCGAGGAACGGCGTCTCCCGCTCGGCCGGTTCGACCGCGACGCCGACGTGCTCGGGGACCGCGTCCCGGACGTGCGCCGCGAAGCCGTCGAAGAACTCCGTCTGCGTCTCCGGCGGGACGGTCCGGCGGTCGAACGTGATTGCGCACTCGTCGGGCACGCGGTTCGCGGCGTCCCCGCCTGCGATGCGCGTGGGCGTGAGCGTCGGCGGCCCGAGTTCGGGGTGCTCGGCGGCGCCCCGGGACGCGTCGTACGTCCGGACTGCTTCGAGCGCCTGCTCGGCCGCGGCGACCGCGTTCGCGCCCGTCTCGGGTTCGGCGGCGTGCGCGCCCTCGCCCGCGAGTTCGACCGTTCCCTGGAACCGACCGCGGGCGCTCGTGCACGCGTCGAGGTCCGTCGGCTCGCCGACGATGAAGCCGTCCGCGTCGAGGTCGAGCGCGGCCGCGCCCGTCGAGTCCGTCTCTTCGTCGGGTGTCACTGCCAGCGTCACCGTCCCGTCGTCGGCGTCCCCCGCGAAGAACGCCGCGAGCAGCGCCGCCAGCGGCCCCTTCGCGTCGCAGGCGCCCCGCCCCTCGACCGTGTCGCCGTCCCGCGAGAACTCGACGTGCGGCGGCACGGTGTCGATGTGCGTGTTTAGGACGTAGTGGGGTCGTCCAGTCCCCTTCGAGGCGAGGACGTTCCCGGCGTCGTCCACCTCGGGGTCTGCGCCGTGCTCGCGAAGCGTCTCGACGAGCAGCTCGCGCATCTCCGTGACGTCCTCGTGGGAGGGCGTGCGGACGGCGCGCTCGTGGAACTCCAGAACGGAGAACGAGTCAGGCATCGAGCTGGCGCGCGGAGACGGTCTCGGCTTCCCCGTCGAGCTCGTGCTCGGTCGGGCCGCGCAGCGTCGCGGTGGTGCCCGAGAGGTCGACGCGGAGTTCGCCGCCCGGCGGCCGGACCGCCACGCGGTCCCCGCAGCGACCCTCGCGGCGCGCGACGGCGGCGACCGCGACCGCGCCCGTTCCACAGGAGTCCGTCTCGCCCTCGACGCCGCGCTCGAACGTGCGCTGGCGGAACGCGTCCTCGCCGTCCGGGGACGCGAACGTGACGTTCGCGCCCTCGGGGAACGCCTCGTGGTGGCGAATCTCGGGCGCGTCCGCCTCGATGTCCACGTCGTCGACGTCGTCCACGAACGCGACCGCGTGGGGGACGCCCGTGTTCACGGCGGTGACCTCGTAGCCCGCCAGTTCCTCGCGCTCCATCGGCTCGTCGCGGAACGCCGGCACGTCGCGGGGCGCGAACGACGGCTCGCCCATCTCCACGGTCACTTCGGCGCCGTCGAGGTCCGCGCGCCGCGTCCCCGCCTGCGTGTCCAGCATCACGGCGTCCGCGCCGGTCTGCTCGGCGACCCAGCGGGCCGCACAGCGCGCGCCGTTCCCGCACATGTCGGCGGTGGAGCCGTCGGGCTGGCGCAGTGTCATCACCGCGCGCGGCGGCGTGTAGCGGTCCTCCAGCGCGAGGAAGAGGACGCCGTCGATGCCGAGGTCGGCGCAGAGCCGCTCGGCGAACGCCCCGCGGTCGGGGACGTAGTTCGACGCGTCGACGATTGCGAAGTCGTTGCCGGTGCCGTGGTATCGTTCGTAGGGAATCATCGGTGTAGAGGTACGGGAATCATCGTTCTGGGGTGGTGAGGTCGGCCAGCGAGTCGCGTTCGCGGGCGAGCCGGTGGTCGCCGCCCTCGACGGCGGCGACGGCGGGCCGCGGCCGGGAGTTGTACTGGGACGCCATCTCGACGCCGTAGGCGCCCGCGTTCCCGACCGCGAGCAGGTCGCCGCGCTCCGGTCGCGGGAGCTGTCGGCGCTCCGCGAGTACGTCTGTGCTCTCACAGATGGGCCCGACCACCGTAACTGTACGGTCCGGGCGGTCGTGGCCGTCGCGGGTGAGCGCGCGCACCTCGTGGTGGGCGTCGTAGAGCGCGGGCCGCAGTAGGGTCGTCATACCGGCGTCGACGCCGGTGAGCGTCGGGCCGTCGGTACGCTTGACCGTGTTCACTTCGGTGAGGAGGACGCCGGCGTCCGCGACGAGGAAGCGCCCGGGTTCGACGACCAGTTCGGCGTCCACGTCAGCGAGCGCGTCCCGGGTCGCGTCCGCCACCGCGTCGAGGTCCAGCGGCTCCTCCTCGGGGCGGTACGGGACGCCGAAGCCGCCGCCGACGTCCACGAACTCCAAATCGACGGGCGCCTCACGGGCGACCGCAGCGAGCCGTTCGACGACCTCGCGGTGGGCGTCCACGTCGCCCTCGGAGAGCATCCCGCTGCCGACGTGGGCGTGGATCCCGACCACGTCGAAGCCGCGAGCGTCAGCCTTTCGGAGCGCGTCCGCCGCGCGGTCGTGGGGTATGCCGAACTTGGCGTCGGCGCCGGTCGCCACCTCGTCGCTGTGGCCGGCGCCGACGCCGGGATGGACGCGGACCGCGAGCCGGCCGTCGAAGCCGCGCTCTTCGAGGCGGTCGATGGTGTCGCGGGCGCCCACGACGAACGTCGCGTCGGCCGCTTCGTCCAGCACGTAGTCGAGGTCGCGGGCGGGAGGATTGACGGCCGTGTAGTGAATTTCGCCGGGCTCGTAGCCGGCGTCGAGCGCGCGGTACACCTCGCCGGCGGACGCGCACTCCGCGCCCGCACCGGCCTCGCGGAGCGCGTCGAGGACCGCGCGGCCGGCGTTGGCCTTCACGGCGTAGTGGATATCGGCGTCCGGGAACGCGGCCGCGAGTTGGTCGTAGTTCTCGCGTACGCGGTCGAGGTCCTGCACGTACAGCGGCGTCCCGTACTCGGCGGCGAGGCCGCGGAGCTCACTCGCCGACCAGTCCGCGAGCCGCCGCACGGCGGGGGCCTCGACGCGCGTCACGACCGCAGGACCTCCTCGCGCTGGGTGGCGTCGAGCGTCTCCGCTTCGAGGTCCATCGCGACCACCGCGGGCTTGAACGCGCCGCCGTCGAAGAGGTCGTGGTCGCCGACGCTGGACTCCACGTAGCGCGTGAACGCGCGGCGCTCGGGCGGCAGCTCGCCGTACAGAATCTCCTCCTCGACGAGGTCGTAGACGGGGATGCGCGGCGTCAGCAGCGTGTTCTCGCCGACCACGGAGTCCTCGCCGACGACGAACCCGGAGGTGACCCGGCAGCCCGCGCCCAGCGAGACGCCGTCCTCGACGACGACGGGCGCGCTCTCGACGGGTTCGAGCACACCACCAATCAGGGTGTTCGCGCCGAGCTTCACGTCCTCGCCGATTTGCGCACAGGAGCCGACGGTGTCACAGGAGTCCACGAGTGTGCCGTCGCCGACGTGCGCGCCGATGTTCACGAACGCCGGGGACATCACGATGCAGTCCGAGCCGAGGTGCGCGCCGCGGCGGAGCACGGTGCCGTCGGGCGTGTTCCGCGTGCCGCGGTCGTAGAGGTCGTCGGTGTCCCGCAGCGGGAGCACGTCGTGGTAAGTGACGTCGCCGTACTCGCGGGGCTCGGTCTCGTGGAGTGCGAAGTTCAGGAGGACGCCGCGCTTGACCCACTCGACGGCCTCCCACTCGCCGCCGGACTTCTCGGCGGCGCGCACGTCCCCGGCTTCGAGCGCGTCGAGGAACGCTTCGAGCGTGTCCGCGTCGTCCGCGCTCGCGGTTTCGGCCGTCAGGTCGCCGTCTTCGTGTCGGTGCCACAGGTCTCGTACGTCAGATTCCAGACTCATAGTTCGGAAGCAACCTCCTCGAATCGGTAAAAGTCCGCAGGCTGGTCGGCGAGCCACGCGGCGGTGTCGAGCGCGCCCGCCGCGAACACCGACCGGTCGCCCGCGCGGTGGGTCAACTCCAGCACTTCGCCGTTCCCGGCGAGCAGCGCCTCGTGCTCGCCGGTGACGTCGCCGGCGCGGCGCGCGTGCACGCCGATTTCGCCCTCTTCGCGGGGCTGGTCGCCCACGCGGCCGTGGACGCGCTCGGAGTCGTCTCGCTCGTCCTCAATCCGGTCCAGCAGCACGTTCGCCGTGCCGCTGGGGGCGTCGCGCTTCCCGTTGTGGTGGGTCTCGGTGACCTCGACATCGTACTCGGGGAGCGACCCGACTGCCTGCTCGACCACGTCCAAGAGGGCCTGGATGCCCCGTGAGAAGTTCGCGCCGAGCAGGACGGGCGCGTCGCTGCCCGCGTCCCGGAGCGCGTCCAGTTGGTCGTCGTCGAAGCCCGTAGTGCCGACGACGATGGGGACGCCGGCGGCCGCGCAGGCGGTCACGTACTCCACGCTCGCCTCCGGCACGGTAAAGTCCACGACCGCGTCAGGATTCTCGGCCTCCACGAGCGACGCGAACTCGCCGGCGGGGTCGAGGTCGCTGCCGGGGTCGCGGGTCGTCGCGAACGCCACCTCGACGCCGCGCTCGGCGGCCTCCTCGCGGACCTCGCGCCCCATCCGCCCGGTCGCGCCGGTGACCCCGATTCTCATGCGGACACCTCCTGTTCGTCGAGGGCGTCCAGCGCCTCACGGAGCCGCTCGCGCGTCTCCTCGGTGGCGTCGGTCAGCGGCGAGCGGTAGTTCGCGGGACCGTGGCCCAGAATCTCCTGAGCGGCCTTCACGGGAATCGGGTTCGTCTCCGCGAACAGCGCGCGGTTCAGCGGCTCCAGCTCCTGGTGGCGCCGGCGCGCGGTCTCGTAGTCGCCGTCGCGGGCCGACCAGACGAGGTCGCTGACGCGCTCGGGCTCGACGTTCGCGGTGACGCTGATGGTCCCGGTGCCGCCCACGGAGAGCACGGGCAGCGTCAGGCCGTCGTCGCCGGAGAGCACGCCGAAGTCCTCCTCGCGGGTGCGCTCGACGACCTCGCTGACCCGCGAGAGGTCGCCGCTGGCGGCCTTGTAGCCGACGATATTCTCGTGGCTCGCGAGCGCCTCGGCGGTCTCCACGGCGATGTTGCGGCCGGTGCGCGAGGGCACGTTGTAGATGATTTGGGGCGCGTCCACGCGGTCCGCTATCTCCCGGTAGTGGGCTTCCATGCCCTCGGGCTCGGGCTTGTTGTAGTACGGTGAAATCAACAGGAGAGCGTCGGCGCCCGCGTCCACGGAGCGCTGGGAGAGCCCCAGCGCCTCGTGCGTAGAGTTCGAGCCCGCGCCCGCGATAATCGGCACCTCGTCGCCGGCCTCGGCGACGACTGCCTCCACGACCTTGACGTGCTCGTCGTGGGTGAGCGTCGCGCTCTCGCCGGTCGAACCAACGGGCACGAGGCCGTCGACGCCGCGGTCGACGAGGCGTCGCGCGTGTGCTCGGAGTCGGTCGAAGTCGATGCTGCCGTCGGCCGTGAACGGCGTCGTCATCGCCGGGAAGACGCCGTTCACGAATGTTGTGTGGTCCATCTGGGTCTGGGTGTCGCGTCGTCGGTGTGCGGGCCGTGCGTCCGTCGGCGGCCCGGCACGGGAGTGCTACGCCCGCAGCGAGCCGTGCGTGTCGGCTGTGCTGCGTTTGCGTTTACCCGAGAAGGAGCCGGCACTCTCGTCGGCGTCGAACCGCGTCCCGAGAGCGCCACTCATACGCACAAGTGTGGGTATCGGGGAACAAAGAGTTGTCGCCGCACGCAAGGACTGCCGAGCGACGCATCGAGAGCTTTTTGCCGCGTCTGACCGCAGGTCCGTGTAGATGCTAGTCCTCGGGGACGCACACGCGAGCACGCCCGACCGGCGGCAGTCGCTGTTCGCCGCGTACCGCGCGGCTGACGCCGACGTCGCGCTCCAGGCCGGGGACATCATGTACTACGACCTCCCGATTCCCACCTACTTCATCGGCGGCAACAACGAGGACTTCGACGTCGTCGAGGCGCTGCGTCACGGCCGCATCGAGAGCGACGACGTCTCGAACGCCTACCTCCTCCACAGCACCGCCGAGACCGTCGCCGGCCTGCGCGTCGCCGGCCTCTCCGGGAACTACGCGCCCACGCAGTTCGAGAAGTCCCGCGAGCAGCTCTACGACGACCGCCGCCGCCACTTCGTCCGCGAGGACGTCGAACGGGCCAAGCGGCTCGACGACGTGGACGTCTTCCTCGCCCACGAAGCCCCCCACGGCCTCCCGGTCACCGAGGACTACGAGGTCGGCTGCGAGCACATCGACGATATCCTCGACGCGCTCGAACCGGAGCTCTGTCTGGTCGGCCACCACCACGAGCACGCCGAGAGCGAGTTCGGTCCGACGCGCGTGGTCTCGCTCGCCCCCGCGTGGGAGTCGTACTACGAACTGGACCCCGACTCGCTGTCGCTGACGCGCCACGAGACGCCGCCCGCCTGACCGGCCGGTCGCGTACCTTCTTTACGGCGGCGGCGCGTACGGCGCGTATGGCTCCAATCCAACCGGGGCAGCGGGTCGCCGTGCTGGCCGACTCGCAGAACCTCTATCACTCCGCGCAGAGCGTCTACTCTCGGAACATCGACTACTCCTCGCTGCTCGAGAAGGCCGTGCAGGGACGGGAACTCACGCGCGCCATCGCGTACGTCATCCGCGCGCAGGCTGAAGACGAGGACAGCTTCTTCGACGCGCTCCGGGACATCGGCTTCGAGACGAAGATCAAGGACATCAAGACGTTCGGCGACGGCTCCAAGAAGGCCGACTGGGACGTCGGCATGAGCCTCGACGCGGTGACGCTCGCCGACCACGTCGACACCGTCGTGCTCTGCACGGGCGACGGCGACTTCTCGCGGCTCTGCAACCACCTCCGCCACGAGGGCGTGCGCGTGGAAGTGATGGCCTTCGGGGAGTCTACGGCCGAGGAACTCATCGAGGTCGCGGACGCGTTCGTCGACCTCAGCGAGCGAGAAGAGACGTTCCTGCTCTAGACCATCCGGCCGTCGGTGCCGGTCGAACCCATCAGCAGCGACCCGGCCGCCAGCAGCGTCGTCGCGACGCCCGCCACGGCGAGCAGCGTCGTCGTCCCCGACGGGTCGAGGCTCGCCCACACCAACATCGCGGTACCGACAGCGAGCAGCACCGCCGCAATCCCGATTTTCGCGGTCGTGTTCATGGCTCCGGGTTGCGTCCCACACCACATAAACGCATCCACTTCGCGGACGCGAACGAAGTGGCTTTACGCCCGCCAGCCGACCGTCGAGGTATGCAGGACGCGGACGTGCACTCGCTGCGGACCGTCGCCGACTACCAGTTCGGAGCCGGCGCGGGCGCGGCGCTGTTCCCGCCGGAGGAACGCTTCGAGGTGCAGCGCTCGACCACCGGCCGCCCCCAGCAGGTCGCCCGCGACGACGGCGCCCGGCTCGTCTCCGTCGGGATGGACGGCCGCTTCACGCTCGGCGCAGCCGGCGGCCGCCGGCTCGTCGACAACCTCGCACATCCCGCGGCCCGAGTGGTCGTCGGCGACGACAGCGAGCCGTTCGTCCGCGACGGGAAGAACGTCTTCGCGAAGTTCGTCCAGACCGTCGACCCGGACGTCCGCGCCGACGACGAAGTCGCGGTCGTCCACGAGCGCGGCGACCTGCTGGCGGTCGGCCGCGCGGAACTGGACGCCGGCTCGATGCTCGACTTCGACACCGGGATGGCAGTGATGGTGCGGGATAGCGTCCAGAAGTAGTCCCCGGACGAGCGAAGCGACCGAGTGCCACAAGGGGTCGTTCGTCACCCTTTTCACGCCGCGACGCGACGCTCCGGGCATGTTTGGCGGAGGCGGCATGAACCCCCAGAAGATGCAGCAGATGATGAAACAGATGGGCATCGACGTCGACGAGATCGATGCCACCGAGGTCGTCATCAAGCAGGCCGACGGCGACCAGCTCGTCTTCGACGATCCGGACGTCACGAAGATGGACGCCCGCGGCCAGGAGACCTACCAGATTATCGGCGAGCCCGAGACCGTCGAGAGCGCCGGCGAAATCGAGGCCGAGGCGGAGTCCGCGGAGTCCACGGAGTCCGACGAGGCGGGCATCCCGCAGGACGACGTCGAGCTGGTCGTCCAGCGCACCGGCGCCACCGAGGCCGACGCGCGAGCGGCGCTGGAGGCGACCGACGGCGACCTCGCCGCGGCCATCTCCCGGCTGGAGTGATTCTGCTCGTTCGGGAGGACCGGGAGTTCCTCGCTGCGCCGGGCGACGAAGTCCACACCGACCTCGGCGTCATCGACGTCCCGGAGAGCGTCGAAGCCGGCGACACGGTAGAGACGCACCTCGGCGAGCCGTTCACGGTCCGGGAGCTGCGCGGTCCGGACCTGTTCAACCACCTCGACCGGACGGGCGCGCCGATGATGCCCAAGGACATCGGGCTGGTCGTCGGCCACACGGGGGCGTCGCGGGGCGACCGCGTGCTCGACGCCGGCACCGGGACCGGCGTGCTCGCCGCCTACCTCGGCCGACTGGGCGCGGACGTCGTGACCTACGAGCGCGACTCCGAGTTCGCCGAGGTCGCGCGGGGGAATATGGAACTCGCCGAAGTCGCGGACGCGGTGGACGTCCGCACGGGCGACGTGACCGACCACCTCGACGACCTCGCGGAGTTCGACCTGCTGACGCTGGACACGGAGAACGCGCCGACGGTCGTCGAGCGCGCGGCCGACCTGCTGGTCTCGGGCGGCTACGCCGCCGTCTACTCGCCGTTCGTGGAGGACGCCCGCGAGGTCAACCTCGCCGCCGAGGACGCGGGCCTGGCGAACGTGGAGACTGTCGAGACGATTCAGCGGGAGATGGACCTCGACGAGCGTGGCTCGCGGCCGTCGACGGCGGGCGTCGGCCACACCGGCTACCTGACGTTCGCGCGGAACCCGTAGCTGTCCGGCGGCTCGGTTTCGGGGACGGCTCGCCGCCTCGCCGCATCCACCGTCCCGTACTCGATTACTGCATAGCCGGGGCTGGTCGCGTTCTCGTATTTGAATGTCCGCCCGCGTAGCGGCCGGTCAGGTGATGGCGTCCCCAAGCATCCGCGAGCGAAGCGAGCGGTTCACTGCGCGAACGAGCGTCGCAAGTGAGCGCAGGGAGTTTTTAGCGTAGCTTTTTGCGAGCCGAGCGGGACCGGAGGTCCCGCTGGCCGTGCGAACGGCGCAAAGCGCCGTGAGCAGACGGGGGTGCGCCTACGGCGCACCCCCCGCAGTAAAAAGGTCCTCTTAGTTGTCGTCTTCGCGCCAGCGGTGTTCGCACTCCGTGCAGATGAAAAAGCGCGTCTCGGATTCGTCGGCGGACCGAATCTGTTGCATGTACCAGTGGGCTCGGTCGTTCTCGCAGTTCGGGCAGACCACTTCCGTCGTCGGTAGCCCGCGGTCTTGGGCGTCGCTGACGTCGACGATTTCGGTCTCCTCCTGCCCTTCGGTGACGACGAACGAGGCGTCGGGGTCTTTCGGCTGTTTGTTCCCGCAGCTACCGCAGACCCAGAGGTCGTCCTCCGCTTTCATCATCGAGCCGCACTCGTCGCAGAACTCCATACCACGTGAACGCCGTCCTGTAAGTTAAGCCCCCTGTTTCAGCCGTCGCCCTCCGACTGGCCGGGCTCGCCGACGGCCTCGGTGGGGAGGTTGTTGTAGATGGCCGCTTCGAGGTCGTCGGGGTCGACGAACACGTCCTCGGTGACGCGCCCGACGACGTCCCGCAGCGACTCCTCGCCGTCGGCGTACCGGAGGACGACCTCGTCGTACTCCGCGAGGACGTCCTCGCGGGTGGCGGGGTAGGTGAGCGAGTCGAGTTCCGCGTGGAGTTCGTTGAGTTTGACTTCTCGTCCCATGGTGTGTGCTACCAGACCTACGGTCCTAACTGTTGCCCTCGGAACGGCCTACTCGAAGTCGGGCTCGCGGTCTTCGAGGAACGCCTGCATCCCCTCGCGCTGGTCGTGGCTGCCGAACAGGCTCGCCCACGTCCGGCGCTCGTACTCCAGTCCGGCGTCGAGCGGCGTCTCGTGGCTCTGATTGATGGCGTCCTTGGCGGCGCCGAGCGCGGTCTGTGACTTGCTCGCGAGGTCGGCGGCGAGGTCGGCGACGTGGTCGTCGAGTTCGTCGTGCGCGACGACCTCGCCGACGAGGCCCTCCTCGTAGGCGTCGGTGGCGTCGAGGCGGTCGCCGAAGTAAATCAGGCGGCGCGCGGTCTCGTCGCCCACCAGTTGGGGGAGCCGCTGGGTCGCTCCCCACCCCGGGACGATGCCGAGGTCGATTTCGGTCTGGCCCATGACGGCGGTCTCGCTGGCGACGCGGAGGTCGCAGGCCAGCGCCAGCTCCATCCCGCCGCCGAACGCGTAGCCGTTGATGGCCGCGATGACGGGCGCGGGGAACGACTCGATTGCGTCCGCGAGGTCGTGGCCGAGTTCGGCGTACTCGTGGGCCTCTTGGGTGTCCATCTCCGCCATGTGGGAGATGTCCGCGCCCGCGACGAACGCGTCGTCGCCGGCGCCCGTGAGCACGAGCACGCGGGTGCCCCGCCGTTCGGCCTCGTCGACGGCGTCGTGGAGCGCGTGCAGCGTCTCGACGTTGAGCGCGTTCAGGCTCTCGGGGCGGTCGATAGTGACGGTCGCGACGCCGTCGTCGAACTCGGAGCGGACTGTGTCTGCCATGTGCGCGTGGACGTGGACGGCGCAAATAATGCCCGGGGTCTTCGCAAGCCCGAAATACCGGCGCTGAGTACCGACTGGCATGACCCTCTCCGAGGAGGACCGCGAGCGGCTGGCGGACATCGTGGAACTCCAGCCGACGAAAAACGGCGTGCTCCAGGACCGCTGGGACATGGAAAGCGGCAGCGACGTCCACCAGTACCTCGAGTCGGAGCTGCGGGACTACTACTACCGCGACGAGAACAGCCTGATTCGCGCCACCGCGGAGGCGGCCGAACTCGTCGGGGAGGCGCCCGAGAGCGGCGAGGCGCCCGCCGTCCACATGTCCGAGAACGAGCGCCGCGTGTTCGCGGTCATCGCCGGCCCGGACGAGCGCGCGGAGAGCGTCGTCTCGGTGCTGCACGCGGTCCGCGACGAGTTCGACGTCCCCGACCTCGAATCCGCGGACGTCCGGCGCGCGCTCCAGACGCTCAAGCGCAAGGGCATCGTCACCGTCGAACACCGCACGGTCCCGACGTACAAGCTCGCGGTCGCACGCGAGGACGTGAACGTCGCGGAGCGCGACGGCGAGCAGTCCGCCTCGGAAGCGTAGCTATTCTCGCTGGCGCCGCCGGCGGTCGTCCATGACGCGCCGAATCGCGGCTCCCGGCCCGCCCTCGATTGGCCACTCGCCCTGCCGCCACGTCGGCGGCTCGGGCTCGTAGTCGGGACACGACCCCGAGCACTCCGCGGCCGTCTGTTCTCGCTCTTTCGCCGCGCAGTACGGCACGTAGCCGTGTTCGCCGCGCCGAACCGCGAAGTGCCGGCAGTCCGGCCGCATCGTGTCCAGATACGACCGCCAGCCGCGCTCGTACGCGCGCTCGGCGATTTCGAGGCGCTTCTGTGCCTTCCAGTCGGCGTCGACGTACTCGAAGCTCGCGGGCGAGTTGTCGAACTCGCTGTCCGACGGCCGCTCGGTGATTCTGGTGCCGACGGACGCGGGGGCCAGCGACCGCGGGTGCCACGCCACGGACGCCTCGCCGTCCGCGAACGTGAGGACGCCGGCTTCGACGGGCATCTCCGCGAACAGCGCGCGCTCGGCGCCGCGCTCGTCGCTGGACTCGGTCGCCAGCCACACCTCGTCGGCGAGCCCGAGCGCGACATCCCGCTGGAGTTGGTCGGCGAGCGCGTCCGCCGCCGACGCGTCGAGGTCCGGCTTGTTCTCGATGGCGACGATTCGCCGCACCCAGTCGGGGTACGGCCACTTCCGCTTGAGCTCTATCTTGTTCCCGTTCCGCCGCGTCTCCACGATGTCGCGATCGGCGGCCTCGTGAATCGCCTCGCGAACGTAGCGCCACGGGTAGCCCGGGTGCGGGAGCGCGTCCCGGTAGAACGCCCAGTCCGCGGGCGCGTTCCGGACGACGTGCAGGAGGTCCGAGTTCAGCCGCTCGGGGCCGAAGTTCGCGCGCGCTTCGAGCGCTTCGGGGTCCACTTCCACGACGACGGTGTCCCAGCGCCGCCGCTTCGTGCCCAGTTGGCGCGCGACGATGCAGGGGCGCTCGCCGTCGGGGTGCCAGTGTCGCTCCGCCCACGCGCAGACGCGCAGTTCGAACGCGAACTCGGAGTCGGCCACGCCGGACGTGGGGCCGCCGACCCACCTACGTCTTTCGCTGGCGCTCCGGAGAACCGGCGGAACCCGCGACGAGCAGCGCTCGGAAGTACCACACGAGAGTACGGACTAGTATGCGAGCTTACGAAGTCCAGGAGGGAGACCCGAACTACGAGGGCGTCGTGGAAGTCGAGCGCGAGCGCCCCGAACCCGCCGCCGACGAGGCGCTCGTCCGCGTGCGGGCGGCGTCGCTGAACTACCGCGACCTCGCCATCGCGAACAGCGAACTGACCTACCCCGGCGCGAGCCTCCCAGTCGTGCCGCTGTCGGACGGCGCTGGCGACGTCGTGGCGGTCGGCGAGGACGTCGAGCGGCTCTCGGAGGGCGACCGCGTGGCGACGCCGTTCGCGCCCGACTGGGTGGACGGCCCCGTCGAACCCGAGAAGGTCCAGCGCACCACGGGCGGGAACGTGGACGGCGCGCTCGCCGAGTACGCCACGTTCCCCGCGGACAGCCTCCCCGTCCTCCCCGACTACCTCTCCTACGAGCAGGGCGCGGCGCTGTCCTGCGCCGGCCTGACGGCGTGGCGCGAACTCGTCGAGAACGGCGACCTCGCCGCCGACGAGACGGTGCTGGCGCTCGGCACGGGCGGCGTCTCCACGTTCGCGACGCAGTTCGCGTCCGCCCGCGGCGCCGACGTCGTCGTCACTTCCTCCAGCGACAAGAAGCTCGACCGCGCGCGCGAACTCGGCGCGGACGTCACCATCAACTACGAGGAGACCCCTGAGTGGGGCGAAGTGGTCGCCGAGCAGACCGGCGGCGTCGAGCACGTCATCGAGGTCGGCGGCGCGGGCACGCTCGAACAGTCGCTTGAGGCCGCTGGCTTCGGCGGGCACGTCCACGTCATCGGCGTGCTCGCCGACCAGGAAGCGGTCGTCCACCCCGGCCCGATTCTCGGGAAGGCGTTGCGCGTCGAGGGGTCGATGGGCGTCGGCAGCCGCGCGATGTTCGACCGGATGCTCGCCGCGATGGCCGGCGACGAACTCCAGCCCGAAATCGACCGCGTGTTCGACTTCGACGAGGTACGGGAGGCCTACCGCTACGTCGAAGCCGGCGACCACCAGGGGAAGGTCGTCGTCTCCCTAGAGTAACGGCGTCGCTACACGGCGTAAAATAGCGACCGGTGGGAGGCCGGTCAGGCTTCTTCGAGCTGCTCGTCGATGAACTCGTGGGCGTCCCGGAGGATGTCCCGCGGGCCGTCCTGCGTGATCGTGTTGATGGCCTGCTCGTAGTCGCGCCACTGCAGGTCCGAGTGCTCGTTCGACAGTTCGGCGCTGGCCTCGAAGGACTTCGCGACGAACAGGTGGACCGTCTTGTGGATGCGAGTGCCGTTCGCTTCGAACACGTAGTCGTAGTCGTCTCGGAAGCCGTCCAAGAGCCGGAAGTCCTCGATGCCGGCTTCCTCCTGTACCTCTCTGATAGCCGTCTGCTGGAGCTCTTCGTCCCCCTCCACGCCGCCCTTCGGGAACTCCCAGTCCCCGGGCCGGCTCTTCAGGAGGAGGTATTCGCGCCGGTCCCGCGTGTCGCGGAACAAGATGGCTCCGGCGCTGGTCGCTTCGACCGTCATTAACACGGAGTAGTAGGCGACCAGTTAAGAGAATGTCGGAGTGGGTGGGTACCTGACACGCCCAGCCGCCCAAGCACACGCTTTTTCACGGTGGAGCGCGTGGAATCGCACAGCACCCCCAGCCATGACCTTCGTCACAAAACTCTCTCTGAAGAGCGGCGACCGAGCCGCCCTCGACGGCGTCGTCTCCGACATCAAGACGACGTGCCGTCGGAAGGGCGCGGAAATGAAAGGACCCCACTCCGATACGCCCGCCGAGCAGTCCGTCCCGCTGTACGACTCGCTGAACGGCCGCGACGACGGCAAACAGGGCGTGTGGACGTACACGGTCTACCGCCGCCGCATCGAACTGTACGGCCACGACGACCTCGCCCGCGACATCATGGAGCGGGACTTCCCGGACAGCGTCCACGTCGAAGCCGAACTGGAGCAAGTGAAGCCGCTGGGCTCCTCGTAGCTGGGTCTTCTCTCTCTGCGACTCTTCTGCGACCGACTCGAAACGCGACAGCGGCGCCGACGAGCTTAGAACGAGCTCTCGCCGACGGTTTCGAGGTACTCCGCCTGCCCGACGTGGGTGTCGTCGTTGAACCCCTCGACGCGCAGCCGGACGAGCGTGTCGACGGCGTCGTCGGGCGCGTTCGAGATGCGGAGCTTCGAGTCGCCGATGCGCGCGACGGCCGACCCGTCCTCGACGCCGGTGACGAACGCCGTAAGCTCCACGCCGGCCTCGAAGCTCGGCGTGTTCGTGCGGAAGCCGACGCCCGCGAGGAACGAGCCGAGCGTCATGCGCGACTCACCTCCTCGGACTCGCGGTCGCTAACGTACTCCAGCCCGTACCCCGTGACGGCGGCCGCCAGGAAGACGAAGAACAGCAGCCAGCCGTGGAAGACGAACGGCCAGACGTCGATGGGGTTGACGACGGGGATGGTGTCGCCGAGCGAGCGCATCGCCCCGTAGCCGGCGAGCACGCCGCCGCCCCACGGGAAGATGTATCCGAGCGCGCTGGTGTTGGCGTCGAGGATGTTCGCGCGCCGGTAGCCGTTGATGTTGAACCGCTCGCCGATGCGCGCGATGTACGGCGCGATGGCGATTTCGGCGGCGGTGTTGATGGTAATCATGGAGTTGACGAACGCGGTGCCGAGCACCATCGTGGTCTCGGCGCGGCGGACGTTCGTCGCGACGCGGTTCAGCAGGAACGACTGAATCGCCTCGAAGCCGCCGCCCTGAATCATGATGCGGGCGCCGGCGACGATGAGCAGCGTGAGCACGATGAGCGGGAAGAACCCGGACGCGCCGCTGTAGAGGCTGCCCGTGACGCCGGTGCCGTCCTCGACGACGAGGACGAACGGCAGCCACTCCAGCGACTGTGCCAGCCCGGAGCTGGCGGGCGCGCGGAACAGCAGCGCGGGCGCGCTCTGGAGCCCGCTCTCGATGACGCCCCGCGACGCGAGGACCGTCGAGCCGACGTTGAACACGAGCGCGAGGATGATGCCCCACGAAATCGCTTCGACGATGTGGCGGCCCGCGACCGCGAGGCCGATGACCAGTAGCATCGAGAGCACGTGGACGAGCCCGAGCGGCTGGCCGTCGAGAGAGGCGCTGGCGGTCGCGGCGACGTCCGACCCGGGCATCATCTGACCGGCGACGACGTAGCCGGCGAACGCCAGCACCGCGGCGAGGATGGCGTACTTGAACCGGGATGCGACGACGCCGCCGATGTCGGCGTCCTGGGTGACCGCGGAGACGATGGTGGTGTCGCTGACGGGCGCGAGGTTGTCCCCGAAGACGGCCCCGGAGAGGATGGCGCCGAACAGCAACACGGGGTTGGCGCCGAGCAGCACGCCCGCGGGGTAGAACAGAGAGGTGAACGCGATGGCCCCGCCGTAGCCGGTGCCGATACCGGTGGTGAACAGCGCGGCCAGCAGGAACGTGACCGCGGGGAACAGCGGGCCGGAGACGCTCGCCACGTCGGCGGCCCAGACGAGCCCCTGCACGAACCCGCCGTCCTGGAGCAGTTGCGCGAACATCCCCGCCCACAGCCACGCGACGATGGCGGTGGCGGCGACGCGCTGTGTCATTCCCTCGAAGATGGTGTTGGCGTACGTCGCCCACGACCCCTTCGTGAAGAACATGCCCACGACGAGCGCCGCGAGCATGCCGATGACCAGTCCAGTCGTGTCACTGACTTGCAGGACGCCGCTCTGGAAGATGGCCCACACGACGAAGAGCGCGAGCGGTATCGCGCTCGCGATGCGGCCACCGTAGAACTCGATGTCGTGGCCGCCGCCCTCGCCGGGCTCGTGTAGTTCGTCCGCCGCTTCGCTGTCGTCGGTTGCCATACGTGTTTCCCTCACTTCGCCGCACGTATTAAAAACCTACACCGTGAGCCCGCCGATACGTGACGGTTTATGTGACGGCCGCGCCTCCCCCGAGACATGAGCGCTGACGCGACCGAGCGGCTGGTGGCGCTGCGACGCGACCTCCACCGCCACCCGGAGCCGGCGTGGTGTGAGTTCTACACGACCGCGCGCATCGTCGAGGAGTGCCGGCGAATCGGGGTAGATGAACTCCACGTCGGCCGCGACGCAATCGACCCGGACGCGCGGATGGCGGTGCCCGACGGGGACGAGCTCGCGGAGTGGTTCGAGCGAGCGCGCGAGGACGGCGCCGACCCCGACATCCTCGAACAGCTGGAGGGCGGCCACACCGGCGCTATCGCGGTCCTCGAACGCGGCGAGGGGCCGACGGTCGCGCTGCGCGTGGACATCGACGCGCTCCACATCACCGAGTCCGAGGACGGCGACCACCACCCAGCCAGCGAGGGGTTCCGCTCCGAGCACGAGGGGCAGATGCACGCCTGCGGCCACGACGGCCACGCCGCCATCGGCGTCGGCGTCCTCGAAGCAGTCGCGAACAGCGACTTCGCGGGGACGTTCAAGGTCGTCTTCCAGCCCGCCGAGGAGCGCGTCGGCGGCGGGAAAGCACTCGCGGAGAGCGGCCACCTCGACGACGTGGACTACCTCTACGCGGTCCACCTCGGCCTCGACCACCCCACCGGGGAGGTCGTCGCGGGCATCGACGGCTTCCTCGCGGTGAGCCACCTGCTCGCGGAGTTCGAGGGCGAGCCCGCGCACGCCGGCGCCCACCCCGAGCAGGGCCGCAACGCCGTGCAGGCGATGGCCACCGCCATCCAGAACCTCTACGCGATTCCGCGCCACGACGGCGGCGCCACCCGCGTGAACGCCGGGCGCGCGGGCGGCGGCACCGCGACGAACATCATCCCCGAGGACGCGTTCGTCGAGGGCGAGGTGCGCGGCGAGACCACCGAGCTGATGCGCTACATGAAGGAGAAGGCCGACCGCGTGCTGCGCTCGGCCGCGGAGATGCACGACTGCGAGGTCGAACTCTCCACGGAGGGCGAAGCCCCCAGCGCCGAAAGCGACGACGAACTCCGGGAGGTGTTCGGCGCGGAAGCCGCCGACGTCGCGGGCGTGGAGACCGTCACCGAGCGCGACGACCTCGGCGGCAGCGAGGACGCCACGTTCCTCATGAACCGCGTGCAAGAACAGGGCGGGCTGGCGTGTTACGTCTGCGTCGGCACCGACCACCCCGGCGGCCACCACACGTCCACGTTCGACGTGGACGAGCGTTCCATCGGCATCGGCGTCGAGAGCCTCACGAACGCGATTCTGCGGGTCGGCGAAGAACAGCCGTAGTCAGTACTTCGGCTCGGCGCCGGTGACCTCGTAGACGTCGTCCATGATGTCGTCCCGCCGGGCCTGCCAGTCCGCGAGCGCGTCCGGGCTGGAGGGGTAGTCCTCATAGTGCTCCAGGAGGCGGTCGGCCTGCTGTTTGGTCTTGTAGAACTCCCAGATGTTCGACCAGTAGCCGAACGACTTCAGCGCGGTGACGACCTTCAGCCGGAGGCTGAACTCCGTGCTGCCGCCGTACAGCGCTTCCGCGAGCTTCTCGCCGGGGAGCGACGCGAGCAGTCCCATCAGGTCGTCGACGTCCACCGCCGTCGAGAGGATGTTGTAGACGTCGAGGGCGGCGTAGCGCGCGCCGTAGTGGTCCATCACGCGCTCGTTGTACGACCACAGCATCTCCTCGGAGACGTCGCCGGCCTCGATGGCGTCGATGGCGGCCTCGGCGGCGTACTTGCCGGCGTACGCCGCGCCCGCGATGCCGCCGCCCGTGGTCGGGTTGACGTGCGCGGCGGCGTCGCCGACCGCCATGTAGCCGGGCGCGGTCGCGGAGTCGTAGGGCCGCCGCGTCGGCAGCGCCGCGCCGAGCTTGTCCTCGACCTCGCCGCCCTCGAACTCCTCGCGCTGGCGGAGGTCCCGCTTGAGGTCGTCGACCAGCTCCATCGGCTCCTCGGTCATCTGGAAGCCCAGCCCCGCGTTGATTTCGGTGCTCGTCCGCGGGAAGTACCAGAGGTAGCCGGCGGCGCGCTCGGTGGGCTTGAACACGAGCGCGTCGTCCCACTCGACCTCCTCGGGCACCTCGATGATTTCGCGGTACGCCGAGCAGAACTGCGAGTACGAGACGTTCGTGTCGAAGGTCGCGTTCGAGAAGTCCGTCTTGTCCTGCAGGATGGAGAGCGCGCCCGCCGCGTCGATGACGACGTCCGCGTCGAACTCGTGGCTGGTGCCCTTCCGCGTGCCCTTCACGCCGGT
The DNA here is from genome assembly GCF_001488575.1 of Halobacterium hubeiense. Lineage (NCBI taxonomy): Archaea > Methanobacteriati > Methanobacteriota > Halobacteria > Halobacteriales > Halobacteriaceae > Halobacterium > Halobacterium hubeiense. Next base: position 581,145 of record NZ_LN831302.1, read on the forward strand.
GACGGTGCCGTCGTCTTCCTGCAGCACGTCTTGGACGACGACGTCGTAGTAGAAGTCCGCGCCCGCGTCCTCGGTCGCCGCGATGATCTGCCGGCCGTACTCCCAGCGGTCGATGACCGCCAGCTCGCCGGGGACGGGGATTTCGAGGACGGTGTCCTCCTGGGGAATCTCGAAGCGGCCGTGGTCGACGCCCGTGTTCGTGAACGCCGGCTCCAGTCGCTCCTTCGGGATGGCCTCGGGGAACGCGTCCGCGCCCTTCAGGGCGTCGCCGCAGGCGATGTGTCCGGCTTCCTCCTCGGACTTTCGCTCGACGACGGCGACGTCGTAGCCGGCGTTGGCGACGGTCGCGGCCGTGTAACAGCCCGCGGTGCCGGCGCCGACGACGGCGACGTCGTACTCGTGGGTGGTCATACTGTTCGGGTTCGCGCCCGCGAGGAAAACTCTTTACGTACAATCTGTCCTCGCCGCGCGGACACGGACGAATAAAGAGTTTTACCCGCTCTCGTGGTAGCGCCAGCCATGACCGAGTACACCGTCGAGTTCGTCGGGACCGGCGAGGAGATTCAGGTCTCCGACAAGGAGACGATTCTGTCGGCGTGCCTCGAAGAAGGCATCGCCCAGGAGTACTCCTGCCGCGTCGGGATGTGTCTGGCCTGCTCCGCGAAAATCGAAGCCGGCGACGTCACCCAGCCCGCCGCCCGCGGGCTCACCGAGGAGGAAGCCGAGAACTACGCGCTGACGTGCATGGCGCGCCCGCAGTCCGACCTCAAGCTCGACCGCGGGAAGTACCCGCCGAGCATCGAGGACGACGCCGCCGCGGCCGCGCCCGCGGCCGACGACGACTGACTCACGTCGAGGACACCGCGCAGTTGTTCGGCCCGCGCTCCAGTTCTAGCGTCCCCTCGTCTATCTCCCGCCGCCCGAGGTTCGTCGCGACGATTGCCTCGTAGTTCGCCGGCCGCGGCGGCAGGTCCGTCGTGAGCGCGTCCACGAACGCCTCGCGCGACAGGTCCGCGACGGCGAGCGACTCCCGAACTGCGCCGAGGTTGCGAGCGAACCCGTCGTCCGCGAGCGGCGTCGTCGCCTCGACGTGCCCGGGGAGCACGCGCTCGTCGTCCGGGTACGCGAAAATCGAGTCGTGGAGCGTGTCGTACTGCCGGCCCGCGAGTTCCCGGGCGCGGTCGGCGTCTTCGAGGTCCGGGCGGCCCACGCCGTCGAGGAACAGGCAGTCGGCGGTGAGCACCGCGTCGCCCCACTCGAAGACGACGAGTTCGGTGGTGTGGCCGGGCGCGTGCCGCGCCACGAGGTCACGCCCCCCAATCGAGAGCGCGTCGCCGTCCGCGAGCAGGGTCGCGTCGTAGTCGAGGCCGCGCTCGGTCGCGCCCGCCGGCAGCACGGGCTCGGCGTCCGTCTCCGCGGCGAGCGCACGGACGCCGGAGAAGTGGTCGGCGTGGACGTGCGTGTCCACGGCCCAGCGGACGTCGAGGCCGCGGTCGGCGGCGTCTTCGGCGTACCGCTCGCTCGCGGCCGCCAGCGGGTCCACGACCGCCGCCTCGTCGCCGTCCGCGAGCAGGTAGGAGAGACAGCCCGACGACGGGCGCTCGTACTGGACGACGCCGCCGAGGTCGTGCGCGACCACGAGGTCGCCCCACGCGTCCATCCCGCCGGCGAGGTTCACGGCGTCCACGCCCGCCTCGCGGAGCATCGCCGCGACCTCGTCGCTGGCCTCGCCGACCCCGCAGACAGCGACGATGGGTTCGTCCAGTTCGTCGGGGACGAGGGCGGCGGGGTCGCCGGCGACCTGCGCGGAGACGAACTGCATGTAGGGGACGTGAGCGGCGGTCACGCCCGGCCCGTCGACGTGCCACGCGTCGAACTCGTCGCGGTCGCGGACGTCCAGCACGGAGACGTCCCCGCTCCGGATGCGGTCGTAGAGGTCGCGCGGCGTGATGGCTGGCGAAGTCACGAGCGGACGTACGCTCTCGCGTGCCAAAAGCTCACGTGGACGGCGCGCGAACTCGGCGGCATGACCGACGACTTCCGCGACGGCGTCGCGGCCGCGGCGGAGACGGAGTTGGACCGCCTCGGCTCCTCGAAGCGCCTCGTCGCGCTCACGGACGCGACCCTCGACGACGAGACGGTGTTGCGCGCGGCCGCCGCCAGCGAGGCCGCCGCGGCCGACGTGTTCGCCGAGTGGGCGGCGGACGCGTCCGGCGACGCCGCCGAGACGTTCGCCGCGTTTGCGGAGCGCGAGCGCGACCACTACGAGCGCGTCGCCGGGGAACTCGGCGAGGACGTGGCCGCCGACCCGGGCGCCGTCCACGACTTCCTCCGCGGGCTGGACGACCCAATCGAGCAGGCCGGCGCGGTCGTCGGCCGCGGCCTCGTCGCCGAGCGCACGCTCGCGCAGTTCGTGAGCTACTTCGTGAATCAGGCCGACGAGGGCCGCGCGGACCTGTTCCGGGACCTGCGGCGCGACACGGAGGCCGACACCGAGACCGCAATCGCCCTGCTCGCGGACGTAGCGGAAGACGAGGCGGCCGTCGAGCGCGCGAGCGACGCGGCTATCGAGGTCGTGAGCGTCGCCTACGAGGAGTACGTCGCGGCGCTGGAGTCGATGGGCGTCAACGCCAAGTCCGTCTGCTAGGGGTTACTCGCCGTTGGAAATCGTGGTGTGCGCGCCGATGAGCGCGCCCGCGAAGTCGATGTCTTCGAGGTGGGTCTGCTCGTCGATGATGGAGTCGCGGACGTCGCAGTCGTGCAGGGTGGCGTTCGGGAAGATGACGGAGTTGTCCACGCTGGAGTTGCGGAGTTCGGCGTCGCCCATCACGTGGACGTTCTCGCCGATGGTGGTGTTCTCGACGACGGCGTCGTCGCTGACGAGGTTCTCGCCGTCGAGCTTCCAGCGCACGGCGTCGAGGTACGACTCCGGCGTGCCGATGTCGAACCACGCGCCCTCGAAGGTGAACGCGTGGACGGACTGGCGGTTCTGGAGCCACTGCATGAACCAGCCGGGCTCGTCGGGGTTCTCGCCCTCGTCGAGGTACCGGTCGAGGTCGGGCAGCGTCTCCCGCGGGAACGCGTAGCACGCGATGGAGACGAGCGTGCTCTTGGGGTGTTCGGGCTTCTCCTGGAAGTCCACGACCTCGTCGCCGTCGAGGTCCACGAGCCCGTAGGACTTCGCTCGTTCGAGGCTGCCGACGTCGTAGGCGGCCAGCGCGGGCGTCGCCTTCGCCTCGAAGAAGTCAACGAACTCCGCGATGTCGAAGCTGATGAGGTTGTCGCCGGCGACCACCACGAGGTCGTCGTCGACGTTCTCGCGGTCGACCAGCTGGGCGAGCGCGCCGACGACGCCGAACTTTTCGTCCTCCTCGGAGGTGTCTTCGACGGTCAGCGTCGGCTTCTGGAACTCGCTGTCGGCGAGGTACTCGCGGAAGTCCTCCGCGAAGCGCTCGTTCGTGGAGACGAACACATCCTCGATGCGGTCGTCGGCTTCGAGGTCGGCGAAGATTTCGTCGATGACTGTCGAGTCCCCGACGGGGAGGAACATCTTCGGTCGGTGTTTCGTGATGGGCCACAACCGGGTCGCGTACCCGCCGGCGAGGACGACGGCTTTCATACCCCGACGGTGCCGTGCGTCCGATAAGTCCTTTTTCATCCAGGTGTCCACTTGCGGGCATGGACGACCAGACCACCCGCGAACGCATCCTCGACACGCTCCGCGAGCGTCCGGACACGCCCAGCGCCCTCGCAGAGGAGTTCGGCGTCTCCCGCGGCACGGTGCTGACGCACGTCCGCCACCTCTCGAAGTCGCTGGAGGAGACCGACGAGGAACTGCTCGTGAAGCCCCCGGAGTGCCGCGAGTGCGGGTTCGACGGCTTCGACGACCCCGTGAACGTGCCGTCGCGGTGCCCCGAGTGCAAGAGCGAGAGCATCGAGGAGCCCGCGTTCGTCGTCGAAGCGGTCTAGAAGCCGAGGCGCGCGCCGGGGTCCGTCGAGAGGTCCGCGGGGTCGCCGTCCTCGACGCCCGTCCGCACGAACTCGTAGTCGTCGTCTGCGAGGTAGACGTCGCCGTCACGGGTCTCGACCGAGACGGGGTCCAGTTGCGCGCCCTCGCAGGGGCCGTGCGTGCAGACCCCCGTGTCCTTCTCGAAGGTCGCGGCGTGCTTCCGGCAGACCACGTCGCCGTTCCGCACGGGCGCGCCGTCGCCCGTGTCGAGTTTCACGTCCGTCCAGTGCATGCAGTAGTTCAGGAACGACGTGACCGAGCCGTCCGAGAGCTTCAACAGGATGGCCTCGCGCTCGTCGCCGCCGTCGGCGACCGTGTACAGTAGCGTCCCGTCGGCCGGCACCTCCTCGACCGCAGCGATGCGCTCGTCTCCCATCGGCCCCGGCTACCGGTTCGGCGGCTTTGAGCGTACCGGAATCTGCGCCTGTTCACTCACGAGCATCCGCGAGCGCCATACGGCGCTCGCGGTTCACCGAGCGCGAACGACGCGAGGCGCGAAGCGCCTCGGAACGTGCGAGCGGCGAGCGAAGCGAGCCGTGAGCAGTGAGCGCTCGGGCCGACGACTGAGCGGAGTGAAACGAAGCGAAGGAGGAGTGCTTTTTCCGCAAGTTTTTGCCGAGCGGGGTGCGCCGGAGGCGCACCCCCGCAGCGCAAAACGTGCGTTAGTAGTGCCGCGCTTCGACTTCTTCGGCGAGCGCGCGAGCGAGCCGCGCGCCGACCTTGCACGTGGTGTAGGTGGTGTCGTCGTAGGCGGCGACGGGTCGGACCTCCCACGTGGTGTTCGTGAGGAACACCTCGTCGGCGCTCCGCAGGTCTCGGGGCCGGTAGTGGCCTTCCTCCACCGGGACGCCGAGGTCGTCGGCGAGTTCGAGGACCGCCCAGCGCGTGATGCCGGGGTTGACCGGGAGGTCGAGGCTGGGCGTGTGGAGGGTGTCGTCGTCGACGAAGAAGACGTTGCTCGCGGCGCCACCGGTGACGCGGCCGTCGGCGTCGAGGAGGACGGCTTCGTCGGCGTCGCCGGCGTCGATGCGCGCGAGAACCCCGTTGAGGTAGTTGTGGGTCTTCGCGACCGAGGGGAGCGCGTCGTCGGCGACGCGCTCGACCGCGGCGGTCACGGCGGTCGCGGGCTCGCTCCAGACGCGTTCGCCGTCCACGCCGCCACGCGGCAGGGGGTCAGTGACGACGACGACCGTCGGGTCCGCGTCGCCGTCGGGCGTCAGCGACCCGGAGTGGGTGCCGCGGGAGACAGTGAGGCGGACGCGCGCGTCCGTGAGGTCGTTGGCGGCGAGCGTGGCGTGGACGCGGCCGCGGAGGTCGCGCTCGGAGAGCCCGTGGTCGATGCCGAGCGCGTTGCAGGTCGCCTGCAGGCGCTTGGCGTGGGCGGCCCACGCGAACACCTGGCCGCCGTACGCGCGCAGCGTCTCGACGGCGGCGTCGCCGTACTGGAACCCGCGGTCGCGGACGCTCACGGTGGCGTCCTCGGCGGCCACGAGCTCGCCGTCTACGTGCGAGTACACGTGTCGGCGCCGGCCGGGGCGGCTGCGGCCATCAGTCGTGGTCCTGGGCGGCGTCCACCCAGCGGCCGACGCGCTTCGCGGAGAGGTCCACGCGCTCGGCGAGGTCCTCCGGGTCGGCCGCCGCGAGGTCCGCGACGGTCTCGATGCCCGCGTCTTCGAGGCGGTCGGCGTACGCCGGGCCGATGCCCTTCAGGACGGTGACCGGCTCGCCCTCGACCGTCTCGGGCGCTTCCTCGTCGCCCGCGCTGGCGGCTTCCGCGGGTTCGGCGGCCCGCGTCGGGTCGTCGGTGTGCTCCTCGTCCACCAGCGACTCCGTGGAGGCGGCGGCATCCGTCTCCGTCGCAACCGGCTCGTCGACGCCGTCCGCGTCGGCGTCGGCTTCGGCCTCGGCCTCCGGTTCGGCCTCAGTGTCGGTTTCGCGCGCTGCGTCGGATTCCTTGACCGCCCGCTCGGACTCCGCCTCCGGCTCGTGTTCGACGGTGACGTCGACGCCGCTCCCGGCGGAGCGGCTCTCCTCCTCCATCCCGAGCAGCGATTTGAGTGTCGAGAGCAGTCCCATTGGCTGGCTATATCTCCCGACTGCACTTAAAGCCGTGCCCGTCAGTCAGAGTTGCGCGCGCAGTGCGTCGTTCATCGCGGCTATCGGCGCGTCTCGACCCGTCCACAGTTCGAACGCCGCGACGCCCTGGAAGAGGAGCATCCACGCGCCGTCTATCGTGGTCGCGCCCGCGGCGTCGGCGTCCCGGAGCAGCCGCGTCTCCAGCGGCGCGTACACCGCGTCCAGCACTGCGAGGTCGGCGTGGAGCGCGTCCGCCGGAACGGGCGACTCGTCCTCCTCCATCCCGACGCTCGTCGCGTTCACGAGCACGTCGGCGTCCGCGAGCAGTTCGGGGAGCGCGTCGAGGCCGTGTGCGGACGCCGCATCTCCGACGTCGTCGGCCAGCAGTTCCGCCGTTTCGACGGTTCGGTTGGCGATGCTGACCGCCGCTCCCGCGTCGGCGAGCGCGAACGCCGCCGCGCGGCCCGCGCCGCCCGCCCCAACGACGACCGCGTCGCGGCCGTCCAGTTCGACGCCGTGGTGGGCGAACGACCGCCGCACGCCCTCCGCGTCCGTGTTGTGGCCGGTGACTGTGTCCCCGGAGAAGTCGATAGTGTTGACCGCGCCGATGCGGGCTGCGAGGTCGTCCGGCTCGACGGCGTCGAGGACTGCCTGCTTGAACGGGATGGTGACGTTCAGGCCAGCGACGCCGAGCGCGTCCGCGCCCTCGACGGCGGCCGCGATGTCCTCGCGCGCCGGCTCGAAGGTGACGTACCGGGCGTCGATGCCGAGTTCGTCGTAGGCGGCCTCGTGCATCGGCGGCGACAGCGAGTGCTCGACCGGGTTCCCGACGAGTCCGAATACTTGCACGCCTCGACGCACTCACGCGCCGTTTATAACTGATGCTCACTCCGAACCGTTTTTGCCCGCGAGCCAGTTTCCCGGCGTATGGCCGGCACACTCCTCGTCGACGGCGCGATACTGCTCGTCGGCATCCTGCTGCTCTACGTCGGCGCCGAGTTCCTCGTCGCCGCGGCGTCCGCGCTCGCGCTCTCCCACGGCGTGAAGGCGGCGACGGTCGGCGTCACCATCGTCGCGTTCGCCACCACGGCGCCCGAGCTGTTCGTCTCCGCGACGGGCGCGCTGACCGCCTCCGACAGCATCGCGCTCGGCAACATCGTCGGGTCGAACATCGCCAACATCGGCCTCGTCCTCGGCGCGTCCGCGCTCGTCCGCCCGATGGAAGTCGACGACAAGACGCTCTACCAGCACGGCCCGTTCATGTTCACGGCCGCCGTCGCGCTCGTCGTCCTCGGGCTTGACGGCAGCATCGCCGCGTTCGACGGCGTCGTCCTCCTCGCGCTGCTGGCGGGCTTCACCGGCTACCTCTACTACAAGTCCCAGCAGGCCGACGACGTCGCGCTGCCCGAGGAGGTCGAGATGGACGAGGAGACCACGACCGCGGGCGTCCGCGAGTACGTCACGCTCGCCGGCGCCATCGTCCTGCTGCTGGCCGGCTCCCGCGCGCTCATCGTCGGCGGCAAGGGCGTCCTCGAGGCGTGGGGCTTCGGCGACCTCTTCATCGGCCTCACCATCATCGCGTTCGGCACCTCCGTCCCCGAGCTGGCGACGTCGCTCGTGAGCGCGATTCGCGGCGAAGCCGAGTTCTCCATCGGGAACGTCGTCGGGTCGAACATCTACAACGTGCTCGCGGTCATCGGCGTCGTCGCCGTCCTCGTCCCCATCACGGTGTCCGGGTCCACCATCGGCTACGAGTTCCCCGTGATGTTGGCGTTCACCGTCGTCGCGCTCGCCGTCATGGCGTTCGGCGACCGCATCACGCGCGTCGAGGGCGCGGGCCTGCTGGCCGGCTACGTCGGCTTCGTCTACTTCCTGCTGCCGTAGCCCAACCACAAGCGTTAGGGAGCGCTTCGCGGACAGTACTGATATGCTACGAGAGCGCCTGCAACACCCACTGACCGCGCTGGCGCTCGCGACGCTGCTGACCGCGCCGTGGGTCGGCGTCTTCCTCACCGGCGGCCCCGACGCGTACGGGTTCGGCGAACCGACGACCGTCGCGGTCAGCGGTGTCGCCGTCCTCGGGGCGGCGTTCCTGCTGGCGTGGGGCGCCGAGACCGCCGAGAAGGACGTCCCGCCCGCGTTCGCCATCGCGGTGCTGGCGGTGCTGGCGGTCGCCCCCGAGTACGCCGTCGACGCGCTGTACGCGTGGACCGCCGGCGCGAACGCCGGGACCGCCCGCGGCATCGAAGCCGCGAACCTCGCGGTTGCGAACATGACCGGCGCGAACCGCATCCTCATCGGGCTCGGGTGGTCGGGCGTCGCGCTGTTCACCGTCTACAAGGCCCGCTCCTCGAAGGACGCCGCGGTCGAGCAGCGCGGCGGCCTCCGCAGCGTCGTCAACCTCGACCCCGCCATCGCAACCGAAATCACGTTCCTGCTCGCCGCGACCGCCTACGCCTTCCTCGTGCCGCTCCGCGGCGGCATCGACATCGTGGACACGGTCGTGCTCGTGGGCCTGTTCGCGACGTACATCGCCATCATCATCCGCGGCGACGTCTCCCACGACACCGAACACGTCGGCGTCCCCGCGTACCTCCAGCAGTTCCGGCGGCCCGCCCGCGTCGCCACCGTCCTCGCGCTGTTCGCGTTCTCCGGCGCGGTCATCTACACCGCCGTCCACCCGTTCGCGCACGGCCTCGAAGTGCTCGGGGAGAACGCCGGCATCCCGCCGTTCTTCATGATTCAGTGGGTCGCGCCGCTGGCCTCCGAGGCGCCCGAGCTCATCGTCGTCGTCTACCTCGTGAACAAGGCGCGCTCGACGGCCGGGTTCAACGCGCTCATCTCCTCGAAGCTCAACCAGTGGACGCTGCTCATCGGGACGCTCGCGGTCGTCTACAGCATCGCGTACGGCGGCGTCGCCACGCTCCCCTTCGACGAGAAGCAGGCCGCCGAAATCTGGATTACCGCCGCCCAGAGCCTCTTCGCCATCGCCATCCTCGCGAACCTCAACATCGCCGTCTGGGAGGGCGTCACGCTGCTGGTGTTGTTCCTCACGCAGGTGTTCGTGGAGTTCGGCATCATCCGGCTGGTCGCCGAGCCCCGGGCGACCGAGCTCAGCATCCTCGTCCTCTACGCGTACACCGCCGTCTACCTCGCGCTCGCCGCCGTCCTGCTCGTGAAGCGCCGCGAGTCCGTCGCGCGGCTCCTGCGGGTCACCGCGGACGGCGCTCGCTCGGCGTTCTCGTAGCGGCCGCCGGCCAGTTCCTCGGGGAACGGCAGTCGTTTTACGGGCCGCCTCCTACGGCGTGCCGTGATTGGAATCGTCGTGAGCCGGGCCGACAGCGCGTCCGAACACATCGGCGAGCAGCTGCTGGAGGCCGGCGACTTCGAGCAGACCGGCGCGGGCGTCTACCGCGCGGACGGCTTCGAACTGCGGGAGTTCGACGACCTCCACATCGACCTCGACGACCCGGCGACGGCGTTCGACGACCCCGACTACGTGGTGGTCGTCTCGCGACACGCCGGCGACACCGGCGCGCTGCTGACCGCCCACCACACCGGGAACTTCGGCGACGCGGAGTACGGCGGCGAGGACCGCGCGCTCGCGGCCGCCTGCCCGAACGCCCACCGCGAGGTCGTGGACGCGCTCCGCGAGCACGCGCCGGACGGCTACGAGGTCGGGATGGAGTGCACGCACCACGGTCCCACCGAGACCAGCGTGCCGTCGATGTTCGTGGAGCTCGGCAGCGACGAGTCGCAGTGGGACGACCCCGAGGGCGCGAGAGCAGTCGCGGAAGCCGTCCTCGACCTCCGCGGCGTCGACGCGCGCTCCGAGCGCGCGCTCGTCGCGTTCGGCGGCGGGCACTACGCGCCCCGCCCCACGCGCATCGTCAGGGAGACCGACTGGGGCGTCGGCCACGTCGCCGCCGACTGGTGTCTGAATGACCTCGGCGACCCCGAGGCCCACCGCGACGTCGTCGAGCGGATGTTCGAGGCGAGCGGCGCGGAGCACGCCGTCGTGGACGGCGACAAACCCGCCGTCGAGCGCGTCGTCTCCGAGTTGGGCTACCGCGTCGTCAGCGAGACGTGGGTCCGGGAGACCGACGGGGTCCCCCTCGACCTCGTGGACAGCGCCGAAGACCACGTCGCGACGGTCGACGACGGCCTCCGCTTCGGCGAGCCAGCGACGGGCTACGAGGGTAGCTACGCGGTCGTGGACCTGCCCGCCGAACTGCTCGACGCCGTCCACGCGACCGACCCCGAGGCGGCCGTCGAGGCAGCAAGTGAGACCGCGCTCGCGTACGCCACCGACGAGAACGGCAACCGGCTCGCCGGCCCCGCCGCGTTCGCCGACGACGACGCCTACGACGCGTTCCTCGCTCGGGTCGCAGACATTCTGGAGCGCGACTACGACGTGACCCGCGAGGACGCCACGCTGACCGCGACGCGGGAGTCGTTCGACCCCGCCGCCGCCAGCGAACTCGGCGTTCCCGAAGGCCCGAAGTTCGGGAAGCTCGCCGGGGGTGAACCGGTGGACATCGACGGCGCGGAAATCCGGCCGGCCGACGTCACCACCACGGAGACCACCTCCGTTTCGGTCGGCTTCCGCGAGCGGACGCGTGAGCGCGTGCGACGCCCGTCCGACGCCGAGGGGAAAGGTAATTAAGCCTCACACGCTACCCGTTACGCAACAATGGACTCGATTGTGCAGGACGCCATCGACGAAGCCGAGGAGGACTCGGCTTCGGAGGGCGGCGGCACCCCAGCCGAGGGCGCGTCCGCCAGCGTTCCAACCGGGGAGATGACCGACGACGAACTCGAAGACGTCCTCCAGGAACTCCAGACGAGCATCACCGTCGTGGGCTGTGGCGGCGCCGGCTCGAACACCATCGACCGCATGTTCGAGGAGGGCATCCACGGCGCGTCGCTGGTCGCCGCGAACACCGACGTCCAGCACCTCGTCGAAATCGAGGCCGACACCAAGATTCTCATGGGCCAACAGAAGACCCAGGGCCGGGGCGCCGGCTCGCTCCCGCAGGTCGGCGAGGAAGCCGCCCTCGAATCACAGGACGAAATCCGGGACTCCATCGAGGGCTCGGACATGGTGTTCGTCACCGCCGGCCTCGGCGGCGGCACCGGCACCGGCTCCGCGCCCGTCGTCGCGAAGGCCGCCCGCGAGGCCGGCGCGCTCACCATCGCCATCGTCACCACGCCGTTCACCGCCGAAGGCGAGGTCCGCCGCACGAACGCCGAAGCCGGCCTCGAACGCCTCCGCGACGTCGCCGACACCGTCATCGTCGTCCCCAACGACCGCCTCCTCGACTCGGTCGGCAAGCTCCCCGTCCGAGAGGCGTTCAAGGTCTCGGACGAAGTCCTCATGCGCTCCGTGAAGGGCATCACAGAACTCATCACCAAGCCCGGCCTCGTCAACCTCGACTTCGCCGACGTTCGGACTGTCATGGAGAAGGGCGGCGTCGCCATGATCGGCCTCGGCGAAGCCGACTCCGACGCCAAGGCCGCCGACTCCGTCAAGTCCGCGCTGCGCTCCCCGCTGCTCGACGTCGACATCTCCTCCGCGAACTCCGCGCTCGTCAACGTGACCGGCGGCCCCGACATGAGCATCGAGGAGGCCGAGGGCGTCGTCGAACAGCTCTACGACCGCATCGACCCCGACGCCCGCATCATCTGGGGGACCAGCGTCGACGAGGACATCGAAGGCGAGATGCGCACCATGGTCGTCGTCACCGGTGTCGACTCCCCGCAGATTTACGGCCGCAACGACGCCCCCGAACCCGAACCGGAGCCGGACGGCGGCGACAGCGAAATCGACGACATCGACTACGTCGAATAGTACCTTTTTCCGCCTCGGGTGTCCTCGCTCCCGCTGGTCGCTGCGGGCACCACTTGGCGCAAAAAGCTACGCTAAAAAGACCCGCCGTCGCGGGGCTCCGCCCCGCTCCGGCGGTGAACAGCGCGCTACGCGCGCTGATGCCGACGTCCTGCCGCGACTGCTCTCTACTCGATTTCGAGTTCGCCGCTCTCGCTGGCTGTGTCGCCGTCCTCGGGCCACTCGAGTTCGAACTCGACGCTCAGTTCCTTCGGGCCGTCGGTCGCCCCCTCGCGTTCGGCTTTGACCTCGAACGTCGGACGGCTCGGCGGGTCGAGCGTGACCTCGTCGCCGCCCGCTTTCAGCGTGATTCCCTTGCCGGATTCGAGGTTGTCGGCGATAGTGCGGAGGTAGGTGGCGATTTCCTCGCGGCTGCGATCGCTCTCGGACTCGAACAGGACTTCTTCGGGCATACGAGCCGACAGTACGCCGGCCGAACGGATAAACGAGCGGGCCGCCGGTCTCGCTCGGCATCAATAGATAAAAGAGCGCTCGCCGACTCAACACGTGTATGGACGTTCCCCTAGAGCTTTCCGCGTATACGCGCGTGCTCCGGCTGGCGAGCACGCCGTCGTGGGAGGAGTTCTCCCAGATTTCGAAAATCGCTGGCGCCGGCATCCTGCTGGTCGGACTGCTGGGCTTCGTCATCTTCCTGGTGATGGAAGGCGTCACGTCGGTGATATAAGATGGGCGTGTACGCCGTCAAGACCACTGCGAGCCAGGAGCAGACCGTCGCCAGCATGATTGCCAACCGCGAGGCCGACGAGATTCACGCGGTGCTGGCGCCGGACGCGCTCACCAGCTACGTGATGGTCGAAGCAGACGACCACAACATCATCGAGCGCGTGATGGAGGAGATTCCCCACGCGCGCAGCCTCGTCCCCGGTGAGTCCGGCATCAGCGAGGTCGAGCACTTCCTCTCCCCGAAGCCCGACGTCGAGGGCATCGCGGAGGGCGACATCGTCGAACTCATCGCCGGCCCGTTCAAGGGCGAGAAGGCCCAGGTCCAGCGCATCGACGAGAGCAAAGACCAGGTCACCGTCGAACTGTACGAGGCGACCGTCCCGATTCCCGTGACGGTGCGGGGCGACCAGATTCGCGTGCTCGACTCCGAAGAACGCTAGCGCGTTCCGACTCAGTTCTCGCCGGCCGGTTCGACAATCGTGTTCTCGAGCGTGCCGACGCCCTCGTAGGTGATTTCGACGGTGTCGCCGGGTTCGACGAGCCCGGGGTTCGCGGGGCTGCCGAACGCGACGACGTCACCGGGCTGGAACGTGAACCGCTCGGAGAGGAACGAGACGACCTCGTAGGGGTCGAACAGCATCAGTTCGGTGTTGGCTTCCTGCCGGCGCTCGCCCGCGACGTCGGTGTGCATGTCGATGCTCGTGGGGTCGAGGTCGGTTTCTATCCACGGGCCGAGCGGCCCGGACCCGTCGAAGGCCTTCCGGGCGGTGCGGCCCGGCTGGTCGAGCGCGTCGAGGTCGTTCATGATAGTGAACCCGCGGAGCACGTCCGGCACGTCGGCCTCGTCCACGCGGTGACAGCGCTCGCCGACGACCGCCGCGAGTTCGCCCGCGTACGTCAGTTCGTCGGTGAACGTCGGGTACGGCACGTCGTCGCCGTGGCCGACCACGGAGACCGGCGGTTTGATGAAGAAGTCGGGCTGCTCGGGCCGCTCGTAGTCCATCTGGTCGAGCGTCTCCGCGTAGTTGCGGCCGACGCAGTACAGCGCCGACGGGTCGCAGGGCGGCGCGAGCGTGCCGTCCTCGCCGACGACGTACTCGGCGTCCTCGGTGGCGACGACGCCGTCGCGGTACTCGCCCTCGACGAGGCCGTCGTCGGTCCGGAGTCGTGCGAGTCGCATGGCTGGACGTCACGGAGGCGCGGCAAATCGCTTACGAACGCGGCGAGAAGCTAGCTCGTGGTGGCGTGCGCGGCGTCGGTGGCCTCGGCGACGTCGATGGGTTCGTCGCTCAGGAGGTCTTCGAGCACCGCCGGGTCGAGCGCGTCGGCGACGTCGTCGAGCACGCGCTCGCGCTCGCGGATGGCTTCGGCGTCGCCGTCGTAGAACCGGACGTACTCGGCGCGCGTGTGCTCGCGGAGCCCGTGCTTGATGGCGAAGAAGCCCTCGGGGACCGTCTCCCCGCAGATTTCGCACTCGTGGGCGTCGTGGTCCGCGACCTGATGGGCCAACAGCGCCTCGACGCTCCCGAACGTCGACCCACATCCGACAATCGCGCACTCCCACGCAGACATACGCCTCTGTAACCTGAGCGCGCAAATAAACCTTGTGTCGCCTTTTCGACCACTGAACCCGACGAGTCAGCCGTTCGTCACTGCTCTGTCAGACAAATTCTCGGACGCGAGACGCGGTTCAGGCAGTTGATACCACTTGACAACCGAAGCCTGATACGGGCGTTTCGAGCGCTATCGCGGCCGTTCGGTGTTCAGGAGAGGAAGTCTCCCGGCGAGTGACTTACTGCTGTTCGCCGCTCTGCCGGTAAATCAGATTCCGCTGAATCTCGTTGGCGCCCTCGTAGATGACCGGGATGCGGGCGTCCCGGTAGACGCGGGCGATGCGGCGGTCGGTGAGAATCGAGCGGCCGCCGTGGAACTGCATCCCCTGCTCGGCGTTGTCGACGGCGACCTCCGTGGACTTCGTCTTCGCCATCGCCGCCCACAGGCCGGGGTTGTCGTACTCCTCGACCTTGCGGGCGGCGCGGTAGTTCAGCGCGCGCGCGGCCTCGAACTCCAGTCGCATGTCCGCGAGGCCGTGCTGGACGGCCTGGAAGTCCGCGACGTGGCGGCCGAACTCCTCGCGCTCGTGCACGAAGTCCCACGCCTCTTCGAGCGCCGCAGCGGCGAGGCCGAGGCCGTGCCCGCCGACGACGACGCGGCCGTGGTTGAAGAAGTCTGCGAGCATCATGAACCCGGCTCCCTCGCTCCCGATGAGGTTCTCCTCGGGAATCCGGCAGTCGTCGAAGACGATGTGGGCCTGCTTGGACGCGCGCATCCCCATCTTCTCGGGGATGTGCTCGGCGACGTAGCCGTCGGCGTCCGTCGGCACGATGAAAAGCGAGTAGTCCATGTAGCGGTCGCCGGTGTCGCCGGTCTTGGCGTACACCGTCACCCAGTCGGCTTCGACGCCGTTGCCGATCCAGTACTTCTCGCCGTTGAGCACGTACTCGTCGCCGTCCTTGTCGGCGGTCGTGTGCATCCCGGCGAGGTCCGACCCGACGTCGGGCTCGGAGACAGCCAGCCCCGTAATCTGGTCGTTGGCCGCGACCGGGCGGAGGTACCGTTCCTTCTGGTCGTCGTTGCCGTACTCCTCGAGCATCTCCGCGCCGAAGCTCGCGAGCTGGAGCGTCAGCGCGATGCCGGCGTCCGCGCGGTAGAACTCCTCGGCGATGGCCAGCATCTGTTCGAGGTCGAGGCCGCGGCCGCCGTACTCCTCGCCGATGTCCTGGGCGACGAGCCCGGCGTCCATCCCGGCCTCCAGAATCTCCCACGGGTACTCGCCGGTCCGGTAGAACTCCTCGGCGTTCGGCGCGATGTGCTCCTCGGCGAACTCGCGGGCCTCGTGTTTGACGTCGACCGCGTGCTCGGGAACCACGTCCTCGGAGAGCAGGTTCAGACTCATACCGGCCGTTGGAGCGCCACGGGCATAAACGGCCGCGAACGTTCGACAGTCCGCGCGGAGTTTATCCGCCGGAACCGTAAGCCGCTAAACCTCGGCTCGCGAACTCGGGGACGTGCCGACGACACGGGTCGACCTCCACGCGAAGGTACTCGACGACGACGTGGTGCGCCGGGCGAAGGCGGCTGGCGTCGACGTGCTGGTGTACGCCCCGCACTTCACGCGACTGCCTGACGCGCGCGAGCGCGCTGCGGCGTTCTCCGACGACGACCTGCTGGTGGTGCCCGGCCGCGAGGTGTTCACGGGGTCGTGGCGCGACCGCAAGCACGTGCTCGCGGTCGGCCTCGACGACCCGGTGCCGGACTTCGTGACGCTGGACGGCGCGTTCGCGGCGTTCCGCGAGCAGGGCGCCGCCGTCCTCGCGCCGCACCCGGAGTTCCTCACGGTGAGCCTGACGGCCGCCGACGTCGAGCGGTTCCGCGAGGACGTGGACGCCGTGGAGACGTACAATCCCAAGCACTTCCCGTGGGACGACGACCGCGCGAGCGCGCTCGCCGACGCTTACGACATCCCCGGGTTCGCGTCCTCGTACGCGCACCGCCCCGAGACCGTCGGCGGCGTGTGGACGGAGTTCGACGCCGACATCCAGTCGGAGGCGGACCTCGTGGACGCCCTCAAGTCCGGCGTCCCGCGCCGCACCTACCACCAGCGCAACCCCCGGTTCCGGGCGCGCGAACTCGCGGAGAAGGCCCATCTCGCGTACGAGAACACGTGGGAGAAAGTCGACCGCCTCCTCCTCTCGGGTATGGAGCCCACGCACCCGCGCCACATCGCGTACGGCGGCGAGTTCGACGACGTCGCCGTCTACTAGAACAGGCTGCTGACGGCGTCCGTTGGGACGTACTGCGGGGCGACGTGGACGACGACCGCGATGGCCGCGAGCTCGATGAGCGTGATGAGGACGGTGACGGTGGTGGCGTACTTCGAGACCGTGGTCACGCCGACCGGCAGCCCGTACTCTTGGTCCGACAGCGGGTAGAACAGCGCGATGCCGCGCTTGCTCCCGACGACGTCGAGGACGTAGTGGGTGGCGACGCCGATCCAGACGTACTGGAGGTTCCCGAAGTACATCGGGAAGACGTACAGCAGCGCCAGCACGGGGATGTTGTGGAGGGTCTTGCGGTGCTTCCCGAAGTCGGTGTCGACGTCCGGGAACAGCGCACCCAGCACCACGGGGATGAGGACGGCGGCGATGGTGCGTATCGTCTCGACGCCGCCCGAGGGGTAGAGCACGTAGCCCAGCCCGATGGCGAGCAGGATGCCGTTGAGGATGTGGTCGCCCTTGTTCATTACTCGGGGCGAGAGCACGCGGGCACGTCACCGTTTCGGCACGCGGCCGCTACTCCTGCACCGCTCGGACTTCCTCGCGGAGCTTGCGGAGCGCGCGCCGCGCAATCTGCTCTTTGATTTCGGTGCGGGAGCCGTCGAACTCCCGGCGCTCGACGGTCGCGTAGCTGGACTGCGTGCCCCACTCGCCAGCGTACGCGACGCCGATGTAGACGGTGCCGACGGGCTTGGCCTCGCTGCCGCCGGTCGGGCCGGCGATGCCGGTCGTGGAGACGCCCCACGTCGTGTCGGCCGCGTCCCGAGTGGCCTGCGCCATCTGCCGGGCGACGGGCTCGCTGACCGCGCCGTGTTCGTCCAGCGCCTCCCGGGAGACGCCAGTGTCGAGTTTGGCGTCGTACGTGTACGTCACCAGCGACCGGTCGAAGTAGTCGCTGGAGCCGGAGACGTCCGTCAACAGCGACCCGATGAGACCCCCCGTGCAGGATTCGGCGGTCGCGACGGTGTGGCCGGCCTCGGGGAGCACGTCGTTGAGTTCCTCCTCTATCGGCGGGTCGGCGGCGTACTCGCGCATACCTCCGGGTACCGAACGACCGAGCAAGAAGGTGGTGGCGTCAGACGGTGTCGCGGTCGGTGTACGTGTACCGCTCGGCGATGCGGCCGTCCTCGAAGACGTGAACGTCCGCGAACCCGAACTCGACGTCTTCTCCGTCTTGGACGCCCGAGAACGTCCCGCGGACGGCCGCGCGCGACCCGTCTACGAGTACGTCGTGGACGGTGTGGCTACCGTCTTCGAGCGGGCGGCCCTCGCGGTAGAACGCTTCGAGCTCGGCCTTGCCCTCGATTGGCGGCTGGCCGGGTCGGTCGTAGACGACGTCGTCGGCGAACAGGTCGAGCAGGTCGTCGATGCGGTCGGCGTCCACGGCGTCGTAGTACTCGTGGACGCGCTCGGCGTAGTCGGTCACGGGCGAACTGTCTCGTGGCTGTCGAATCAACCGCACAGTACCGGCAAACGACGCCGCGTTTCCGCGGGCGAAAGAGCCACGTAGCGCCACGGAGACGCTGGCGTATGGAGTACGAAGAGCCGCTGTTCTTCCGCGTGATGGAGTACGCGGCGAACTCCGACGCGGACGTCATCGACATGGTCTCGGGGAACCCCGACTGGGGGTCGCCGCCCGCGCTCGCGGCGGGCCTCCACGAGTACGCCGACACGGGCGGCCGGCAGTTCCAGTACCCGCCCAGCGAGGGCCTCCGGGAACTGCGGGAGGAAATCGCGGCGCGCCGGCAGGTCCCCGTCGAGCAGGTCGTCGTCACGAACGGCGCGGGCGAGGCGAACTACCTCGCGATGGGGCGCGCGCTCGAACGCGGCGCGGGCGACGAGGTCGTGATGACCGACCCGGTGTACCCCTACTACCCGGGGAAGACGGACATGCTCGGCGGCGAGCAGGTGTTCGTGGAGACGGCCGAAGACGGCAGCCTCGACCCCGCGGACGTGCGCGCCGCGGCGAGCGAGGACACGGCGTGCATCGTGGCGACGACGCCGAACAACCCCACTGGCGCGGTGTACGGCGAGGAGACGATGCGCGAACTCGTCGCGGTCGCCGAGGACCACGACGCGATTCTGGTCAGCGACGAGGTGTACGACCACTTCGACTACTCCGGGCGGTTCACGTCCGCGCTGGAGTTCGACTCCGAGCACCGCGTCGTCGTGAACGCGTTCTCGAAGTCGCTTGCAATCACGGGGTTCCGCGTGGGCTACTGCATCGCGCCCGAGTCCCACGTCGAGCCGATGAAGTCCCGGCACATGCTGACGAACGTCGCCACGTCGCGGCCCGCGCAGGCCGCGGTCCTGCACGCGCTCCGCGAGACCGACCCCGACTACTACGAGCAGACCCGAGAGACGCTCCGGGAGCGCGTGGACACGTTCACGTCGGCGCTGGACGACGCGGGCGCGGAGTACACCGAGCCCGACGGCGCGTTCTACGTGCTCGCGCGCTTCCCCGACTTCCCGGGGACGCTGGAGAACACGTTCGAACTCATCGACGAGGCGGGCGTCGCGGGGATGCCCGGTTCGGGGTTCGGGAGCGCGCGCGAGGAGTGGCTGCGGTTCGCGCTCGTCACGCCGCGCGTCGAGGAGGCGGCCGACCGGCTCGCGGCCTACTTCGCGGACCGCTAGTACCCGCCCGCGTCCGAGAAACACCGCCCGCAGCGGCAGGCGTCGAAGTCGTCAACGGCGCGCTCGACGGCGACCGTCCGGATGTCGTCGTGGCCCACGTCGTTGGTCGCGCCACACTTCGTCCGGCTGTAGGGGTTCTCCACCCCCTTCTTGTGCACGGTCGCCGTGCGCTCGTTCAGCACGCCCTCCATGCGTGGTATTGACACGCTCAGCGCGGAAAACTGCTCCGGCCAAGACGTTCGGTGCGCCGCCCGCGAGGACCGCGACCGACGGATTGACCCCGCTGGGTCGCCGACTGTGCGTATGGACGAAATCGAGGTCGAGGCGGTCGACTCCCTCGACCCCGGGGTGGTCAGCGACACCGCCGAGTACGTGCTGTACGGCGGGAAGGGCGGCGTCGGGAAGACGACGATGGCGGCGGCGACCGCGCTCGCGAGTGCCAACGACGGCACCGCGACGCTCGTGGTCTCGACGGACCCCGCGCACTCGCTGTCGGACACGCTGGAGTTCGACGTGCCGAGCCGGCCCGCGAAGATGCGCGAGGACAGCCCGCTGTGGGCGGTCGAAATCGACCCCGACGACGCGCTCCAGCAGGCCGGGATGTTCGGGCAGGACGGCGGATTCGCGGGCGGCCTCGACCAACTACTCGGCGGCGCGGGCGGCGCCGGCGGCGACGGCGCGATGATGCCGGGCGCCGACGAGGCCGCCGCGGTCCAGCTCCTCCTCGAATACATGGACGACGAGCGCTTCGACCGCGTCGTCGTCGACACCGCGCCGACGGGCCACACGCTCCGACTGCTGGAACTCCCCGAGGTGCTGGACTCGATGGTCGGCCGCATGATGCAGCTGCGCGACCGCTTCGGCGGGATGATGGACGGCCTCACCGGGATGTTCGGCGGCGACGACGAGGACGAGCAGGCGGGCCTCGGCAACCTCGACGCCGTCGAGGAGCGCGTCGAGCGGCTCCGGGACGTGCTCACGGACCCGGCGCGCACGGAGTTCCGCGTCGTGCTCGTGCCCGAGGAGATGAGCGTGCTGGAAGCCCAGCGCCTCACCGACCGCCTCGACGAGTTCGGCGTTCCGGTGGGGACGGTCGTCGTCAACCGCGTGATGGAGCCGCTGGCAGACGCCGCCGACGTCCCCGGGGACGCGTTCGTCGCGCCGAACCACGAGGACTGCGAGTTCTGCGCGCGCCGCTGGGACGTCCAGCAGGCCGCGCTCGCGGACGCCCAAGAGCTGTTCAGAAACTACGACGTGGCGCGCGTCCCACTGCTCGCCGACGAAGTCCGGGGCGAGCGCCCGCTCCGGGTCGTCGCCGCCTGCCTCGACGAGTAGCTACGAGAACCGCTGGAGCAGCCGGTAGCCGGCGTCCAGCCAGCGGTCCGGGAGGAAGCGCGCGAGCACGCCGACCCGGCCCGGCGTCCCGACGGGGTACCGGGACTTGGGGTCGGGGCTGACCGCGGCCTCCGTGATGACTTCCGCGACCTTCTCCGGGGGGACGGCGCCGACGCCGTTGACCGCGCTGGCGTCCTCGAAGAACGAGTAGAGCTTCTCGTAGGCGCCGCTTCGGTCCAGCCCCTCGATTTCTCTCTCCGCTCGGTCCGTGAACTTCGTCTCGACCGGGCCGGGTTCGACGACGGCGACGTCCACGTCGTAGGGCGCGACCTCCGCGCGGAGCGCGTCGCTCATCGCTTCGAGCGCGAACTTCGAGCCGTTGTACGCGCCCATCCCCGGGGTCGCGACGCGCCCGGAGACGCTGGAGACGTTGACGATGGTGCCGGCCTCGCGCTCGCGCATGTGCGGGAGCGCGGCGCGAATCAGGCGGTGGGGGCCGTAGACGTTCACGTCGAACTGCCGGTGGAGTTCCCGCGTGGGCACGTCCTCCAGCGGCCCGAGCTGGGCGTAGCCGGCGTTGTTCACGAGACAGTCCAGCCGGCCGTGCTCCTCGACGACCTCCTCGACGACGTTCCGGCACTGCGCGGGCTTCGTGACGTCGAGTTCGGCGGTCTCGCAGCCCGCCTCGGCGAGCGCCGCGAGGTCGTCGGTGTCCCGCGCGGTCGCGACGACCGTCCACTCCTCGGCGAGCAGCGAGCGGGCGGTCGCCGCGCCGATGCCCGACGAACACCCGGTGATGAGAGCGACCTTCTCCATGCCCGATGCGTCGTGGCCCCCGCAGTTAAAGGGTCGAGTCGTCGGCGTCAGTCCTTCAGGTCGTCGGCGTACTGGTCGGCGAGCCGGGTCGGCGCGGGGAGCTTGTACCCCGTACAGGTCGCTTCCACGACGTCCACGGTGGTCTCGGCGCTGACGCGGTGGCCGGGGCTCACGATGAGGGGGTTGACGTGGCGCTGCTCGGGATTGGGGTACTGCCGGGACTGGTAGGCGTACCCGACGACGGTGCCGTCGGGTACGTCCATCGAGTCGTCGGCCTCGATGGCGACGCGCGCGCCTTCCGGCAGCGGGTCGTCCAGCGGCTCACGGGGCGTCCCGCAGAGCAGGTTCTTCGCCACACCAACGGCAGGCACGTCGAAGAGCACGCCCACGTGCGTCGCGAGGCCGGCCTGACGGAAGTGGATGCGGCCGCTCCCGTCGAGCACGAGCACGTCCGGCTCGACGGACAGCGATTCGAGCGCGTCCACGATGGCGTCGCCCTCGCGGAACGCCAACAGCCCGGGAATGTAGGGGAGTTCCAGTTCCGCGCGGCCGGCGGCGCGCTCGACGACGCGGCCGTCCCGAATCGCGACCGCGGCGCTCACGGAGTAGTCGTCCCCGACGAACGCCTGGTCGACGCCGACGACCACGGGCGCGTCGCCGTCGGTGAGCGTCACCTGTTCGCCGACGCTCTCGGCGGCGGTCGGCGCGTCCGTCGGCGACTCCCCGAGTTCGACGTCCGCGACGTCGAAGCCGAAGTCGTCCTCGAAGGACGCTGTCGCGGCTATCTCGCGCTGGAGGTCCTCCATCTCCTCGCGGGAGCGGTCCGGGTCCGGGAGGAACTCGGGTCGGACGACCTCCATGTCAGGGACGCCGCCGACCGGGGCCGCCCGGCCCGCCGGGACCGCCGCCGCCGAACTGGAGCTGGTTCGGCGCGCGCTCGCCCTCGCGCTTGAGCTTCACGCCGTACAGCACGCCGATGCCGAGGCCGGCGAGGTGCGCGAACTGCGCGACGCCGCCCGCGCCGATGCCGCCGCCGGCCGTCGAGACGAAGATTGAGTAGCCGGCGAACAGCAGCGTCGCGATCCACAGCGGCATCGGGATGATGAAGTAGAGGTAGATGCGGAGGTTCGGGTTCAGCACCGTGAGTACGCCCATCAGCGCCGCGATGGCGCCGCTCGCGCCGAGCACCGCCGAGCCGGTGAACTGGCTGAGCTGCTGGCCGTACCACGCGGGGTTCATCACGAGCGCCGCGCCGACCTGCGCGAGGCCCGCGAGCGCGCCCGCGACCACGAACAGCCCCACGAGCTTCGCGGAGCCGATGCGCTTCTCGACCACGGGGCCGAAGAAGTACAGCACGATGCTGTTCAACACGATGTGGCCGAAGCCGCCGTGCGCGAACACCGACGTCACCCACGTCCAGACGGCAAGCGGCTGGGTCGTGTTGATGGTGAAGAGGTCGAGCCACTGCTGGGAGTTCGGCGGGACGCCGAGCGCGGGCGCGACGGCGTACTGCACGACGAACATCAGCCACATCACCGTCAGCAGCGCGAACGAGACGTTCCCGCGGAAGTAGCCGAGCACGCCGCCCGGCCCCGTGTCCACGGGGAGTTTCGCCGCGAGCCCGCCGCTGTCCCGGGACTGGTTCACGCTGTCGTCGAACCCGCTGTCGAAGACGCCGCCGGGGTCGTTCCACTCGTCGAGGCCCGGACAGTCGTGGTTCTCCGGGAGCCTGTGCTTCGAGCAGAACGTGCCGCCGCAGAGCCGACACTGGTACGGCATCGACTCCTGCTCGCCACACCGGTCACACGTCGCCATTACCGGCGGTTGGGTTGGCGCGTGGTTATCGTTTTGGGTCTCGGGGCCGCCCGCATCGACAGCTACTTGCTCGCGGAATCGGGAGAAGACGCCTGTATGGACGCCGACGACGAACAGGTGTGGCGCTGCAAGGCCTGCGGGACGCGCCAGCCCGACCCCGAGCCGCCCTGCGAGCGCTGCTGGAACACGACGTTCGTCGCGGGCGACGGCGCCGAACGCGTCCTCGATTCACCGGACTCGGGGACCGACGCCACTGCGCTCCGGGTCGCGCAGGCGAAGTCGATTGCCTCCCGGACCGCCGTCGTGACGGGGGTGGCCGCGGTCGCGTTGGGCGGCGCGCAGTGGCTGCTGCCGGGCGTGCTCGCCGGCCTCGCGTTCACCGCGTTCGTCGGCGTTGCCGCGGTCGCCGCCGTCTTCTGTCTCGTCGCGGCCGGAGCTTCCGTCGCTGATTCCGTGGTCCTCGACTGAGCCTCACTCGGTCCACGGAATCGCGAGCGTGCCGACGGCGAACGCGACGACCGCCAGCGCGACGACGACCGCCGCGTTCGTCGTCACGTCGCCGCCCGGCGTGGTGGCCGCGCGGACGCCCCGCGCGAAGTACGCCAGCGGCGAGAGGTCCACGACCGGCCGGAACCACGCCGGGAACAGTTCGGGTTGGACGAACGTCTCCGAGAGGAAGAGGACGGGGAGCGCGATGCCGTTGCTCGCGGCGATAGCGCCGTCCTGGCCGTCCGCGTAGCTCCCGATGACCGCGCCGACGCCGCAGAACACCACCGAGGTCGCGGGCACGAGCACCGCGAGCCACGGGGAGAGCGCGAACGACGCGCCCGTCGCGAGGAGTGCGACCAGCAGCACCGCGCAGGCCGCCGCGATGAGCGCGACGTTGACGAGCGTGTGCGCGGCCAGCCACTCCGCGCGCGTCAGCGGCGTCGTCGAGAGCTTCTCGAAGCGGTTGCCCTCGCGGTGGCGCGCGACCGTGCTCCCGACCCGCGACAGCGGCGTGAACAGCACGACGGTCGCGAGGTACGCCGGCACGTAGTAGGCGGTCGGCTCCGTGAATAGCCCGCCGCTGCCCGACGTCGTGCGGACGAGGCCGGCGAAGATGACGATGAGCAACACCGGGAAGAAGAACGTGAAGAACACCGCCGTCCGACGGCGCAGGAACGTCCGGTAGGTCGCGGACGCTTCCGCGCGAATCCGGGCGAGCCGGCTCATCGCCGCACCTCCACGCCCTCGGCGTCGCCGGCGAGCGCGAGGTACGCGTCCTCCAGCGTCGGCTCGCGCCACGACAGCGCCTCGAAGCCGACGCCCGCGTCGTCCAGCGCCGCCACGACCCCGCCGATGCTCTCGGGCGCGACGTTCGAGAACACCAGTCCCTCCCGCGTCACCTCGGGGTCGAAGCCCGGAACTGCGGGCGCACGCTCGGTTTCTTCCGGGAGTTCGACGACGAGCCGGGGGTCGCCGCCGTGTGCGGCGACGAGTTCTCCCGGCGTCCCGGTCGCCGCCACCTCGCCGTCCGCGAGCAGCGCGACGCGGTCGGCGAGGCGCTCGGCTTCCGCCATGTCGTGCGTGGTGAGGAAGATGGTCGTCCCCGACTCCGCGAGGTCCTCGAACACGCGCCAGAGCGCGCGCCGGCCCGCCGGGTCGACGGCGGTCGTCGGCTCGTCGAGGAACAGCACGTCCGGGGCGTTCACGAGCGCCGCGGCGACGCACGCGCGGCGCCGCTCGCCGCCCGAGAGGTCGCCGTACCACGTGTCGTTGTCGGCGTCGAGACCGACCTCCGACAGCACCGCGTCGGGGTCGCGAGCGTCGTCGTAGAGGCCCGCGTAGTAGCCGACGAGTTCGCCCGCGGTGAGGCGGTCCGGCGGTGCGAAGTCCTGCGGGAGCAGGCCGACGCGCTGGTCGTTGGTCTCGTCGGGCGCCTCGCCGAGCAACTCGACGCGGCCGCTGTCGGGTGTCGTCGTGCCGGTGAGACAGCGCACGAGCGTCGTCTTGCCCGCGCCGTTCGGCCCGACGAGCGCGAACACCTCGCCCTCGCCGACCGACAGCGAGACGCCGTCCACGGCAGCGGTGTCGCCGTAGGCCTTCCGAACGTCTTCGGCGACGACTGCGGGAGTCATACCGGACGGTCGGCGTGCGCGAAGGTAAAGCACTGCGGAACGGCGCCGGCTACTGGGTCGGCCGCCACGCGAGCAACAGCACCGAGGAGACGAACACGACCGTCGAGAGCGCGTACGGCTCGTTCTGCGCGGCGGCCGCCAGCGCGGACGCGCTCCCGAACGCGCCCGTGAACACGGTTGCGGCGACCGGCCACGCGCAGCTCACGCACGCGAGCAGCCCGAGCAGGCCCGCGACGCCGGTCTTCGCGGCGTCGAGGACGGTCGCGGCGACGAGGTACGCCAGCGTCGCGTACCCGATGACCTTGAACGGGAGCAGGCTGACGGTGAGGTCCGCCCCGCTGTAGACGAACGCCGGCCCCCAGCCCGGGGAGAGCCAGGAGACGCGCGCGCCGAGGTCGGCGCCGTGGAACATGAACAGGCCGCCGACCCCGCCCAGCACGAGGAAGTACGCCACTCCGAGCGCGAGCGCGAACGCGCGCTGTCGCCGGGAGGCTTCGGGGAGGTCCACCCGGGAAACCGCCCAGATGGAGGCGTTGATCCAGACGAACGGGTACGCCAGCACCACGGGGTCGGTGGGGACCGACGACGACACCGCGAAGTAGAACAGCACGAGCGCCAGTTCGCCGTTCAGCACGAACGCGGCGTACAAAAGTGCCTTCCGCGTGGGCACGAACCGGCTCGGGGACAGCGATACTGACGCGCCCACTCAGACCACCATCGCGTCCACGACCACGGCCACGAGCAGGCAGCCGAGGTAGGCGTTCGACGCGTGGAACGCGCGCATCGCGGCGGCGCGGTCGCGCTCTCGGTGGAGCCGCATCGCGGCGTACAGGAACACGCCACCCAGGACGACCGTGGTCGCGGCGTACAGCACGCCGAGGCCCGCCAGCTCCGAGAGCGCCACCGCGGAGACGAGCGTCGCGCCGAGGTAGTAGACGATGTGCTTGCGGGTGGTGGCTTCGCCGCTGACGACCGGCATCAGCGGGAAGCCGCCGCGCTCGTAGTCGTCCTTGTACGCCAGCGCGAGGTTGTAGAAGTGCGCGGGCGTCCACAGGAAGATGACCGCCGCGAGCGCCAGCCCAGCGACGCCCACGTCGCCGGTCACCGCGGCCCAGCCGATGAGCGCGGGGAGCGCGCCCGCCGCGCCGCCGATGACGGTGCTCTGTCGGGTGTTGGGCTTCAACACGAGCGTGTAGACGACCGAGTAGAACACGATGGCGGTGAACCCAAGCGCCGCCGTCAGCGGATTCACGCTGTAGAACGCGGCCAGCGACGCCGCCGCCAGCGTCAGGCCGAAGGCGACCGCGTTGCGCTTCGGGATGCGGTCGGTCGCGATTGGCCGGTCGTCGGTGCGGGACATCTTCTTGTCCTTCTCGCGTTCGAGCACGTGGTTGAACGTGCCCGACGCGCCGATGGCGAGCACGCCGCCGCCGAGCGTCAACGCGACGGTCTCCGAGCTCAGGCTCGGGCCGGCGGCCAGCGCCATGCCCGCGGCGGCGACCAGACAGAGCAGCCACATCAGCCGCGGCTTCGTCAACCGGAAGTACGCGTACGCGGTCGCCAGCGGGCCCGAGGCGGGCGCGGACGCGTCCTCGTCCTCGCCCTTCGGTTCGCCCTCCCACTCGCTGGACGGCAGGTGGCCCGTCTGGGCTTCCAGCGTCCACGCGAGCGCGGCGACCAGCCCGGCGAAGATGAGCACGCCGAGCGCGAGGTGCGCGCCGCCGAGCGCGGCCGCCCCCGGCGACGTCGCGGTGAGCGCGCCGACCGCGACCTGTACCGGGTAGGCGGCCAGCGCCACCGTGACCGCGGCGCGGACGCGCCTGGCGGTGTCGCGACGCCACGCCATCACCGCGGCGACGAGCACGAGCACGCCGGTGACGACGGCTGCGGTCCGGTGGCCCCAGACGACCGCCAGCGACACCGAGTCGAGCGCGTACCAGCGTCCGTCACAGGCCGGCCACGAGCGACACGCCGCCGCGGCGTCCGTCAGCGCCGACGTCGCGCCGACGACGAGCAGCGCGTAGACGCCCATCGCGGCCGACGCGAGCACCGCCGTGAACCGGTCGGGGATGTTTCGAATCACGAACGTCTCTCGTCGGGGGATTACACCGCGGTCCACTTAGCCTATCCGACTCGCCGACGCCCCGATTCAGCACCTATTTATGGAACCGCTCCGAACGACCACGATAGTATGAGAGGCAAGCGGCTCGTACCCGTTCTCGTCGCCGCCGTCGGCTTCCTCGCCGCCTTCGTGGACCCGGTCGCTGCCCAGCAGTACCAGTCGGTGACCGAGGGGCTCATCCGCAACCTGAACTCGATGCTGCTCGCGGCCGCGCTCCCGGTCACGCTGCTCGTCGAGGGCATCCTCGTCTACACGGTGTGGAAGTTCCGGAACAGCGACGAGGCGAAACCGACCAAGGAGAACCGCCGGCTCGAAATCACGTGGACCGTCGCCACCGCCGTCGTCCTCCTGTTCGTCGGCGTCGCCGCCTACGGCGTGATGGCCCAGCCGTCGGTCACCGCCACGCAGGCCGACGCGCAGGAAGCGATGGCCGAGGACGACACCGTCGTCGTTGACGCCGTCGGCGTCCAGTGGTACTGGAACTACGACTACCCCGAGGAGAACCTCACCGTGAGCTCCGGCACCGCGACCAGCGGCGTCGACGTCGGCAACCAACCGATGGTGGTCCCGGAGGACACGAAGCTCGTGATACGCACTGAGTCCGACGACGTGATTCACGCGTTCCACGCGCCCGAAATCGGCCTGAAGGCCGACGCCGTCCCCGGACAGACGAACTACCTTATCACCGAGGTCAACGAGAAGGGCTCCTACCAGCTCTACTGCGCCGAGTTCTGCGGGCAGGGCCACTCCGAGATGCTCGGCACCATCGCGGTCGTCGAGGAGGACAAGTATCAGGAGTGGGTCGAGGACCCCGAGAACACGACCATCGACGCGTAACGACCGACCGCTTCTCTCCGTCTTCTCCGTTCTCTTTCGCTCCGTAGCTACGCGCGGCGGAGCCGACTGCACTCGCCCTCCGTGACCGTCACGTCGCCGTCCGCCGTCTCGACGACGAGCGCGCCGCGGGACGTGACGCCGCTTGCGGTTCCGACGACCGTCTCGCCGCCGCGGGTCTCCACGCGCACGCGCTCGCCGAGCGTCGCGCTCCGGTCGCGCCACGCGTCCAGCGCCGCCGCGAACCCGTCGTCGGTCCCGACGCGCTCGACCCACGCCAGCAGCCGCTCGTGGAGCGTCGCCGCGACCTCCGTCGCGTCCACGTCCCCGACCTCTTCCCGGAGCGTCGTCACCTCCCTGTCCACGTCGAGGTCGCTCGGGTCGAGGGCCGCGTTCACGCCGATGCCCAGCACCGCGAACGACAGTTCGGCGTCGGCGGGGTCAGTCCCCGGCAGCACTTCGTCCACGGGCTTGCCGGCCACCGGCACCTCGTCGACGACGGCCTCGGTGAGCACGCCGCAGAGCTTCCGCGCGTCGTCGCCGACGACCACGTCGTTGGGCCACTTCAGCCCCGCGTCCACGCCGAAGGCCTCGACGGTCTCGGCGGCCGCCAGCCCGCCCGCGAACGTCAGGCGGCCGACGTGGCTCGCGTCGAAGTCGGGGGAGACGAGCGTGCTCGACCAGACGCCGCCCGGCGGGGACGCCCACGCGTTCCCCGTGCGGCCGCGGCCCGCGCTCTGCTCGTCCGCGACGACGAACGTGCCGTGGGCGGCGCCGTCGCGGCCCTCGGCGCGCGCGAGGTCGTTCGTACTCGGCACCGACTCGCGGTGGACGACCGGCGCGTCGACGAGCGAGCGCAGCCGGTCGGCGTCGACTGTCATGCCTGCGCGTTCGCGGCAGGCGCGAAAAAAGACGGCGGTCGCTTAGAAGCTGACCTCGGCGCCGGCGTACAGCACGACGACGAGGAAGATCCAGACGGCGTCCACGAAGTGCCAGTACATCGAGACGGTTGCCACGGAGACGTCGCGCTCGTGGGAGTACTGGCCCTTGAACGCGCGGACGGTGACGATGGCCAGCAGGACCGCGCCCAGCGTCACGTGGAGGCCGTGGAGGCCGGTCAGCCCGAAGAACGCGCTCTCGAAGACGCCGCCGGTCGGCGACAGGCCCTCGTGGACGATGAACTCGTAGTACTCGTACACCTGGCCGGCGATGAACACCACGCCGAGCACGAGCGTCGCGACGAGCAGGCCGAGGAACCGCGACCGGTTGCCCTTCCGGAGCGCGACGTGCGCGAAGTGCAGCGTGAAACTAGAGACCACGAGGATGGCGGTGTTCGCGAGGACGAGCGCGCCCAGGAACCCGTCGGGAACGTGGGTGAGCGCTTGCGACCACTGCGAGCCCGCGCGGATGAAGAAGTAGTACGTGAACCCGGCGCCGAACGTCGCGACTTCGGTGCCGAGGAACAGTATCATCCCCCAGCGGAGCGCCTTGCCGCCGGTGGTATCCCGGCTCCAGAAGTGCTTCACGAAGGCGTGGTAGACCCAGCCGTACAGGCCCGCGAGGAAGACGAACAGGCTCCCCACGAAGACGGCCGGCCCGACCATCGGCGTGACGAACCCGAACGTCTCGTTCTGCCCGAGCACGTACAGTGCGGCCCCGATGTAGAACCCGGCGGCCCCGACGGCGGTGATGAACGGCCACCAGCTGGCCTCACCGAAGCCCTTCGGCCAGTCCTCCACGGCCGGCAGGTGGTGGCCGTGGTCCTCTGAGTCGTCCGTGACGGTCATACCAGCGAGTTGCGGGGCGAATACTAAAAACCCATCCAACTCCGTCCGCGGCGGCGCCGTACCGCAATCCTCACGGGGGCCCGCCGAGAACTCCCGGCAATGTCTCGTCGCGGCGCACGCGTCCTCGGTGCCGTCGTCGGCCTCCTCGCGGTCTGTGGCGTCGCCGTCGCGCACGGCGGCAGCCTCCGCGACGCCAGCGGGCAGGAGCTTGCGGTGCCGACGTGGCTGTTCCTCTCGACGGGCGGGGCGGTCGTCGGCGCGTCGTTCCTGCTGGCGAGCTTCGTCACGGACCGCGAGTTCGTCGCTGCCGTCCACGAGTGGCACCGTCGCGTCCCCGCGCCGCGCCGCGTGCTCGCGGGCGTCGGCCACGTCGTCGGCCTCGCGGGGCTCGCGCTCGTCCTCCTCGCGGGGTTCGCGCGGCCGGATATCGACCCGCTCCGGAACGCCGCCATCGTCCTCGTCTGGGTGGGCTGGTGGGCGGCGTTCGCGATGTCCACGTACCTCGTCGGGAACTCGTGGCCCGCGATAAACCCGTTCCGAACGCTGACGCGCCCGATCTCGTGGGTCCTCGGCGGCCGCGACGTCGAACTCCCGGCGGGACGGGCGGCGTGGGCGTCCACGCTGTTCCTCCTCGTGCTCGTCTGGTTCGAGGTGGTGAGCCCGCTCGCCGACGAGCCGCGACTGCTCGCGGCGGCCGCCGTCGGCTACCTCGCGCTCTCGGCAGTCGGCGTCGTCGCGGTCGGCCACGACCAGTGGTTCTCCGCCGTCGACCCGCTCTCCCGGCTGTTCGCGATGTACGGGTCGGTCGCGCCGATTCAGCGCACCGACGGCGGGCTCGAACTCCGGCTGCCCGCGATGCGGCTGACCGACGACGTCGTCACCACGGACGGCGGCGTCGCGTTCGTCGTCGCGCTCGTCTGGGGGACCACCTACGACGGGTTCGTCGGCACGCCCGCGTGGGCGTCGTTCGCGCGCACGGTCGTCGATGCTGGCGTCCCTGCGCCCGTCCTCTACCCGGCCGCGCTCCTCGTCGGCTTCCTCGTGTTCCACCGGCTCTACTGGTGGGCCGCCCGGAAGGCCCGCGACGTCGCGCCGACGTACACCGACGCCGCCGTGCTCGCGCGCCGGTTCGCGCCGTCGCTGCTCGCCATCGCCGCCGGCTACCACCTCGCGCACTACCTCGTGTACGCGCTGTCGCTGTCCCCGTCGCTGTTCGGCGCGCTGCTCGCGCCGCTCGACCCGCCGGTCGCCCGCACGCTCGTGCTACCGAGCTGGGTCTCCGGCGTCGGCGTCGCCGCCGTCCTGCTGGGCCACCTGCTCGCCATCTGGGTCGCCCACGCCACCGCCTACGACGAGCTCCCGGGCCGACTGCAGGCGATTCGCAGCCAGTACACGCTCACGCTCGTGATGGTGTTCTACACGATGACCAGCCTCTGGATAATCGGCCAGCCGGCCGCCGAACCACCGTTCCTATGACCGACACCACCGCTCCCGACGACGCTCCGCGGTGCTCGCACTGCGGCGAGGCGTTCCCGACCGAGCGCCTGCGCGCGCTCCACCGCGGCCTCGAACACTACGACAGCCTCGACGACGACGAACGCGACGCGTTCGAGGACGCGTACCGCGACGAGGGCGACGACCTCCGGTCGTTCCGACTGCGCGCGCTCGCGGTGCTGGTCGCGCTCTACTTCGGGTTCCTGATGACGTACGCCGTGGTCGCCGTCTGAACGGAAGCGATGGCTTTCTAACCCACCGCGCCGAACCCCGTGGTATGGTCGAGCAAACGGAGCAGGGACTGAGCGACCAGTATCCGCGCGCCAGCCCGTGGCCGATACCGTTCGTGTTGGGGTTCGTCATCTCCGAAATCGGCATCCTCTTCGACGGGCTGCTCCCCGTCGCCGTCGGCGGCCTCGTGTTGCTCGCGGGCAGCGTCGTCGGCATCCTCCGCGAGTCCGGGTTCGCGGCCACGCTGTACCGGCCCGCGCTGGCGGTCGGCGCGCTGTTCGGCGCGGGCGGCGCCGCCCTCTACGTCGCCACGTCCGCGACTGCGCGCGGCCTCGCGCTCGCCGGCACCGGCGTCGTCGTCGTCGCCGCGTCGGTGGCGCTGTTCCTCTACGAGACCGGGCGCCTGTAAGCCCGCGCGGCGCTGAATCCTCAAGCTATATTTGTCCGCCGCCCCGAACTCCCTCCAATGAGTTCCAGCCTCTTCGACACGGACACGATTCTCGACCTCACGGTCAACATCGTCCCGCTCGCCATCCTCGCGTTCTTCTTCGTGGGGTTCTTCGTCGTGAACCCGTGGGGCGCGGGATTCACGCTCGAACGCGTCATCCAGTTCATCCTCGTCGGCTGGGTGTTCGTCGCGCTCGCCATCCTCACGTACGCCGCCGCCAAGCGCATCGAGACCGGCGACGAGGAAGTCGGCCCGCACTGACGCGGCCGTCGAGGCTGCCGTCCGTTCACGAGAAATCCGTTCGCCGTCGGCCGATTCTCGGTTCGCGCGCTGGCGCGCCCAATCCTAAGCTTTCTTTACGGTCCGGTACTGACTGTGCTGCATGGCCTCGTCACCACTGGTGCTAACCGTGCTGATGGGCGTGCTTCTCGTCGCGGTGGCCGCCTCCCTCGCACGTCTCGAGGACTGGCGGTCGTACACGCCTCTCAGCGACGTCGGCGGTGCGCTCGGGGAGCGCACCGAACACGGACACGAAGAGAAGCCGGGCGGCATCGTCCGGTGGCTCACGACGGTCGACCACAAGGACATCGGGATTCTCTACGGCGCGTACGGCGCCATCGCGTTCGTCTGGGGTGGACTCGCCGTGCTCCTGATGCGCGTCGAACTCGCCGCGCCCGCGACGGACGTCATCGGGCCGTCGCTGTACAACGGACTCCTGACCAGTCACGGCATCACGATGCTGTTCCTGTTCGGGACGCCGATGATTGCGGCGTTCGGGAACTACTTCATCCCGCTGCTCATCGGCGCCGACGACATGGCGTTCCCGCGCATCAACGCCATCGCGTTCTGGCTGCTGCCGCCGGGCGCGCTCCTCGTCTGGAGCGGCTTCCTGATTCCCGGCGTCGCGACCGCCCAGACCAGCTGGACGATGTACACGCCGCTGTCGATTCAGATGTCCAGCCCCGCCATCGACATGATGCTGCTGGGCCTCCACCTCACGGGGGTTTCGGCGACGATGGGCGCCATCAACTTCGTCGCGACCATCTTCACCGAGCGCGGGGACGACGTCGGCTGGCCGAGCCTCGACATCTTCTCGTGGACGATGCTCACCCAGTCGGGGCTCATCCTGTTCGCGTTCCCGCTGCTGGGCAGCGCGCTCATCATGCTGCTGCTCGACCGCAACTTCGGCACGACGTTCTTCACGGTCGCCGGCGGTGACCCGATTCTCTGGCAGCACCTGTTCTGGTTCTTCGGCCACCCCGAGGTGTACATTCTCGTGCTCCCGCCGATGGGACTGGTCAGTCTCATCCTGCCGAAGTTCTCGGGGCGGAAGCTGTTCGGGTTCAAGTTCGTCGTCTACTCGACGCTGGCCATCGGCGTGCTGAGTTTCGGCGTGTGGGCCCACCACATGTTCACCACGGGCATCGACCCGCGGCTCCGCGCGAGCTTCATGGCGGTATCACTCGCGATTGCGATACCGTCCGCGGTGAAGGTGTTCAACTGGATCACCACGATGTGGAACGGGAAGCTCCGCCTGACCGCGCCGATGCTGTTCTGCATCGGCTTCGTCCAGAACTTCATCATCGGCGGCGTCACCGGCATCTTCCTCGCCGCCATCCCCGTGGACCTCATCCTCCACGACACCTACTACGTCGTCGGTCACTTCCACTTCATCGTCTACGGCGCCATCGGGTTCGCGCTGTTCGCGGGCACCTACTACTGGTTCCCGATGGTCACCGGCCGCATGTACCAGAAGAAGCTCGCGCACGCGCACTTCTGGCTCGGCCTCGTCGGGTCGAACCTGACCTTCCTCGCGATGCTGTGGCTCGGCTACGGCGGCATGCCGCGGCGGTACGCGACCTACCTCCCGCAGTTCGTCACCGCCCACCAGATCGCGACCGCGGGCGCGTTCCTCATCGCCATCAGCACCCTGCTGTGGGTGTGGAACATGGTCGTCTCCTGGAAAGAGGGGCCGAAGGTCGACAGCGGCGACCCGTGGAACCTCGAGAACACCGACCAGCTCACCAACGACTGGGAGTGGTACGAGCAACAGCGTGACTCGCCGGTCCCGGCGACGGACGGCGGCGAGCCCGACGACGCCCAGTCCGCGGACTGAGACGCGCGAGCTTTTCTACGCGAGAACGAGCACGAAGCCGGTCAGGAACATCAGGAGTGCGATACCCGCCAGCACCGCGAACAGTATCTCCTTGTCTTCCATACGCGGTCCGTTGGCGGCGACACCGCAAAAGGCTACCCACTCCGCCGCCAACGAGGACGCGTGAGCGAACCCGACACGCGCGGTCGACGAGTGGTGGTGTGGATGTACGTCTCCGCGGTCGCCGTCGCCGGCCTGTTCGGCTACGTGCTCGGCATCATCGTCTACGGCGACGGCGGCGGCCCCGCGGGGCCGCTCGTGGAGGGGTCGGGCGCGTCCTACGGCGCCATCGGCCCGATTACGTTCCAGCTGAACCCCCTGAACCTCGCGGCGTTCGGCGTCGTCTCCGTGGGCTTCATGCTGGGCGTCGGCCTGCTGGCCATCGTCTACGTCTCCGGGCGCGCCGACGCCTGACCGCTCCGGGCGCGAGTAGGTATTAGTGGGTGGAACGACATGTAGTGGGCATGAAAGTCCGGGAAGCCACTCACGACGACGCAGACGGCATCCGGCGCGTGGCGGACGCGTCACTCGAAGCGACCTACGCCGGCCAGCTCGGCGAGGACATCGTCGCGGCCGCGGCCGACGAGTGGTACGGCGCGGACCGCCTCGCCGACCGCCTCGACGCCGACGACGTCGTCTACCTCGTCGTCGTGGACAGCGACGAGGTGGTCGCATTCTCCGAGAGCGAACTCGACGTCCGGCAGCCGACCGGCGAGCAGTCCCCGGACTCCGCGGACGGCGTCGCCGCCATCCAGTGGCTGCACGTCCACCCCGACCACCGGGACCGCGGGCTCGGCGGCCGGCTGCTCGAACGCACGGAGACCGAACTGTTGGAGCGCGGCGCGAACCGCGTGGAGGGCCGCGTGCTCGCGGCGAACCGCGCGGGCAACGAGTTCTACCAGGCGAGCGGCTACGCGCGCACCGGCCAGCGCACGCTCGACATCGCCGGGGAGACGTACACCGAACACCTCTACGTGAACCTCCCCGCGGACGAGGCCGCCGAACTCACGGAGGAACACGAGGTCGACGGCGACACCGTCTTCGTCGCGTACGACGAGCGCGAGCGCGGCTCGGAGGCGCCGTTCTACGCGGCGTACAACACGACCGACCGCGAGGAGCGCTACGGGTTCTACTGCGCGAACTGCGGGTCGCTGGACACCTCGATGGACTCGATGGGGCGCGTGGAGTGCAGCGACTGCGGGAACAAGCGGAAGGCGACGCGGTGGGACTCGGCGTACCTCTAATCAGGCGACCGCCGCGGTCTCCTGGTAGCCGCCGAACTCGTCCTCGAACACCTGCATGATTTCGCCCATCGTCGCGTACGCCTTCACCGCCTCGACGATGTAGGGGACGGTGTTCTCGTCGCCGTCGATGGCCTCGCGGAGCGCGTCCAGCGCGTCCGCGACCGCGTCGTCGTCGCGCTCGGCCTTCACGTCCTCCAGCCGGCCGAGTTGGCGCTCGCGGGTGGCGTCCTCGTCAACGTGGAGGGTGTCGGGGCTGGTGTCCTCCTCGACCTCGTAGGCGTTGACGCCGACGACCGTCTCCTCGCCGTCGTCGACGCGGGACTGGTACTCGTAGGCGGCCTCCTGAATCTCGCGGTGGAAGTACCCTTCTTCGATGCCTGCGAGCACGCCGTCCCGAATCGAGCCGTCGCCTTTCGCCTCGATTTCGTCGATGTACGCCATCGCCTCCTCCTCGACCTCGTCGGTGAGTGCCTCGACGGCGAAGCTCCCGCCGAGCGGGTCCACGATGTCCGCGGCGCCGGACTCCTCGGCGATAATCTGTTGGGTGCGCAGCGCGACCCGGACGGCGTCCTCGCTGGGGAGCGCGAGCGCCTCGTCGTAGGAGTTCGTGTGGACGCTCTGGGAGCCGCCCAGCACCGCCGCCAGCGCCTGCAGCGTGACGCGGGCGACGTTGTTCAGCGGCTGCTGGGCGGTCAGGCTCTGTCCGGCGGTCTGCGTGTGGAACTTCAGCTGCTTGGAGGCCTCCGCCTCGGCGCCGTAGCGTTCCTCCATCACGCGGGCGTAGATGCGGCGGGCGGCGCGGAACTTCGCTATCTCCTCGAAGATGGAGTTGTGGGAGTTGAAGAAGAACGAGAGCTGTGGCGCGAACTCGTCGACGTCCAAGCCGCGCTCTATGGCGTCCTCGACGTACGCGAACCCGTCCGCGAGCGTGAACGCCAGCTCCTGGACGGCGGTCGAGCCGGCTTCGCGGATGTGGTAGCCCGACACCGAGATGGGGTGGAACTTCGGCGTGTTCTCCGCGCAGTACTCCACGACGTCCGTCACGAGGTCGAGGCTCGGCTCCGGGGGGACGACCCACTCCTTCTGCGCGATGAACTCCTTGAGCATGTCGTTCTGGAGGGTGCCCCGGAGCTCCTCGCGGTCGAGGCCCTGCTGGTCGGCGACCGCGAGGTACATCGCGTAAATCACCGGCGCGCTCGGATTGATGGTGAACGAGGTCGATACCTCCGAGAGGTCGATGCCGTCGAACAGAATCTCCATGTCGCGGAGCGTGTCGACGGCGACGCCCTCCTTGCCGACTTCGCCGAGGCTCATCGGGTCGTCGCTGTCCAGCCCCATCAGGGAGGGCATGTCGAAGGCCGTCGAGAGGCCGGTCTGGCCCTCGTCGATGAGGTAGTGGAAGCGCTCGTTGGTCTCCTCGGCGGTGCCGAAGCCCGCGAACTGCCGCATCGTCCAGGTGCGGCCGCGGTAGCCCGTGGGGTAGACGCCCCGAGTGTACGGGAACTCCCCGGGGAACCCGAGGTCCTCCGTGTAGTCGAGGTCCGTGACGTCCTCCGGGGTGTACAGTCGCTCGACTTCCACGTTGGAGACGGTGGCGAACCGCTCCTTGCGCTCGCCGTACGCGTCCAGCACGGGGTCGAGAGTGTCGTCCTCCCAGTCCTCCCGGGCGTCGCGGATGGCGGCGAGCTCCTCGTCGTCGAACATGCCACCAAATCTTGCCGGGAGATTCATTAAGGAATCGGTGGTATCGGTGGCGTGGCCGAGCGCAGCGAGGCCACGTCATCGAGAGTAGCGAGGGACGAGGTCCCTCGGACCGTTCGAGCGGGCGAAGCCTGCGAGAAGACGGCGGTCGCGGGGAGCCGCGAGCGGCGTCGACGTTCGAAGCGAGCCGTGAGTGGGGCGCGTACGCGGCTACCGATTCACTGCAGGCGCTCGATGGTCTCCACCAGCGGATGGTGGGCGTAGTCCACGACGTCGATGTCCGAAATCGACTCCAGCCCCTCCTTGTCGGCGGTGCGGGCCATCCCGAGGTCGACGCGGCGCTCCAGGGCGATGACGTAGGCGTCCATCTCCTCGATGCCCGCGCGCTCGGCGGCCATCACGCGGTGGTGGCCGTCCGCCAGCAGGAGTTCGACGCCGCCGTTGTCGATGACGACCAGCGGCTCCGCGAGCCCGTGTTCGAGCTCGTACTGGCGCCCCTCCAGCTCGTCGGCGTACACCTTCCCCTGCGTTGGCACCAGCTCGTCCAACTGGACGGTGCGGCGCTCCTCCGTGGCCTCGATGCCGTGAATCGTCTCCAGCGTGCGCTGGAGCTTCCCGACCTTCTCCGGGGTGGCGCGCTCTATCTGCGAGCGGATGACGTCGGAGTTCGAGATGATGCCGACGAGGTTGCCCGCGTCGTCGACCACCGGGAGCTTCTGGATGCCCGACCGGAGGATGACCCGCGCGGCGTCCGTCACCTTCATCTCCGGGTGGGCGACGATGAGCTCGTCGCTCATCACCTTGAACACGAGCTCGTCCGGCTCGGAGAGCAGGAGGTCGCGCGCGGAGACGAACCCCTCGACGCGTCGCCCCTCGGTCACCGGGAAGCCGTTGTGCTCGCTCTCGGAGATGCGCGTCGCGACGTCGCGCACCGTGTCGTCCGGGGAGACGGTCGCGACGTCCCGAGTCATGTAGTCGTCGACCGTGGGTTTCGCGCCGTTGTGGTCGAGGGCCGAATCCATCACGTGTCCGTTACGCGTCGACCGGCAAAAACTCACCCCCCGCGAATCTCCTCGAAGAACCGCGTCGCCACCACGTCCTCGACCATCTCCGTGAGCGTGTGCTCGGCGTCCTCGCCGACCTCGTCGAACAGCCCCAGCGGGAGCTGCGCGCCGGCCATGTCCGCGTGGCCGCCCGCGCTCCCCAGCTCGCCGAACGCCGACCGCAACACCGCGCCGAGGTCGACGTCGTTGCCGCGGGCGCGCGCCGACACGTAGATGGTGCCGTCGGTGTAGCCGTAGACGAACGTCACCGTCACGCCCCGCATCGCGAGCAAGCGGTCGGCGGCCTGCGCGAGCGTGTCCCGGTCGGAGATGGCGCCGACGCAGGACGCCAGCACGGAGCCGTCGAGTTCGCGGTTCCGGATGCCGCGCGCGATGGTGTCGAGGGTGTCCGCGCTCACCGACGGGCTCTCGATGCGCTCTAAGACGTCGGTGTCCGCGCGGTCCAGCAGCCACGCGCCCGCCTCGAAGTCGTCGGTCGTAATCTCCCGGGCGAAGTCGTCGGTGTCCACGCGGATACCGTACAACAGCGCCGTCGCGACCGCGGTCTCGACGTCGAGGCCGAACCCGCGGACGTACTCCACGAGAATCGTGCTGGCCGCGCCCAGCTCCGGGCGGATGTCCACGAAGTCGGCGTCCACGTCGTCGTTCGGCGGGTGGTGGTCGACGACGATGTCCACGTCCGTCTCGGGGTCGAGCTGGTCGTTGACGCCGGGCGCGGAGTGGTCCACGAGCGCGATGGCGCCGAAGTCGAACTCCTCGCCCGCGGTCACGTTCCGCACTTCGAGGTCGAGGAGGTTGACGAACGCGCGGTTCTCCTGGTGGGAGATCTCCCCGAAGTAACACGCCTCCGTTTCGACGCCGAACTCCTCGGCGATGCGGGAGAGCCCGACCGCGGTCGCGATGGCGTCCGGGTCGGGGTTGTCGTGCATGAACACGCCCAGCGTCCCGTCGATGCCTTCGAGCGTCGCCCGCAGCGCCTGCAGTTTCTCGCCGTCGTCGGCGGTCGCGACCGCCTCGACGTGGTCGAGCACCGCCGCGCCCGGGTCGACGACGCGGTCGGCGACCGCGGCCAGCGCGTCGCGGTCCTCGGCGGTCGCCTCGAACCCGAGGTACGCCACGAGTTCGGCGTCCGGGTAGACCTCGCGGGCGGCCTCCGCGGCCAGCCGGTTCGCGGCCGCGCCGTCGGTCGCCACCACGACCACGTCGACGTCGCGCTCCAGCCCGCTAATCTCGGCCGGGTCGGTGACGTCCCGGACCTCGGCGGCGACCTTCTCGTTGCGCAGCGACTCCACGCGGCTCGCGTCGCCGTCCAGCACGAACAGCTCGCCGCGGCGCTGTGAGAGGTGCTCGACGACGGCGTGGCCGGTCGTGCCGCAACCGAGCACGAGCCGAGAAACCATTCGTTGGCCCGTGATAACTTCCGAATCCGCTAAAAGGTACCGTTGTGCCCCGTTCGCTTACAGCGCGAACAGGACGTCGGCGGCGTGGACGGCGGTCTGCGCGACCGGGTCGAACGCCACCAGCAACACGACCGTCGCGACGGCGGCGGCGACGACGGCGGCGTACAGCCCCGTCGGCGTCCCGTCAAGCGAGAGGTCGTCGCTGGGGTCCTCGATCCAGATGGCTTTCACGACTCGCGAGTAGTAGAACAGCGACAGCGCGCTGTTGATGGCCGCGACGGCCGCGAGCCACGCGAAGCCAGCCTGCACCGTCCCCGCGAACAGCAGGTACTTCGAGAGGAAGCCGCCGCCGACCGGGAGGCCGGCGAGGCTGAACATGAACACGGTCATCGCGACGCACGCCACCGGAGCGCGGGTCGCGAGGCCGTTGTAGTCCTCGAACGTGCGGCCCACGTCCCAGTACTCGACGAGCGCGACGAACAGGAACGCGCCCGTGTTCATGAAGCCGTAGACGAGCAGGTGGGTCATCGACGCGCCGAGCACCCACGAGTTCGCGTCCGCGGCGC
The DNA here is from genome assembly GCF_001488575.1 of Halobacterium hubeiense. Lineage (NCBI taxonomy): Archaea > Methanobacteriati > Methanobacteriota > Halobacteria > Halobacteriales > Halobacteriaceae > Halobacterium > Halobacterium hubeiense. The sequence continues at coordinate 621,406 of NZ_LN831302.1, forward strand.
CGCTCTGGAGCGCGGCCAGCCCCATCAGCACGTAGCCCGCGTGGCCGATCGAGGAGTACGCGAGCATCCGCTTGACTTCGTCTTGGGTGGCCGCCGCGAAGTTCCCGAGGGTCATCGTGACCACTGCGAGCGCGGCGAACAGGATCGACCAGTCGATGGCCACGGCGGACACGACGTCCAGCGGGAACGCGGTCGTGAACACGCGGAACGCGACCGCGAACCCGGCGGCCTTCGACGCCGACGAGAGGAACGCGCTAATCGGCGCGGGCGCGCCCTCGTAGGCCTCCGGCGCCCAGAAGTGGAACGGCACGGAGGCGGTCTTGTACGCGAAGCCGCCGGCGAGCATCAGGATGCCGAGCCCGAGCACGCCGCCGAACTGGTTGCCGGCGACCTCGGCGGCGATGTCGTCCAGCAGGAGCGTGCCCGTGGTGGCGTACACGAGACTGATGCCGTACGCCATCACCGCGGAGGACAGCGCGCCGATGAGGAAGTACTTCAGGCCGGCTTCGACGCTGCCGCGGTCGGTCTTCAGGAACGAGACGAGCGCGTACGACGGCAGGCTCGCCAGCTCCAGCGCGACGAACACGGTCACGAGGCTGTTGGCCGACGCCATCAGCGACATGCCGGTCGCCGCCAGCAACACCAGCGAGTAGTACTCGGAGACGTGGTCCTCGCCCTCGATGTAGTCGTAGCTGGCGACGACGACGAGCGTGGCGACGCTCGCGACGACGAACGCGAAGAACAGGCTCAACGCGTCCACGACGAGCGCGCCGTCGAACTGCACGAACCGGTAGTCGCCCGAGCCGGCCGAAAGGAACCACACCGCGGTCGCGGCGGCGGCGACGGTGCCGATGGCGCTCACCGACGCCAGCAGCCCGTTCTTCCGCGTGTCGGGCGCGACGATGTCGATGCCGAACAGCACGATGGCGGTCAGCCCGAGCAGAATCTGGGGCGTCAGCGGCGGCAGTTCCACCATCAGAGCTCACCCCCGGTGAGGAAGGCGGTTGCCTCCGGCAGCGAGTCCACCATCGGGTTGACCGCGTCCTGAATCATGCCATAGAACACCTCGGGCACCGTCCCGAGCACGACGACCAGCACCACCAGCACGACGATGGCGACCGCGTCGTGGGGCGCCGCGGGCACGATGTCGTAGTCCGTGTCCGCGCTGAACGGCCCGAAGAGGACGCGCTGCATCGCGAACAGCAGGTAGCCCGCGACGACGACGATGCCGAACATCGCCAGCGCCGTGAACAGCTGGGCGTACGGGAAGGTGGCGCTGAAGCCGCCGAGGAAGATGAACAGCTCGCCGGCGAAGCCCGCCATCAGCGGCAGGCCCATGTAGCCGAACGCCGCGGCGACGAACACCGCGGCGGTCACCGGCATCTTGTCCGCGATGCCGGAGAGGTCGCCGACCATGCGCGTGTGGGCGGCGTTGTAGATGACGCCGACGCACATGAACATCAGCCCCGAGATGAGGCCGTGGGCGACCATCTGGAAGGTCGCGCCGCCGAGCCCCCAGACGTTGTACGCCACGAGCCCGAGAAGCACGTACCCCATCGACGAGACGGAGGAGTACGCGACGATGCGCTTGAGGTCCTGCTGGGCGAGCGCGAGCATCGCGCCGTAAATCACCGACAGGACCGCCAACGCCGCGATGAGCACCGCGTAGTCGCGCGCGACGCCCGGCAGCAGCGTGAAGTTGAACCGCAGCAGCGCGTACGTCCCCATCTTCAGGAGCACCCCCGCCAGCATCACGGAGGCCGGCGTCGGGGCCTGCACGTGGGCGTCCGGCAGCCACGTGTGCAGCGGGACCATCGGGACCTTCACCGCGAACCCGATGAACATCGCGAAGAACGCGACGACCTTCAGCGTCTCCGCGCCGAGGCCGTACGTCGTCTGGAAGTTCCCGGCGTCGAGCGCGGCCGCGATGGCCGGCAGGTCCATCGTCTGGACCGGGAGCGCGAACACGAGCGCCACGAACCCGATGAACATCAGGAGGCTGGCGACGTTCGTGTACACGAAGAACTTGATGGCGGCGTACTTCCGCCGGGGGCCGCCCCAGATGCCGATGAGGAAGTACATCGGCACGAGCACGAACTCCCAGAACACGAACCACACGAAGAAGTCGAGCGCCGTGAACACGCCCAGGAGGCTCGCCAGCATGAACAGCATCAGCGAGTAGAACTGGCTCTGACGCTCCTGAATCGGCGTCCACGCGCTCAGGATGGCCAGCGACGTCAGCAGCGTCGACAGCACGACCAGCGGCATGCTGATGCCGTCGAGGCCGACGTGCCAGTTGAGCGCGTACGGACCGACGCTGATCCACTTCGCGGTCGTCTCGAACGCCAGCGACCCGCTCTCGAAGAGCGCGTTGCCGCTGGCGTTGAACTGTGCGAACATCCAGAGACTCCCCGCGACGGGGAGCAGACTCAGGGCGAACGCCAGCTTGCCCGCCACCTTGTCGGGCGCGAGCATGACGGCGACCGCCGAAACCAACGTGACGGCGATGAGTGCTTCAATCAACATTCAGAACCACCCCCCGAGGAGGCCGAAGGCCACCAGGAGGACGACCAGACTCAGCGTCAACAGGGCGGCGTAGTGCGTCACGAGGCCGTCCTGAATCCGCTTGATGCGGCTGCCGGCGAACAGGCTCACGCTGCTGACGCCGTTGACGACGCCGTCGACGATGCCCTGGTCGAAGGTGTCGGCGGCGCGGGCGAGCGGCAGCGTGACGCCCTCGGCGAGCCACACCTGGTACTCGTCCTGGTAGTAGTTGTTGTACAGTACGGTCTTGACGCCGCCGAGCTTCTCGGTGTGCTCGGTCGGCGAGTCGACGTTGTACAGCACCCACGCGAGGCCGGCGCCGCCGAGCGCGAGCGCCAGCGAGACGGCGCCCGGAACGAGCGGGCCGATGTCCGCGGCGTGGTAGCCGGCGAAGTCCTCGAGCAGGTGGTGGTAGTGCTCGTAGCCGAGCGCGGCGAAGTCGCTGGCCTCCGGAATCACCAGCCACTGGTGGAGGAACTCGATGTGGCGGCCCGTGAGCTCCGCGACCGGCGTCATGTTCACGAGGCCGGTCGTCGCCGCCAGAATCCCGAGGACGACCAGCGGGAGCTTGACGTTCCAGCGGACGCCGTGGGGGTCGCGGGCGGTGTCGCTGCGGGCGTCGCCGTGGAAGGTGAGGAACACCATCCGGAACGTGTAGAAGCCCGTGAAGAAGACCGCGAGCAGGCCCATCGCGTACGCGGCGAGCAGAATCGGGCTGTCGCCGGCGCCGTAGATGAGCGCCTCGTAGAGAATCTCGTCCTTCGACCAGAAGCCGGAGAACGGCACGATGCCGGCCAGCGCGAGGCTGCCGGCGAGGAACGTGTAGTAGGTCACGGGCATCTTCTCCTTGAGGCCGCCCATGTCCCACATGTCCTCGTTGTGGTGCATCGCGATGATGACCGACCCGGCGCCGAGGAACAGCAGCGCCTTGAAGAACGCGTGGGTCATCAGGTGGAAGGTCGCGGCGATGTAGCCGCCGGTGCCGAGCCCGAGCATCATGTAGCCGTACTGGCTGATGGTGGAGTACGCCAGCACCTGCTTGAGCTCGTCCTTGACGACGCCCATCGACGCGGCGAACAGCGCGGTGAACCCGCCGACGAACGCGATAATCGCGAGGACGGTCGGGAGCAGCGCGTAGAAGCCGTACATGCGCGCGACGAGGTAGACGCCGGCCGCCACCATCGTCGCGGCGTGGATGAGCGCGGAGACGGGCGTCGGGCCCTCCATCGCGTCGGGGAGCCACGTGTGCAGCGGGAACTGCGCGGACTTGCCGACGACGCCGCCGAGCACGAGCAGGCCGAGAATCGCGAACCACGTCTGGGCCTTCATGCCGACGACGTCGAGGAACTGCGCGACGTGCTCGGGCATCGTGCCCTCGCCGCCCGCGGCCGCCAGCGCCTGCTCGGCGAGGTGCGGGAAGCTGTGGACGCCCTCGCCGACCGCGACGAACCGCGCGGTGCCGAACGTCGCGAGGATGCCGACGACGCCGATGAGGAAGAAGTAGTCCCCGAAGCGCGTCACGAGGAACGCCTTCTTCGCGGCGCTCGGCGGGCCGGGCTCCCGGAAGTGGAACCCGATGAGCAGGAACGAACAGAGGCCCACGAGCTCGAAGAACATGAACGCCATCAGGAGGTTGTCCGCGACGACGAACGACAGCATCGAGAACGTGAACAGGCCGAGGCCGGCGTAGTACCGCGGGAGGCCAGTCTCGCCCTCGTCGTTCATGTACCCGAGGCTGAACACGTGCACGAGGACCGCGACCAGCGACACGATGACCAGCATCATCGCCGACAGCGGGTCGACGAGGACGCCGAAGTGGAGGCTGAACGTGTTCTGGCCGACGACCCACGTGTAGATGTCCTGTGCGTGGTAGCCGCCGCCGCTGACGGCGACGAACGCCCAGACGGACAACAGCAGCGACCCGGCGGTCGCGAGGATGCCGGGAATCGCGCCGCCCTTCGGCAGCAGCCGCGGCGCGAAGTGGCCGACGAGCAGTGCCACGAGGAAGGCGGCGAACGGTAGCAGCGGAATTGCCGGAGTGAGTTCAGTTGCGCCTACCATCTTACCACCTCATCGTCGTCGCGTCGCGCACGTCGATGTCACCGAAGTTGCGGTACAACACGAGTACGATGCCGAGGCCGACGGCGACCTCCGCCGCGGCCAGCGCCATCACGAACAGGGCGAACACCTGCCCCGTGAGGTTCCCGTAGAAGTGCGAGAACGCCACGAGGTTGATGTTCGCGGAGTTCAGCATCAGCTCCACGCTGATGAGGAACATGAGCGCGTTCTCGCGCGTGAGCACGCCGAACACGCCCGTGCAGAACACGGCCGCGGACAACAGGAGGTAGTACTCGACGGCGACGGCCATTACTCGCCGTCACCCCCTTCGTTGTCGCGGCTCGCGAGCAGCACCGACCCCTCCAGCGCGGCGTCCAACAGTAGCGCGACGATGATGAACGCCGCGAGGAAGCTCTCGCTGGCGACCGTGTTCTCGGTCGCGACGTCCATCAGGCCCATCAGCGCGTAGCCGATGGTCGCCGTGACGTTCGCGTCGCCGGCGAAGCCGACCGCGCCCTCGAAGCCGGCGCCGAGGAACACGGCAGCGAGCACGGCGAACAGCGCCACCGCGACGATGCCCGTCACGAACGTCGACGGGTCGCGCAGCCGTGGTCGCGTCGTCATGCGTTAGTCACCTCTTCTGTACCTCCAGTTTGACGTGTGAGCATCACCGCGAACGTGATGAGGATGAGGACGCCGCCGACGTAGACGAGAATCTGCATCGCGGCGACGAACTCCGCCTGTAGCATCACGTAGTGCACGGCGAAGCTCATCAGCGAGCCGCCGAGCAGCAGCGCGGAGTGCCACACGTCCCGCACCAGGACAGCGCCGAGACTGCACGCTACGGTGAGCAGCGCGAACAGCCCGAACGCGATTGTTTCGGTCGTCATTTCAGTCACCTTGTGGTTCGCAAATACGCCCTTTGTAGGTTTCGAGACGGGCGCGGGCCTACTGGTAGTCGACCTCGCCTTCGCCTTCGCCGACCCACGCTCCCCGGTCGGGTTCGCGGGACGCCAGCGGGTCGAGGTCGTTGTACCACGGCACGTTCTTCAGCTGTTCCTTGTTGAACACGAGGTCGTGTTTCGTGTCCCCGGTGAACTCGAAGTTCTCCGTGAGGAGAATCGCGTCCACCGGACAGACCTCCTCGCAGAGCCGACAGTAGATGCACTGGCCGACGTGGAGGTTGTACTGCTCGCCGTTGCGCTGCTTGTCCGTCACGATCTGGATGGTGTCGTTCGGGCAGACGTTCTCGCACTGGCGACACCAGATGCAGCGTTCTTGGCTGAACTTGTGCACGCCGCGGAAGCGCGGACTGACTTCCGGCGCTTCCTCCGGGTACTCGACGGTGAACGTGTCACCGTCGAGGGCGTGTTTCATCGTCGTTGCCATCCCTTTGAGTAGTCCAATCATATTCCGAGCACCCCGAGGATAACTGCGGTGAGCACGAGATTAGCAAAGGAGAGGACCAGCAGGCCCTTCCAGCCAATCTCGATAATCTGGTCGATGCGCACGCGGGGGACCGCCGACCGGCACCACTGCGTGAACAGGAACACCGCCCAGATCTTGATGGTGAACCAGACGAACCCGGGGAGGAACGGTCCCGCCGGGCCGCCGAGGAACAGCGTCGCGATGATGGCGCCGCCG